>PIVY01000560.1 GCA_003353795.1 bacterium
CGATCGCCGCGGGGTTGCTGAGCGAGCGTGCGATCGCGGTCGCGGTCGCGTATTGCGGACAGACGATTTGGTCGATGCCGAAGTGCTTCTCGTAGTCGATGTCGGCCTGGTCGAAGTATGTGGCGTGGCGGATGTGGGCGACGGTGCGTTTGGCGCCCAGGGCCTTGGCCAGCGAGGCGGTGACCAGGTTGACCTCGTCATCATCTGTGGTGGCGAGCACCAGGTCTGCGCTGGCGGCCCCGGCCTCGCTGAGCACCGCGGCGCTGGCGCAGTTGCCCTGGAGCACGCTCACGTCCATGGTGTCGGTAATCGCCCGCAGGCGCGCGGCATCAAGATCAACCGCAGTGATCAACCGCCCGGCCGCGTTGAGAAACTCAGCCGAGTGGGTGCCGACCTCGCCCATGCCACAGATGAGAATCTTCATGCTGCCAAGCCTCTCCCGGGAGTGGTGAGAAGTCTAGCAGGACTCTCGGCTGGACAGCCAGCGGGAGAGAAGCACCTCTTGATCGCCTCTCAGCAGCCGACGGCCCACTCGTTGAGGAATGCGAGGAAGTCGAGTGTGTTGACTGTGCCGTCGTTGTTCCAGTCGGCGTCGGGGTCTCCCTGTGCCCACAGGTTGAGGAAGACCAGGAAGTCCTGGGTGTTGACGACGCCGTCGTTGTTGAGGTCGGGCGGGCAGCTCACCACAACCGCAGCCGGCCAGAACCCCCCGGACAGCTCGAACGCGCCGCCGGCGAGGGTGCCCGCGTCGTGCTGTCCGATGGTGCCGGAGAGCTCGTAGTCGCCGCCGAAGGTGAACATCTCGCCACCGGAGTCG
>PIVY01000561.1 GCA_003353795.1 bacterium
GCCGTGCCGGTGATTGTGATCACGGCGAAACACCTGACAGAAGAGGACCGTCGCCAACTCGCGGGGGCGGTGGAGCACATCGTCCAGAAGGGCGCCCAGACGACCGAACAGCTCCTCCACGAGATCCGCGACATTGCGGATCGCCGCGGCGGGGACTAGGCTACGCGAACGCACCATGCTCTCTCGCCGCAGCGGGAGCACCTTGGATACCGGAGTGACGGGATGACGAAGATTCTGCTGGTGGAAGACAATGAGATGAACCGCGACATGCTGTCGCGCCGGCTGATCAAGCGCGGCTTTGACGTGGTCCTGGCCATGGATGGTCAGGAGGGGATCGACCTGGCGGCCACAACCGGCCCGGACCTGATCCTGCTGGACATGAGCCTTCCCGTGGTGGACGGCTGGGAGGCGGCCCGCCGGCTGAAGGGCAGCGACGCTACCAGCGGGATCCCGATCATTGCGTTGACGGCCCACGCGATGGAGGGCGACCGCGAGAAGTGCCTCGCCGCCGGCTGCGAGGACTACGACACCAAACCCATCGACCTGAAACGCCTGTTGGGCAAGATCCAGACGCTGGCTCCCACCACAGACGGCCAGGCCTGACCCCCGTAGCGAACCATGACCACACCCAACGGCGACCATGCCGACATCCTCAGCCGTGGAACCGACGCCTGGAACTGCTGGCGCAGCGAGAACCCGACGATTCGGCCGAACCTGTCCGGGGCGGACCTGAGCGACCTGGACCTGCCTGGGGCCAACCTCGGCGAGGCGGACCTGACCGACGCCGAACTGTGCGGAACGAACCTGCACGAGGCC
>PIVY01000562.1 GCA_003353795.1 bacterium
GACGCCCTGCAGAAGCTCGACATGATCATCGACCTCGACCTCACCCTGCAAGAGCAGTTGCTGGAGATCTGACATGGCCCTGTTGCGACATGAGGAGCTCGGGTTGTTCCTCCGCAGGCACCGCGGACCGGTGTTCGTGTGGTGCGTCACGGTGGCCGTCATCGGGTTCATGCTCCAGCGGCGGACCGTGGTGGTGGAGGCGCCGGGGCTGGTCAACGCACCGAGCGTGGTGCTGTCGCCTCTGGAGGTGGGGCAGATCGCCAGCCTCGATGTGAAGCTGCTGGACGCCGTGCGACGGGGGCAGGTCCTCGTGCGCATGGATGACGCCCGCCTGCGGGCCGAGGCCGCCATCGTGGCCGCCGAGGTGGAAGCCCTGCGCCGGGAACTCATGCAGAGCCTCGACGATCGCCGTCTGGACGAGGCGTCGGACCTGCGCCGCTTCACCGCCGATGTGGAACAGGCGCGGTTGTGGATCCTCGAGGTGCTGGCCGCCCTGGAGCCCGATCGGATCATGCTGGCCGATCATGACCGCGACGTCCTCGCCTACCGGGAACTCCTCGTCGGCGAACTCGTCTCGGTACGCGAGTGCGAACGGGTGCAGTCCGAACGCGACGCCCTGGCCGAGAAGGTGGCCGAGGAGGAATCGATGCTGGTGGATGCCCGCGCCGATCTCGCCGCCGCCCAATCCCGTCACGAGGCGTTCCTCGAGCAGCGACCCGATCTGGTATCGGCCGGCGCCGCGGCCGACGCTGCCGGCGAGGCCATCACGGCCCGGGTCGCGGTCCTCGAGCGCCGCTTCGACGAGGTGACCGT
>PIVY01000563.1 GCA_003353795.1 bacterium
TCACCAATCGGTCGCCCGCGCGCAACCGCTCGGCGGCCTCGCGATACTCGGCGACTACCCAGGCGTAGGCTTCCCACATCTCACGGCGGACCTTCTTGCGGAAGGCGTGGAACATCGGGGCCGGACTGGAGTCGAGATCCTTGGGCCGGTAGTGCGGATCCTGGCTCATCACCGCTTCGGCTCCGAGAGACTCCTGGCCTTTTCTGCGACGCTCCTCGGCCCCCTCGCGCTCGATCTCACGCACGATGTCGCGGACCCGCCGCTTGATTTCTTTCGGTGGCAGGTGCTGCCAACACGGTAACGGGTCGAGGACCAGCGTTTCTTCCTCGGCATAGTCGTAGCGGCCGGGTCTCTCTCGGCGCTGCTTCGCGGCATACTCGCGGCTGCGGTCGAACCACCAGCCTTGCAGGGGCTGATCCTCGAGGATCGCCCGGGCGCTGTGCACACCCGGCCAGTCGAAGACGCGGTCGACCAGGAGCTCCTTGACGCCGGCACCGAGGACGTACTTGAGCCGGGCGATCTGCTCTTCCTCCTCGTCGCTGACCAGGATGCCCCGGTAACGGCGTTGCCAGAGCGGGCCGCGCCAATCGTGCAACCGGCCGATCTCGCCGGAGAGGTTGCCGTTGGCATACCTCATGAAGTCGGCCAACTGCTTGGCGTTCTCAGCGAAGGCTAGGAGGTGAAAGTGGCTACTGAGCACCGAGACGGCGATGATCGACAGGCCGGTTTGCTTTTGGGCGCGGGCGAGGACTCCGACGAGGGTCTCGTTGACCTGGCCCTTGCGGTCGGGTCGCAGAAGGTAGCGGCCTTGGA
>PIVY01000136.1 GCA_003353795.1 bacterium
CGGCCGCCCGTGTCCGTGCCGTCCCAGCGCACGGTGTGGGTGGCGGCGGGTAGTTCCTCGTTCACCAGTTCACGCACCAGGCGTCCGGCCAGGTCATAGACCCGCAGGCTCACCTGACCGGCGCGCGGCAGGTCGAACTTGATGTTGGTGGACGGGTTGAACGGGTTCGGGAAGTTCTGGTACGAGCGGAACGCCACCGGCACGCCGGCGGGATCGTCGACACCGGTGAGGTCACCGACGCCGTGGGTGAACCGCAGGCACCACTCGTTGATCATACCGGTGTCGCCGCCGGCCATGTCCTGCACCGTGAGGGTCCAGTTGCCGCTCATCTCGCATCCGACCATGGCAACGAGGTCCTCCGCGGGAGAGATCTCCCCCGGGTACCAACCGTAGATGTTGTCGTCGGAACTGCCGGAGCGATTGTGCAGGACCACCGAGGTCTGGTCCGGTGCGGTCACTGTGACCAGCAGATCGCCCTGGTAGGTGTGACTGATGTCCAGGAACACCTCGAGCTCGCTGACGGTGATCAGCGGAGCGGCCACGACATCCATGGTGACCGTGGTGGTCTGGTTGTCGTTGATCGGCGCGTTCGGCGAATCGCAGAACTCGCTCGTCGTCACCGGAGTCAGCAGCAAGTCCACGTTGATGAGGTCCTGACCGTCGACGGTCACGACGTCCAGCGCACCGATGGACCAGCCTTCCTTCTCGGCGATGATCGTGTACGGACCAGCGAACAGACCGTCCAGCTGGTACGTGCCGTCCGCGCCGGTCACCATGCTCGGGCCGTTGGGCACCGCGCGCACCGTGATCCCGGAGTGGTCGCCCATGCCGTCGAGGATGGCCGTTCCGGAAACGGCGCAGTTGCCCATCTCCGGCGTGAGCAGCCAGAGCACCGCGTTTTCCAGCAGATCCACGCGCGCGGCGCCGGCCGCGGCGTAGTTGAAGCTGAAGAACACGATCTGTCCGCCCTCGGGGGCCGGGTTGGTGTCGAAGGCCAGCACGCTCGACTCGGTCGGGTAGGTCGACCAGGCCGCCACCAGCTCGGCGTCGGGCAGCGGCACCATGCCGTCGCTGTCGCCGTAGCCGTCGTAGGTCAGGTCGATGGTGCTGCCGGTCAGGTCGTTGGGGTAGGTCGCCACGTAGTGCGAGGTCGTCCCCACGGTGATGTTGCCGGAGGAATCGTGATTCCAGTCGGTGGAGTGCATCACGTAGGTGGCGAAATCACCGGAGCTGTAGTGGCTGTAGCCGACCTCGCCGCCCTCGAGCAGGATGTGCCCGCCGTCCTGGGCGAAGTTCACCAGGCCGGTCTTGAGCGCGGCGTTGCCGAGGGTGCTGGTGCTGGCGCCGCAGGACAGGATCACCATGTCGTAATCCCAGAACGTGGCGGGGTCCACCGTGGCCGCGTCGACGAGGCTCACGTAGTAGCCCAGCTCCTCCAGATCGGCGGTCAGCTCGGCGACGCTCTTGGCGTCGTCCTGCACGTAACCCTGCGCCAGCAGTTCGCCCTTCTCGGAGAACTTGGCCGGAGCATCCGACTTGGCGGAATCGTCGATGAGCAACAGATCGCCGTTGGTGGCGTCGAGCACCCAGTCCTTCTCCAGCGACGGGGCGTCGATGATCAACGACGACGTCACCGGCACGTGGTGCCAGGCGCGCACCTTCACCTCGTAGGTGAAGTAGGGTAGGGAACCGGTGGTGTACATGCCGTCGGCGTCGCAGACGACCTCGTTGTACAGCTCGCCGGTGTCGGGGCGGTAGATCCGCACCGTGGCCTCGAGGGGCTCCATGGTGTCGGCGTCGTAGACATGACCCCAGAGCACGCCGGCCGGTGCCGGATCGAGCGCGAAGTCGAAGTCGTTGGCGCCGTAGTTGACGAACACGGCCTGCTCGAAGTGCAGGTAACCGAAGTGGTCGACCACGATGGTGTAGTCGTCCACCAGGATCTCTTCGGGACCGGCGTAGTCGCCGGACGCGTTGGTAATGACCGAGAACACCACGTTGTCGTAGTCGTCCAGCAGATTGACGGTCACCCCGGCCATGGGCGCGCCACCGCTGGTGACGTTGCCGGCCACGGTACCGAAGGCCTCGACCACGTCGAAGGCCTCGGCGTAGACGTCATAACCGCTCAGGGCGATCATGCCGACCACCTGGCCGGCCTCGGTGGCGGTCACGGTGAGGTCGCTGCCGACGATGCTCTGCACAGAACCGTCGGGCAGCTGCGCGAAGAGCGCGTAGCCGGTCTGGCCGGCGCTGGCGTGCAGCGTGCCGGGCAGGTTCAGCGGGAACATGTCGACCATGCCGATGTCCGTGGTCACCGTGAGGTCGGGGCCGCCCAGGCGCAGGGCGTTGACCTCGATGGTCTCGGTGAACAGGCGGTACGAGTCGGCGGGGTCCTGGCCCACGATGTCGAGGCTGGGACCGTACGGGTAGTTCACCGTGATCACGGCCACGCCCGCGGCGTTGGTCATGACCGGCGCGATGGCGTAATCGAGTCCCTCGGCCCAGACGTTGATGCCGGGCTTGGGCGTCACGCCGTCCTCCTCCATCACCGTGACGGTGATGTCGGTCTCGACGTTGGCGTCGATGATCATGGGGTCGATGCTCACGTCGGCGGGCACGATCACGTTCAACTCGGTGATCACGGGCTCACGGGTGGAGACCATGGCCACCATCTTCAGCGGCACGCCGGGCGTGAGGATCTGGTTGAACACGACCTCGGCCGAACCGCTCTGGCCCACCAGGCCGGTGCCCACCAGGACGCCGTCCTGGGTGCAGCCGATGTAAGTGCCCCACTCGCCCGTGACGGTCATCGAGGGCACGCCCACGAACACGGTCTCGGGGTAGGTCATCTCGTTGACCGCGGGGCGGCCCATGTACGTGCTGATCGAGGGGGCGCCGGGCAGGTTGAAGAAATTCCAGTAGTAGGTCTCGCGGCTGGAGCCGGCCTCGGACACGGCCAGGTTGCCGCGGAACACGACGGCGCCGTTGGTGACGTACCACGTGGTGGTGTCGTTGATCTCGTTGGGCATGTCGTGGAAGACCGAGTCGTAGAAGCCCGAGCCGGTCTCTTCGTAGGTCATGCCGTCGCGGATCTGACCGCCTGGAATCGAACCCACCGACCACCACACGTCCTCGTCCCAGTACGTGGAGTTCGAGCCGCCGATGTAGCCCACGGCGCCCTTGTTGGCCGCGCGCAGGAAGGTCTCGCCGAAGCACTCGGCGCTGTCGTAGGTGCTCGTCAAGCAGCAGTTACCGATGGCCAGGAAGTACTTCCCGTCATTGGTCATGCCGTTGACGTCCGACTGGGTCATGCTGGGATCGGACCAGCTGGTGACCGAACCGTGCGCCGTGTAGTTGATGAAGCCGATACCGTCGGAGCAGTTGGCGATGATGTTGGCCGAGTTGCTCCCGCTTTCGGGGTAGTAGTACGTGTACGCGTTGATGTCGTGCGCCACGTTGTAGTAGTAGTCGTCGCCGTAGCGGATGGTGCCGTTACCGTGGCTGGCTCCGAAGCCGCCATCCATACCGGCAATCAGAGTCACGTTCTCCATGTAGCTGGGATCCGGCATGCTGAACGTGTCGTACAGCAGCGTCTTGTCGAGGATCGCCTGCAGCATGGAGCTGTTGGTGGCGGACAGCCGGCCGTAGTACATCTCGGGGAAGAGATCGCCGGTGGTCTCGCAGTAGAGGCGGTCGGTGGCGTCTCCGGCCTGGGTCCAGGTCGGGCACTGGGCGATGTCGCCCACGAAGATCACGAAGCTGGGCGCGGGATCCTCGGGCGTGCCCGCGTTGTAGAGACCGTGCAGGTAGGCCTGGATCGTGGACGTGGTGGAGCCCACGTCGGGCGAACCGATCACGCCGGTGATCACGGTGAAGCCGCGGTCGGTCTTCCACTGGATGAAGTCGGCGAGTTGCGACTGGAACTCGGGCGGCGTGACGATGACCATCTTCACGGGGTACTGCACGAGGTCGCTCTTGATGGCGGACGTGTGCACGCCGTCGATCTGCTCGTAGACCGTGTCGAAGAACGGGCTGGCGGTGGCGGCCTCGAGGCGCTCGCTCTCGGCCCAACCGCGATCGTAGGTCACCTCGAGGTCGAAGCTCTCGACCACTTCCAGCTCACCGCTCTGCGGCAGGTAACGCACGGGCGCGATTTCCAGCCGCGCCATGTCCACGGCGCGCATGCGGCCGAGGTACTCCACGGACACGAGTTCATGCTCCACGCGCGAGGCGGCGTAGGCGGCCGCGTCGTAGAGGAAAGGAACGTCGTCCGGAGTCTGGCTCTTGCTCAGCGAAGGCTGATGCGGGAACACGGGGTTGACCAGGCCGTGATCGGCCAGGCGCACCGTGCGAGTCTGCACATTGGAGATGGCGACCCGCGCCGTGCCGCCGGCGGGCAGCGCGATCAGGCGGTTCATCTGCGGCAGTTCGGGCGCGCCGTCGATCATGGAGTTGTGGAACCCCGGGATGAACAGCTGCGTGAATACGCCACCCTTGGTGCTGACCTCGAGAGCCTGGAGCTGCCCGACCTGCACGCGGTAGGTCAGGCCGGAGCTCTTCTGCTCCAGCAGGGTCAGCTGCGGACTCTCGCCGTCGAGGGTGATGGTTGTCGCCGCCATGGCGCTCGCCGCGAGGGCGAGAACCAGCATGGCAGCCGTCAGCATTCTCAAGCGCATTGCCTGGTCCTTTCGCTTGTCGTCCCGGGGCCGACCGGGTCAGGGGCTGATGGGCGTACGAAGACGCCTCCAGAGTCGCCGTTTATGATATCACAGGCCCCTGCGCTATTTGAAGTCCATCTTGCAGTTTTTTCTGCTGTTATACGGATTTTTGCGGGACAATTTCGCCATAATCGCCGTAAGTCTTGATTTCTTCGTCCATATTGGACAAGCTTGGTCGCCAATTCAAAAACACCTTCGAGATCACTAGGAGAACACCGGAGTGACTCCTTGGCGCACGATCGAGAGCACCCGTAAAAGGCTCGCCGATTCCGTCACCCACAGACAAATTTGGATCTCAGAGACCGAATTGCTATGATTTTGGTGGGTTTGACGAGGGTGAACCCGAGACGGTATAATCCCCGGTGCCGCGTGCCCGGTGCGATGGACTTCGCCGGGGTGTGATCTGATTAGCCTGCATGAAGGGATGTGGTGACCGTGAGAAGGATCCTTACGTTTGCTCTTCTGACTCTCTGCGCCGGCCTGCTCGCCGGCTGCGGAAGCGAACCCCCGGCTCCTGGTGAATTGACCGTCACCTCCGACCCTGCGGGGGCCGTCATCGCACTCGACGGCGTCGCGACCAGTCACACCACGCCGTATACGTTCCTGGATCTCGAGACGGGCATCGACTACATGGTGAGCGTGGCCATCGCCGACTGGAATCCGGTGGAGGCCCAGATGGTGTTCCTGCCGCCGGCCGGCAGCGCCGATGCCGAGTTCGTTCTCTCCCAGGGCACCGGTTCTCTCGCGGTCGACTCCGCACCCGGCGGCGCCGCGATCCGGATCGACGGCACCGACACCGGCGAGATCACGCCCTTTACATTCGACGAACTCGTGCCCGGCGACTACGAGGTGACTGTGCAACTCGACGGTCACGTCAGCCAGCCGGCCGAGATCGTCGCGACCGTCACCAGAGACGCCGTGGCCAGCGTCGAGTTCACGCTCGTCCCGTTGCCGCAACGCATTGTTCTGCTCGAGGGATTCTCGAACGTCTACTGCGTCGGCTGCCCTGCCATGAACGCCAACGTGGATGCCGTCCTGCACACCGAAGGCTACGGCCCCGACCGGGCGCTCTACCTCAAGTGGCCGGCCATCCTGTCGCCACTCGATCCGTTCTACTGGGTCACCACGACCATCACCGACGACCGGGTCGACTGGTACTTCGGCGCCAGCACGATCAACCTGCCGACCCTCGCCGGCGACGGCGGCGTGCTCGGCGGACTGGGTACCCCGGCCAGCGCCGACGGCATGATGGCCTTCATCGACAGCCAGCCCGAATTTTCCGAAGTCCTCGTGACCGTGAACACTGACGAAGACCTCGGCGACATCGATGACCTCACCCACGAGGCCACGGTGACTTTGATGTCCCCCGGCGGCGTCGACCTGAGCGGCCACCATCTCAACGTGGTGCTGGTCTACGAATCGGTCGAGACCGAGAACGAGGGCTACATCGACGGCGTCACCGAGTACCACTGGGTCATGCGCGACCATGTCGTGCCCAGTTCCGATATCGGCGTGCTCGACGCCGGCACCTCTTATCCCTTCGACATCACTCTCGACGACCCCCTCGGCGGCAACCTCCCCGGCCACGACGTCTACCCCCACGCCAAGCAAATCATCGCCTGGGTCCAGCACGCCTCGTCGCGTGACATCATCCAGGCGGGTTCCACGGTGACGGCTACCGCTCAGGCCGCCGTTTCCGCCGTTTCCAACCCGGACACCCCTGCTGTCCAATCCGGAGGATCCCGATGAACGCTCTGCGCAAGACTCTCCTTTGCCTCTGTATCGCGGCCAGCTGCCTGCTGGCTTTTGGCCAGTCCAGCCAGGCGTTGGCCGAACCCATCGACTTCAGTTTCCGCCAGGGTCCGTCGACCATGGTGATCCCGGTCAACGACTACCGGCAGTTCCACAGCAACCTCACCAACACCGGTGATACGGCGGACAGCTACACGCTCAATCTCACCATGGAAGAGCCGGCCAACTGGGTCTTCAACGTGTGCTACGACGACGTTTGCTACCCCGAGATCAACACCACGTTCACGGTCCCGGCCGTGGGTATGGTCGACCCCGGCGGTACGGTCGATTTCGACTTCGACGTGACCTCGCTCATGGACGAGGGCCCCGCCAGCTACACCATCGAGATTCTCAGCAACACGGACGGCTCGGTGGTCGGCACCTGGACCTTCGACGTGGTCACACCGTCCGAGGGCTACGACATGGTCTTCTCGCCGGGCGAGGGCGTGACCCACATGGAGGTCAACGAATTCTACCAGTTCCTCCCGGTGCTCTATAATGCGGGCTCGATGGCGGACACCTACACTCTGACCGCCGTGCGCAACCAGCCCGAGAACTGGTCGACCACCTATTGCTTCGACGGTATCTGCTACCCGCCGACCAACATCACGCAGCAGATCCCCATGAACGGCACCATGGCGCCGGGCGCGGACATGCACCTGGAGATCGACTTCACCACCCTCTTCGACGAGGGCACCGGGTCGATCACCATCGGCATCCGCAGCAACACCGATCCGTCGCTCTACAGCACCGCCACCTTCACCGCCACCACCGGCAGCGTGGTCGGCGTTGAAGAGGTGCCCGCAACGGTCCTCAGCGACCTGCGCGCGGCTCCCAATCCGTTCAACCCGAAGACCGATATCCGCTTCACCGTGGGTGGCACCGCTGCCCAGAACGCGGTCATCGACATCTTCGACGCGTCCGGCCGCCGGGTGCGCACCCTCGTGTCCGGCGACCTGAATCCCGGCCCGCAGAGCGTGGCCTGGGATGGCCGCAGCGACAGCGGTGAGTCCCTGTCCGCCGGCGTGTATCTCGCCAGCGTGAACGTGGGCGCCGTGCAGCAGACCATCAAGATGTCCCTGGTGAAGTAGAAACCGGCTGGAACCCCTGACCCCGCATCTCCGGCATTCGTGCCGGAGTGCGGGGTCCAGTCACGGACGAACGGGCCGAACAGGCACGGCCCGAACCCGAAGGAGCCACCATGTTCCCCCGGCCCCGGAACCTGTTCCTGCTGCTCTGCGCGGCGCTCGCGCTGGTGAGCTGGGCGCAGCCCGCCACCGCCCAGTACGCCACCCCGGACTGGACCCTCCCCACTCCCGACGGCGACCAGGTGAGTCTCCACGAGGCGCTTGCCAAGGGCCCGGTGGTGTTGTCCTTCTGGGCCACCTGGTGCATCCCCTGTCTCAAGGAGATGCCGCACCTCAACGAGATGGCGGCGAAGTACGACGGCGAGGTCACCTTCATCGCCGTGAGCATCGACGACTCCAAGAGCATGTCCAAGGTGGGCCCGCTGGTTCGCACCAAGGGCTGGGACAATCTGGTGATCGCGCAGGACGCCGGCGGCACCGTGCAGCAGATGATGCAGGTGTTGAGTCCGCCCTACACCGTGGTGTTCGACGCCAACGGCAGCGTCGCCTACCGCCACGAGGGATACCGGCAGGGCGACGAGGTGGAACTGGACCATGCCGTCGAAGGCGTGCTGGCGGCGCAGACGACCATCACCGGTCGACCCGTCACCAGCTTCGCGGCGCCCGACTGGACGCTGCCGACGCCGGACGGCGACCAGGTCAGCCTGCACGAGCAGCTGGCCAAGGGCCCGGTCGTGGTGGCCTTCTGGGCGACGTGGTGCATTCCCTGCCTCAAGGAGATGCCCCACCTCAACGACCTCGCCGCAGAGTTCGACGGCGAGGTCAGCATCATCGCCATCAGCGTGGACAACAGCAAGAGCATGTCCAAGGTAGGGCCGCTCGTACGCGCCAAGGGCTGGAACGACCTCATCATCGGGCAGGATGCGGCCGGCACCGTACAGCAGACGCTGCAGGTCCTCAGTCCGCCATTCACCATCCTCTTCGACGGCGGCGGCAGCGAGGTCTACCGGCATGAGGGGTACCGACAGGGCGACGAGGTCGAACTGAAGCATGCCATCGAGCGCGTGCTCGCCTCGCCGGTGACCGCGCCGGCCGTGGGTTCGGCGCCGGGAGGCCTGTCCTGGAGGGACGCCGTCACCGCCACCGACCAGTTCGAGTACAGCTACGACACCGAAACCGACGAGGAGATCATGGAGAACTGGCTGGACGTGGCCTACCAGTTCGGCGATTTCCGCACCGGCGTCATGCTCAATCACCAGGCACCGTCCGAGGACGGCAACCGTCGCAATGAGATCATGCACCGCTACTTCGCGTACGGCAGCGGCATATTCGACCTGCGCATCGGCCACTACTACGGCATGTTCGGTCGCGGACTGGTCTGGAACAGCTACGAGGACCGATTCATCCGCGTGGATACAGCCCTGGACGGCATCATCGGGCACGGCGGCTTCGGGCCGGTCAATCTGGCGCTCTTGAGCGGCACCACCGGCACCACGCCCACCATCTCCGATCCCGACGGATACATCGTCAACAGCGTCGATGTGCGTGGCGTCGACGCCGATTACCGGCTGATGCGTGGTCTATCCCTGGGTGCAGCCGGCCTGACATATCTGCCGAATCTCCAGCCCGACCACGATGAGGCCCTCCGCGAGTGGGTCGGCACCGGTCGCCTGGATCTCAATCACACCCACACGAGCCTGTACCTCGAGTACGGCAAGAAGACCGGCTACGAGTACAATCTCACCACCCTGGACCTGGACGAGGGCAGTGCGTTCTACGGAAACCTCGGTGTCTTCGCCGGCCCTGTCAGTGCCTCCATCGAGCGCAGCGACTACGACAAGTTCCGGGTCATCCCCCGGGCCGACGGCAAGCAGCCGCTGAACCGTCCGCCCGCCCTGGTGCGCGAGCACATCTACGCCCTGCTCAATCGCAAACCGCATGCGATGAACCAGGACGACGAGAAGGGCTGGCAGGTCGAGGTCAACGCCGACTTCGGCAAGGGATGGCTCATGCTCGGCAACGCCAGCAAGATCGAGACGCACAACCGCGAGACGTTGTTCGAGGAAGTCTACCTCCAGTTCGAGCAGGGACACATCGGCGACTTCCGCCTCCGCAGCGGTATCGACTACCAGGAGAGCGAGGGCACCATCCGGCAGAGCATCTGCGTCGACGGCTCGTGGTACGGCATGGAGCGCCTCACCTGGACCGCCCAGTTCGAGCAGCAGCACGTGGACGCCGGTGTGCTCGGCGAGTACGACCAGCAGTGGATGAAGCTCGAGATGGAACTGCCGCCCCGCTGGACGTTCGACGCCATCCTCGAGACCAACAACAAGTACGAAGCCCAGTTCGATCCCGACGAGATCAAGGGCTCGACATTCCCCTCAGGGCAGGTCACCTACACGCTCAACGGCGGCGGCAACCTGAACGTCTGGTTCGGCAAGCGGCAGGCCGGTCAGCTCTGCGCGGGCGGTGTCTGTAAGTTCGAGCCGGCCTTCCAGGGCGTGGAGTTTTACGGTATTTTCCGCTACTAATATCGCCATCGAAAGATCATGTACGGCGGGATTTCGGTCCCGCCGTGATCTTTTATCCGGATATGGTACGGATAAGACGTATCTCATTATGATAATTGAAGTTGAATATCCCCCGGCAACACTAGGCTATTGATCGCGACCACTTCGGTTTGTTATCATGAGCATTCCCTTGAATTTGGGCACCATGCCCGCGTCTGCCAACCTCGGAGGATGCTATGAAGCGTCTGCTCATGCTGCTGGCCCTGGCGACCCTGCTGCTGTCGGTCCAGGCCACCGCACAGGTTCCCCGCACCGCGATCGTGGAGCTCGGCTCCGCCACGTGGTGAGTGTACTGCCCTCGCGCCCATGCGGGTCTCGCCGTGTGCGAAGACCATTATCTACCCAACGAATTCAACTACATCGGCTTCGAAGCCTCCAGCGGCGGCCTCAGCTGCCCCGACTCCGATGCCCGGATGAACTACTACGGAATGGGTGGCATTCCCGACATCCGCTTCGACGGCAACTGGCACATCCAGGTGGGTGCGCCGGCCAGCGACGTCAATGGCCAGTCCTACATGGCCATCATCGACAGCCACCGCGCGGTCGCCGCCCCCATGGCCGTGATCGTGTCCGACTTCAGCTACGTCGAGCCGGGCGCCTTCGCCGAGATCAAGGTGAAGATGTTCGATGATATCGGCAGCCCGGCCAACCACGTGATCCGGGTCGCCATCGTCGAAGACGACCTCGTCTACGGCGGCGTGACCTACCACAATACGCTCGTCGACATGCTTGCCGAGACTCCCCTGACCGTGAGCAACAACGGCGAGGAGCAGATCGTCAATCTCGACATCGCCATCGGTGCCGGCTGGAACACCGAGAAACTGCAGATCATCGCTTTCGTCCAGCGCGACACCGACAAGTATGTCATCCAGTCGGGCAACAGCTTCGTGGGTGAGTACGGTGCGGCCGTAGGCGTCACCGGCCCCCAGCAGATGATCGCGGACGGCGGCCAGGTCACCTTCGGCACCACCAACGTCATCAACGTCGGCCTGAACCCCGACGTGTTCGACGTGACCATCGACACCAACAGCCTTCCCAACGGTTGGGACGCGCACATGGTGTATGACGGCGTCGACTACCAGACCTTCTCCATGCCCCTGGACGCCTTCGATTCCGGGTCCTTCTACGTGGTCATGAACACCGGATCCGTGGGATCGGGTCGTGTGATCGTGGATATCGCCAGCCAGGGTAGCGGCAACCTCGTCGAGAGCCTCGACTTCGTCGGGCTTGCCGGCGGCACCGATCTGCTCGTCGTCGCTGACGACGACGGCGCGGGCTACGCATACGACTACTACGCTCCGGCCATCGACCCCAGCGGCAAGACCTACGCCATCTGGGACCGCGGCCTGGCGGCCGTGGCGGGCGACGACCTCCTCGCTTACGACGCCGTGATCTGGCAGACCGGCGCCAACAGCCAGGGCATGGCGGCAGAGGACCGCACCGCTCTGGATGCTTACCTGGCGGCCGGCGGCAAGGTGATCCTGGCCGGTGAGGACCTCCTCGAGGGCCTCTACAACCAGGGTGGCTCGGCACGCTTGTGGTACCAGCTCAAGCTGCGCATCAACTACGCCACCGGCAACAGCGGCAACCTCGTGGTCGACGGTCAGCCGGGCACCGTCGGTGGAGGCTTGAACTTCACCCTCGCCGGCGGCGACCCTGATCAGGTCTCGCTGCTCAACGGTCAGGAAGCCTACGTCACCGAGGCCTTCCGCTTCGGCGACGGCGATCCGGCCGGCACGCAGACCGAGTACAATGGCTACATGGTCCTGACCCTCCCGTGGGGCCTCGAGCGCGTGCCCTCGGAGAGCGACCGCGCCGCCATCATCGACGGCGCCCTCGACTGGATGGGCCTGTTGAATCCCCTTGCAGCCGACGACGTGCCGGTGGCCGGCGCCGTGCTGCTGCAGAACGCCCCCAACCCGTTCAACCCGATCACGAAGATCGCCCTCGTCATGGACCAGACCGGTCCGGCAAGGCTCGAGATCTTCAACTCCCGCGGCCAGCTCGTGCGCGTCCTCGTGGACGAGACTCTGGCTGTCGGCAACCACTCGATCGTGTGGAACGGCAAGACCGACAGCGGCCAGCAGGCTGCTTCGGGCACGTACTTCTACCGGCTCAGCACCAACGGTGATCAGCTCACCCGTAAGATGAGCCTCGTGAAGTAACCGGCTTCCGGGGTTTTTCCCGGCGTCGTACAACCAGAACTCCGCCCGGCAATCGCCTTGCGAACCTGCCGGGCGGGGTTCTTTTTTGTGGTTCGGGGTGAGAATCCCCGGCGCTATCCAGGAACGACCGCCCGCCGTACATCCGGTTAATCCTTATGAATTCGAGATTTAGCTCGTCGAAATGATCACACAATTGGTTAAACATGATTCCCATAATCGCAAAAACACGCTAGAAACAGTCTTGAAATCCCCAAACAAAGATAGGGTATTGCTCCTTTAACAGGGCCTCTGGTATACTTGCAAACGTCCCGTCAACGGGTTCCAGCTTGTAGATCTCCGACTGCCAACCTCCGGAGGATGCCATGAAGCGTCTGTTCACGATCCTGGCCCTGGCGACACTGCTGCTGTCGATCCAGGCCACGGCCCAGGTTCCCCGCACTGCCCTGGTGGAGTTGCACTCCGCCACCTGGTGAGGCTACTGCCCCAACGCTGCTGCGGGTCTCGCCGTGTGCGAAGACCACTATCTGCCCACTCAGTTCAACTACATCGAGTATGAAGCCGCCAGTGGTGGCTTGAGTTGCCCCGAGGCTGCCACCCGTTCGGCCTACTACGGCGTCGGCGGCATCCCCCACATCAACTTCGACGGTAACTGGCATGTCCAGGTCGGCGCCGGTGGCGGCGACGTCGATGGCCAGAACTACATCAACATCATCGACGGGCGCCTGACCGAAAGTGCGCCCATGTCCGTGAACATCACCGACTTCAGCTACGAAGCCGGCTCGGCCTTCGCCGACGTCAGGATCGAGATGTTCGCCGACATCGGCAGCCCGGCCGGCCACGTGGTCCGCGTCGCCATCGTCGAGGACTACCTCGTCTACGGTGGAGACACCTATCACAACACCTGCCGCACCATGCCCACCGGCGCCTTTGGCGTGCCGCTGACCGTCAGCGCCGTCGGCGAAGTCCAGACGCTCAACCTGCCCTTCAGCCCGGGCGCCGGTTGGATCACCGACAACCTGCAGATCATCGCCTGGGTCCAGCGCGAATCCGACAAGTACGTCATCCAGTCCGGCAATAGCTGGGTGGTCGACTACGGTGCGGCCGTCTTCGCGGGCGGTTCGCAGCAGGCTGTGGCCGATGGCGGCCAGGTCGTCTTCGACCCCACGACCGTCATGAACGTCGGTCTGCTCGCCGAGACCTTCGACATTTCCATCGACACCAGCGACCTGCCCGAAGGCTGGA
The DNA here is from genome assembly GCA_003353795.1 of bacterium. GTDB lineage: Bacteria > Krumholzibacteriota > Krumholzibacteriia > LZORAL124-64-63 > LZORAL124-64-63 > Glo-17. Next base: position 13,575 of record PIVY01000136.1, read on the forward strand.
GCGGAAACCTGGCGCACGAAGGCACCGACTACCAGACCTTCCCGGTCTACCTCGAGCCGTACGCCACGGCGGACTTCAATGTCGTCATGAACACCGGCGACGTCGGTTCCGGTCGCGTGGTCGTCGACGTGACGAGCCAGGCGACCGGCGAGATCGTCGACAGCATCGAGTACGTCGCGCTCGCCGGCGGCACCGATCTGCTGCTCGTTTCCGACGACGGTGGTGCTGGTTTCGCGTGGGATTACTACGCCGACGCCATCGCCCCCTCCGGCAAGACCTTTGCCATCTGGGATCGTGGTTTCGCGGGCATCGCCGCCGGCGATCTCGCTGGCTACGAGGCCGTGATCTGGCAGTCCGGCGCGTTCGGCCAGACCCTGACGCTGGAAGACCGTAACGCTCTCAACGATTACCTCGCCGGTGGCGGCAACCTGATTCTGGCTGGCGAGAACCTCCTCGAGAGCCTCTTCAACCAGGGTGGCTCCGCGCGTCTGTGGTACCAGCTCAAGCTGCGTTTCAACTACGCCCACGTCAATCCCGGCACCCTGGTCATCGACGGCCAGCCCGGC
>PIVY01000564.1 GCA_003353795.1 bacterium
CCTCGCCCATGACGTGACCGAGCCGGTGGTCGTCGACGGGCCGGTGGACCTCGTCTGCGACCTGGCCTGCCCGGCCAGTCCGGTCGACTTCGTACCGCTGTCGATCGAGATCATGCGCGTCTGCAGCGAGGGCGTGGCGAACCTGCTGGCGTTGGCGGGCGAGAAGGAGGCCGTGTTCCTGCATACCTCCACGAGCGAAGTCTACGGCGACCCGCAGGTGCACCCGCAGCGAGAGGACTACTGGGGACACGTCAACCCCATCGGCATCCGCAGCATTTACGACGAGGGCAAGCGGTACGCCGAGGCGTTGATCATGGCCCATCACCGCCGGCACGGCACGCCGGTCCGCATCTCGCGGATTTTCAACACCTACGGCCCGCGTCTGCGGCTGGACGACGGGCGCGTGGAGACCAACTTCATCTGCCAGGCCCTCGCCGGCCAGCCGCTGACGGTCTACGGCGACGGGTCGCAGACCCGCAGCTTCTGCTACGTCGACGACCAGGTCGAGGGCCAGGTCCGCCTGGCCGGCAGCGACCTGACCCAGCCGGTCAACCTCGGCAACCCGGACGAGACCACCATTCGCCAACTGGCCGAGGAAATCATCGAACTGACCGGCTCGACCAGCGAGATCGTCGAGAAACCCCTGCCGCCCGACGACCCGAAGGTCCGCTGCCCGGACATCTCCCGTGCGACCGCGACCCTCGGCTGGCGCCCAGTGGTGGCCCGCCGCGAAGGCCTCCGCAAGACCATCGAACACTGCCGCGAACTCCTTGCCTGACTCGGCCGGCGCGCAGTCGGAGTGCCTGGTCCC
>PIVY01000565.1 GCA_003353795.1 bacterium
AGACGTTGGCCGTCACGTTCATCACGGTGGGTGGGTTGGAGTTGCAGAAGTCGGAGAACCACCAGGAAGGCCTCCGGGCCCGTCTGGCGTGCGAGAGCGGCGTGGAGATGATGATGCTGTACCTCCGCGGCATCCGGCTGCCGATCGACGAGCCGAAAGACGTGACGATCGACAATCTCCACGTGGCCCTGGCGGCGAAGCTGACCGACCTGGCGTGCCTGGAAGGGCAGTCGTTGTCGCAGACGAGCACGCCGCTGGGCGAGTCGGTGTACGTGCCGCCGATCTCGCTGGGGGAGGACCAAAGCTTCCAGTGCTGGATCGCCCCGGTCAGCGACACGCTGCTGCGGGTGAAGGTGGTCGGCACGGCGGGCGGGGTCTCGCGGGCGGCGACGCTGGACCTTGAACTCAAAGGGGAACTGCCCCTGGTGTTCGAGTACGGACTGGCGTCGCGGGGACAGATCCTGCTCGGCGGCAGCACGCGGATCGTGGGCATCAACGACCCGACCGAGGCGAACGTGTTCTCCGCGACGACGTCGTACCTGGACGCGATCCACATCGGCGGCTCGAGCGTCGAGGTCGCGGGCGATCTGTTCCTGGCCAATGGGTACGAGCACGTGGTCATCACCGGCTCCCCGAGCGTCGGCGGGACGACCAGTGTGGAGGAGATCGTCGACCACATCCACGCCGACGTCGACCCGCCGGACTTCCCCGTGTTGGAAACGTCCGCGCTGACCCCGCTGGCCGTCAACACGCTGGATGCGGCTGCAGACACCTCTTCGGTGGTAGACGCGGCGGCGCTGGCTCGTGGTC
>PIVY01000137.1 GCA_003353795.1 bacterium
AGAAGGACCTCGTGGGAGTGCTCGCCAGCCTGCCCGCCGACGCCGTCGTCTCGTAAATCCCTGTTGAAACAAATTTTTTTGGTCCGGGCTACTGCGGAACGGTTCAACCCGATTATATTGACCGCAGATGTCAAGTAAATCGGCGTGCATGCGCGCCGCGGAACCACCCGTGAGGGAGCGTACGACATGGCCGACCCCAAGATCGCCGATACCAAGCCCGCCGTCCTGGAGATGGCCGCCGGCACCTACTGGTACTGCACATGTGGTGGTTCCACCAATCAGCCATTCTGCAACGGAGCCCACAAGGGATCCGAGTTCAAGCCCGAAAAGGTCGACGTGACCGAGGACGGCAAGATGGCGTTCTGCCAGTGCAAGCGCAGCGGCAGTCAGCCGCTTTGCGACGGCAGCCATCGGAACCTCTAGACATACAGGAGATCCAGAATCATGAAGAGCATGAAGATCGTCGTGCTGACCGCGCTGCTGGCAATCGTTCTGGCCGTCGGTGCGCAGGCCGCCACCTACGCCATCGACGCAGGGCACAGTTCGGTGTCGTTCAAGGTCAAGCACATGATGGTGAGCAACGTGCGAGGCGCATTCACCGCGTTCGAGGGTTCCTTCGAATTCGATCCGGAGGCGCCGAAGCACGCCAAGGTCACCACCGAGATCCAGATGGCGTCGGTCAACACCAACGACGAGAAGCGCGACGAGCACCTGCGCAGTCCCGACTTCTTCGACGTGGAGAGCCATCCCACCATGACCTTCGAGTCCATGAAGCTCGAGAGCAAGGGTGACAACGAGTACGTCCTGCATGGTAACCTGACCCTCAACGGCGTGACCAAGCCCGTGGAGCTGGACCTCGAGTTCAACGGCACGGTGGTCGACCCCTGGGGCAACACCCGGTCGGGTTTCGAGGCCGAGGGTGAGATCAATCGCAAGGACTTCGGGATCACCTGGTCCAAGAACATGGACGGCGGTGGCCTCGTGGTCGGCGACAAGGTGGAGATCGAACTGGAGATCGAGGGCGTGCTGCAGAAGTAGCGGCGCCGAGATGCGTGCCGGCGGTTCCGCAGCGCGTGGAACCGCCGGTTTTCATGTGAGTGAGGAGAGAGGCATGGAGTACCGTCATCTGGGCCGCAGCGGCCTGCGCGTTTCGGCCCTCAGTTTCGGCAGCTGGGTCACCTTCGGCGACCAGTTCGGCGAGGACACGGCGCTGGCGTGCATGCAGGCCGCCTACGACGCCGGCGTGAACTTCTTCGACAACGCCGAGGCCTACGCCCAGGGCGAGTCGGAGACCATCATGGGCAAGGTGATCCAGAAGGCCGGCTGGAAACGCAGCGACCTGGTGATCTCCACCAAGATCTTCTGGGGCGGCCAGGGGCCCAACGACCGCGGCCTCTCGCGCAAGCACATCATGGAGGGGATGTACGGCTCGCTGGAACGCCTCGACATGGACTACGTCGACCTGGTGTTCTGCCACCGCCCCGACCTGCACACGCCCATGGAAGAGACCGTCCGCGCCATGAGCGACGTGGTGTCGAGCGGCATGGCGTTCTACTGGGGCACCAGCGAGTGGTCCGCCGAGCAGATCCGCCACGCTCACGAGTTCGCCACGCGCGCCGGGCTCGTGCCGCCCACCATGGACCAGCCCCAGTACAATCTACTGACCCGCGACCGGGTGGAGGCGGAGTACGCGCCGCTGTACCGGGACTTCGGCCTCGGCACCACCATCTGGTCGCCGCTCGCCAGCGGCATCCTTACCGGCAAGTACAACGACGGCATTCCCGCCGACAGCCGCCTGGGCCACGAGAAATACACCTGGCTCAAGCGCATCGTCGAGGGCGAGGCGGGCGAGCGGAAACTGCAGGTGGCGCGCGATCTTGCCGCCGTGGCCGGCGACCTGGGCTGCACCACGTCGCAGTTGGCCCTGGCCTGGTGCCTGAAGAATCCCAACGTCTCCACGGTGATCACCGGCGCCTCGCGGCCCGAGCAGGTGACCGAGAACATGGGAGCCATGGACGTGGTCGAGAAACTCACCGACGAGGTGATGGAACGCATCGAGGAGCTGGCCGGCAACAAGCCTGCCGAGCCCCAGGACTGGCGCACCATGTAGGCGACCAGCGTGACGAACGAAGGCCCCGCCGGACGTATCCGGCGGGGCCTTTTCCGTTGGTCGGGACCAGGGCGGGTTACCGCACCATCAACACCCGACCGCTGACCGTGTCACTGCCGACATTCACGCGCACGAAGTACACGCCGGATGCCGCGTGGCGACCCGAGCCGTCCCGGCCGTCCCAAACCAGCATGCTGCTGCCGGCGTCGAGGCCGCCGCGGTAGAGGTCGCGCACCAGGAGGCCGCGGGCGTTGTAGATCTTCACCGCGACGTCGGACGCCAGCGGCAGGGAGAGCTGCATTTCGGCGCGGTCGGCACCCTGGCCCAGCACCAGCAGACGCGGTCCGACCAGGATCGTGTCCACCGGGGTGGTGGTGCCGACGGTGAAGGTACGGGTCTCACCCATCGCTCCCCATTCGGTCGGATCGGCGGCGTAGGCGCGCCACCAGTAGTTCCCCTCGGGAAGGGCGGGCGCGGTCCAGGACGTCTCGCCGGCGCCGCCCTCGGAGACACCGTCGACGCTGGCCACGAGCTGGGTCTGCATGGCGTCGCCGTAGATCCGGTAGCCGTAGGTCACGGGGTCGCCGTCGGGGTCGGCGACGTTGGCCACGGTCAGGGTGGTCACGCCGTCGATGATTGCGCCGTTGCCGGGAGCGACGAGCATGGGCGCGGGCGGAGTCTGGTTCAGGCTGCCGCCACCGTAGAGGGCCACGTCGTCGATGTACCAGCCGTCCTCGGTGACCCAGGTGTCGCTCTCCAGCAGGAAGCGCACGCGTACGGACTGGCCGGCGAACTGGGTCAGGCTGAGCACCACTTCCTGCCAACCCAGCTGGGCGCCGGTGTAGCTGGCGACCGTCTGCCAGGCGCCGCCGTCGCCGGACACCTGCACGCGGCCGTAGTCGTAGTTGTCCTCGATGTCGAAGCGATGGAAGAAGCGCAGCTCGGTGGCGTAGAAGTCGCCGTCGATGGTGGCCGTGGCGCTGAGGTAGTCGCCGTACTCACCGCTCGGCGAGTCGGTGAGGGCCGAGGGCGGGGAGTAGGCGGTGGAGCTGAGTCCCCACGGTCCGCCGGCGAAGATCCAGTTGCCGGTGCCGGCGGAGAAGTCGTCGAAGAAGATCTGGCTGGGCGTACCCACCATGAAGCTCACCGTGTTGACCACCGTGCCGCCGGGCTGGAGGATCTCCACGTCCAGGGTCACGAGATGGCCGTCGGGGCAGGCCGCGTCGATGGTGAACTCCAGGGGCGGCTCGATGGTGGCGCTCTCCATGGCGGCCAGGGCGCCCACGGTGCGGTGGACGTCGGTGAGCTGGATGTACGGGTCGTCGCTGCTGACGACGATCTCCAGGCCGGCGACCGGATCGTTCAGGCCGTAGTTCTCGGCGGCCAGGCTGAGCCGTCCCGCGTCGCCCGGCTCGAGGACGCCGCCCAACGGATCGGTGACCGATACGAAGGACACGTCGGCGTAGGGACCGGCGGCCATCATGAGGTAGGTCATGGGCCAGATGTTGTCGGCGAAGAGGGCGTCGCGGCGGCTGAACGACGGCCAGAAACCGTCGCTGGGGCCGCCGATCTCGTTGCTCACCGACCAGATCTTGGCGTGGGACGGGTCGGCGTAGGTCCAGTCGAACGTGACGCCGTCCACGGGGTAGCCCAGCAGGTCGCCCACGTAGCCGTAATCGTAGCCGTTGAACTGGGTCATGAGCGCGCCCATGTGCTGGAACGTGTCATGATCCGGGCTGGGGCTGGAGGTGTAACCCCACGGATGGATGGTGATGTTGCCGTGGGTGTGCAGGGTCTGGTGAGTGACGAACTCGTGGCTGTTCACGAAGTTCATAAACGCGATGACCTCGGGCTCGCTGCCGGGCGTGGGGCCGCGGTAGGTGTCGCTGTCGGGGTCGCCGCTCGAGCCGTTGCCGCCCCACTCGAAGGGGAAGTTGCGGTTGGGGTCCACGCCGTAGCTGCCCGGATTGTTGTAGCGCCGGTTCTTGCGCCACATGCCGCCGCCGCCCGGCTGGATGGTCTCGTTGTAGACCACGCCGTCGGGGTTGACGATGGAGACGAGGTACAGTTCTCGGTTGTCCATGAGCCAGGTCACCACGGGGTCGGTGCCGTAGTTGGAGCAGAGGTAATCGGCCCACATGATTCCGAAATCGCCGGACATGATCTCGCGCGCGTGGTGCATGGTGTCGAGCAGGATCTCGGGCTCGCCGGTCTCGTCCACGTCGGGGTTGTCGCTGAGGCGCACGGCGTAGATGTGGCGGAACTCGTGGGTCGTGCCGATGGACCACTTCTCGCTGATCAGATTCGGGTACTCGGTGCGCAGGCTGTCCAGATAGGCGATGTTCTCGGAGTAGGTGTGCCAGCCACCGAAATTGGTGTCCTTGTTCGCGATGCGCGAGGAGTAGTGCGCCTCGAGGTCCTCGTGGATCGTTTCGATGCGCAGGCCGCTGGCGCGCAGCAACTCCATGGCCGCGGGATTGGCCACGATCTCGGCGCCCAATCCGGGCTTCACCTTGACCACGTCCAGTTCGGGATGGTCGGCCAGGAACGCAGCGCCGTCGCGACCGTCGAAGTGGACTTGCACGAGGGCGTAGTCGCCGGCCAGGGCCGCGGCAGCGAAGCAGACGGTCAACAGCAGACCGACCGCGATGATGGTGAACTGGCGCATGGAATCCTCCGGACACGAGTGAGACAGCGGCAGCGTCGACTGCCGACCTGGAGCGCGATGCATCCACCATTTTAACAGGAATCCGGAGCCGACTCAAATCCGCAAGAATCACGGATTCCGGACATTTGGGTCCAATCACCTGCAATGGTCCCCAGACCAGTTGTTGGCGCGGAGGCCGGAGCGCGGTATCGTGGCCTGCAAACCCCAACTGGAGGATTCGCCATGACCTGCCAGCCGTCGCCCCGATCGATCGCCCGGATCACGGTCCTTGTCATGCTCCTGGCCGCCTTCGCCGCGCAAGGCGCCACGGTCTCGGCCAACAAGAGCATCTTCTCGCAGGGCCAGTGGCGCGGCGGCATCACCGGCGGCTACGTCTCCACCAGCGGAGACGACTATCTGCTGCTCGGCGTCGGTGCGGGCTACAACTTCATCGACGGTCTCACCGGCGGACTCGACTACGAGGTTTGGCTCCTTGGCAGCCCCACCGTGCACAAGCTGGCGCCCTGGATCGGCTACACCTTCTACCAGGTCGAGAAGATCCATCCCTACGTGGCCGGATTCTATCGCCAGAACTGGATCAGCGGCTTCGATAGCTACCAGGACATCGGTGCGCGATTCGGCGTCTACATGCCGCGCGGCCGTGCGTATCTCGGTCTGGGAGTGGTGTACGAGTACCGGCTGGACGACGCCGGATTTTACGAGCGCAGCAACTGGTACCCCGAGATCCGATTCGCCGTCGGGTTCTAGTCGCCGTTGGGATCGGGCGTGTCGACCGTGTCTCGGTATTCGTCGATGACGTTCTCGTCGGTGAGGGTGACCCCGCCGCGGTAGCCGGCGCGGCCGATCATGTGGGCCGCCACGGGAGCCGTGGCGAAGAGGAAGCCGACGATCAGCGTGACGCGTACCAGGATGGCGCCGTCACCGAACCAGACTCCAACCGCCAGCAGGATCAGCGCGGCTCCCAGGGTTGCCGCCTTGGATGAGGCGTGCATGCGCGTGAGCAGATCCGGCATGCGGACCACGCCCACGCCGGCCACCAGCACCAGGAACGTGCCGATGACGGCCAGGATCAGGGCGATGACGGGTGCGAGGAAGTCACTCATCGTTCCTGCGTCCCCTCGAGGTAGCGGGCGAAGGCCACGGTGCCCACGAAGGTGATCAGGGCCATGACTACAGCCACATCCAGGAACACCGGCTGGTCGTGGGTCACGGCGTAGACACCGCACATGGCCACTCCCACGGTGGTCATGAGATCCAGGGCCACGATGCGGTCGGGGAGACTGGGGCCTCGCAGCAATCGGGTCAGCGCGAATACCAGGGCCAGCCCCAGCAATCCCAGCAGGACGTGGCCGACGACGGGGGCCAGGGCGGTCATCGCAACAGCTCCTTGATGCGGCGCTCGAAGCCGTCCTTGATCTCGTGCCGGAACTGCTCCGGATCGTCGATGAACATGCCGTGCACGTACAGGGTGCGGCGGTCGGCGGAGACGTCGAGGCTCAGGGTGCCCGGCGTGAGGGTCACCACGTTGGCCAGCAGGGTGATCTCGAGGTCGCGGTCCACGTCGAGGGGCACGGCCACCACGCCGGGGCGCCGCCGGGAGGTGGGCGTGAGGACCTCCCAGGCCACGCGCAGGTTGGAGACGACCAGTTCCTTGATGAAGAACAGGACGAAGCCGATGACGGCCCGGGTCTTGCCGAAGTAGCCGGTCTCGCCCAGTGCGGGGCGGGCGAACCAGAGGATCACGTAGCCGAACACGAAGCCGGTGGACAGGTTGGCCAGGTCGATGTCGCCCTGCAAGGCGGCCCAGATGGCCGACAGCAGCAGGTTGATGCCGAGAACCCTCATGGTGCACCTCCAGTGGCGACGGCGCCGACGGCCTCGAGGTAGGGCGTGGGGTCGAGGAGTTCGCCGGCGGCCCGGCCCGCCAGGTCGAAGAGGAATCCCGGGAAGAGCCCGATGAGCAGGGTCAGCACCGCCAGGCCCACCGCCGGCACCAGCAGCACGGCGAGGCGGCCGCGGTCGAGCGGCTCAATCGTGATCGCGGCGGTGGCGTCCGTCTCCGGCGGAGCCTTCCAGAATGCCTCGTTCCAGATCTTGATCATGCTCATGAGCGTCATCACGCCGGCAGCGATGGCGGCGCCGACGACGACCCACTGCCCGGCCTGCAGACCGGCGCGGAAGAGGGAGAGCTTGGCCCAGAAGCCCGACAGCGGCGGGATGCCCGCCAGGCTGAGCGCCGGCACCAGGAACAGCGCGGCCAGCCAAGGCATCTGCCGGTAGAGTCCGCCCATGTCCCGCAGCTCCTCGGTGCCGCGCAGGCGCCGCACGATGCCGCCGATGAGGAACAGGTTGGCCTTCACGATGATGTGGTGGGCGATGTAGAACACCGCCGCCAGGAGGCCGAGTCGCCGCACGTCGGGGTCCGGCGACACCATCAGGCCCAGCCCCACCACCATGTAGCCTATCTGGCTGATGATGTGGAAGCTGAGAATGCGGCGGATGTGGTACTGGGACACCGCGCCGAGGACGCCCGCGATCATGGTCAGGGTGGCCAGGATCAGCAGCAGGCGGTGGGCACCTTCGAGGTCGCCGAACACCAGGGTGAACATCCGGATCAGCGCGTAGACGCCCACCTTGGTGAGTAGCCCGGCGAAGATTGCCGACACCGCTACGGGCGGCGTGTGGTAGCTGGATGGCAGCCAGAAGTAGAGCGGGAACAGGCCGGCCTTGATGCCGAAGCTCACGAGGAAGAGTCCGGCCGTGGCGGCCACGAGATCGGGATGCTCGGCGGCCACGCCCGGCATAAGCTGGTGGAGATGGGCCAGGTTCAGGGTGCCGGTCAGGCCGTAGAGCACGCCGAGGGCCGAGAGGAAGATGGCCGACGAGACCAGGTTCAGGGTGACGTACTTGAGCGCCCCCTCCATCTGCATGCGCTCGCCGCCCAGGGCCAGGAGCACGAAGCTGGCGATGAGCATGATCTCGAAGCAGACGTAGAGGTTGAAGGCGTCGCCGGTGACGAAGGAGAAGCACACGCCCATGAGCAGCACGTGCAGCATCGGGTAGAACCCGGCTTCCCGACGATCGGCGTCGATGTCCACCAGCGCGTAGATCGCCACGGCGAAGCCGGTGATCCCACCGAGGACCACCATGATGGCGCTCAGGGTGTCGGCGACCAGCGTGATGCCGTAGGGCGCCGGCCAACCCGCGATCTGCAGCGCCAGCACACCGTGTTCGAGCACCGTCCGCAGGAGCAGGATCGACGCTGCCAGCAACGCCCCGGTGCCAACCACGCCGATGATGCCCTGCGCCCGCGCCGAGCGGCTGGCCAGCACCGAGAGGGCGGCGCAGGCCAGGGGGATGAGCACGGGCATGACGACGAGCTGGTTCATGATTCGGTCGACTTCAGTGCATCGGTGTCGTCGGTGCCGGTGGCCAGGAAGACCCGCTTGGCCAGCACCGCGAAGAAGGACGTCAGGGCGAAGCCGATCACGATGGCCGTGAGCACCAGGGCTTGCGGCAGGGGATCGGCCACGTCGGGCGGCGGCGCGTCGGCGCCCACCGCAGCCAGGGGGGGCCTGGCACGCACCAGTCCGCCCACGGTGAAGATGAGCAGGTTGGCGGCATGGCCCAGCAGGAACAGTCCGAAGATCAGCTTGACCACGTTGCGGCGCAGCATCAGGTACACGCCCGTGGAATAGAGGACCCCGATGAGGATGGCCATGAAGATCAGCACGGGTCGTCCTCCTCCTCGTCGCGCGCAGCCAGCGACAGCACCATGAGCAGCGTCGTGCCGGCCACCACCAGATAGACGCCCACGTCGAAGAGCAGCACCGTGCTCACCTTGCCGATCCCGGGCACCTTGTTCTCGGCCCAGACGCCGGTGAGGAAGGGGGCGCCCTGGAACACCGGCACCAGCCCGGCCGCCAGCGCCAGCAGCAGGCCTACTCCGATGAGGACGCGCGGGTCGACGCGGAGCACGCGCCGGGCGTCGTCGACGCCGTGGGCGAGCATGTAGAGGCAGAGCCCGCCGGCGGCGAGCAGCCCACCGACGAAGCCGCCGCCCGGCTCGTTATGGCCCCGCAGCAGTTCGAAGAACGAGAACAGCAGCAGCAGCGGCATGATCACCCGGGTCGTCGTGCGCAGGATCAGCGAATCTCTCACGACCGCTCCTTCCGACGCAGGCGCAGCAGCGCCAACACGCCCAGGCCGGCGGCGCCCAGCACGGTGATCTCGCCCAGGGTGTCCATGGCGCGGAAGTCCACCAGGATCACGTTGACCACATTGCGGCCATGGGCCGCGGGTACGCTCTGTTCCAGATAGAAATCGCTCACTGTGGGATCCCGGTCCACGCGGGCCACGGTCAGCACGAAGAGGGTCATGGTGATGCCCACCGCCGCGGCCACGACGGCGTCGCGGCCGCGCGAGAGCCGCCCGCTGCGCTTGATGACCAGCGGCAGCCTGTGGAGCACCATCACCAGGATCACCACCGACAGCACCTCGATCATCACCTGGGTCAACGCCAGGTCGGGCGCACTGAAGAAGACGAAGAGCAGGCCCATGCAGGTGCCGACCACTCCGACGAGCGCCAGGGTGGCCAGGCGCGAACGCAGTGCCGTGGCCGCCAGCGCCGCCGTGAGGGCCAGCGCGGCCACGATGATCTCATGGATCCGCCAGCCGCCGTTCGCAGCCGCCGGCCCGCCCATGAACGCCCGCACCAGCGGCGGTCCGGCCACGATCACCGTGACCAGCATGGTCACCATGACGTAGAACCGTAGCCTGCCGGACTGGATGAAGCGCGTCACGCGGTCGGCGCCGGAGTAGATACCCTGCAAGGTGAGGTCGTAGAGCTGGGTCGGGCCCACCGAGAACAGGCGCCTCAGCAGCGGTCCCACGGGAGCCACGCGCCGCCGGATCAGGAAGTAGAGGCCCCCGCCCAGGGTCAGGGTGAGCAGGCTGAGTCCGAGCACCGCCAGGGCAGTGGGGTCGACCCCGTGCCACAGCGCGAGGTGCATCTCCACGGGGCGGCCCAGGATGGCCGAGGCGGCGGCCGAGCCCAGGTTGGTCTCGAAGGGTTGGGGCATGAGGCCGCGGCCGAGGCCCATGAGCGACAGCAGCACGGCGCCCAGGACCATGGCCAGCGGCGCCTCGTGGGGCTTCTTCGGCGTGTCGCCGCGCTTGCCCAGGAAGGGCCAGACCGAGACCATGAGCGCCGACGCCACGAGCGCGACGTTGGCCACCACCGAGGCGACCACCGCCCAGGCGCCGACGTTCTCCACGGTGAGCTTGGTCGTGTAGAGCATCTCCTTGCCGATGAACCCGAACATGGGCGGCGCGCCGGCCTTGCTCAGGGCGGCGAGGATGCCGGCCAGTGCCGTCCACGGCATGAGCTTGCGCAGTCCGCCGAGGCGGTGCAACTCGCGGGTGCCGGTCTCGTGATCCACATTGCCGGCCACCATGAAGAGCGCGGCCTTGTACATGGCATGGGCGACCAGGTAGACTACCGCGGTCTTGACGGCCATCTCGGTGCCCACGCCCAGCAGCATGACGAGGGTGCCCAGCACGGCCAGGGTGGAGTAGGCGAGAACCCGCTTCATGTCCCGCTGGCCGAGGGTGGCCAGCGAGCCGGTGAGCATGGTCACGAGGCCGATGAGTCCCACGGTCCAGCCCCACTCGGGGGTGCCGCCGAGGTGGGGGCTGAGTCGCGCCAGCAGGTAGATCCCCGCCTTGACCATGGTGGCCGAGTGCAGGTAGGCGCTCACCGGCGTGGGGCCGGCCATGGCCGCGGGCAGCCAGAAGTGGAACGGCACCTGGGCCGACTTGGTGATGCAGCCCAGCAACACGAGGATGAAGATCGCGTGGTAGTAGGCGTGTTCGCGCAGGTCGACGGCGGCCAGACCGGAGATCTTGCCGGCGGCGATGGCCGACAATCCCAGCTGTTCGCCGGCGATGCCCATGAGCAGGAAGCCCGCCAGGAGCAGGAGTCCGCCCAGTCCGGTGACCAGAAGGGCCTTGAGTGCCGCCGCCCTGGCTTCGGCCTTCTCATGGTCGAAGCCGATCAGCAGATACGAACAGACGCTGGTCAGTTCCCAGAAGACAAATAGGGTGATGAGATTGTCGGCCAGCACCAGACCGAGCATGGCGCCCATGAACGCCAGCAGGAATACGTAGAAGCGGCCCAGACGCGGGTCGCGTCCGAGGTAGGAGCTGGCGTAGATCATGACCAGGGCGCCGATGCCGCTGATCAGGAGCAGGAAGGTGACGGAGAGTCCGTCGGCCAGGAAGGCGAACTCGATGCCCAGGGAACCGACCCATGGCACCGCCACTGTATGGGCCGTGCCGGGTTCGATGGGGAGCAGGCGCGAGACGTAGGCGAACACGATTGCCGGCGCCAGCGCCAGCACCCAGCCGGTGTGCGCACCGAGGCGCCGGGCGACCGCCGGCGCGACGATGGTGGCGGCGAAGGGAACCAGGATGATGAGGATCAAGGGGTCCGTCATGTCGGCCTCGTGGTTCTCGACCTGAAAACGCTGCTCTTTCTGTTACACCATCACCGTAAATTGCGCCACGTTTCAAATGCGGCGGCCCCCGCCTCGATGGAGGCGGGGGCCGCTATCTTCCACGAACCGGACCCGATCAGATCGCCGTCTTGTCCACCTCGGCGCAGGTCTTCGACACGGCGTCCACCGAGTTCTGGAGAGCCGCCTTCTCGTCGTCGGTAAGGTCGATCTCGATGATCTTCTCGATGCCGGCCTTGCCCAGGACCACGGGCACGCCCACGAAGAGGTTGTCGACGCCGTACTCGCCGTCGAGCAGGGCGCAGACCGGGGTGATCTTCTTCTTGTCGTAGGCGATGCTCTCGAGCATGTCGAGCGCCGACCAGGCCGGCGACACGAAAGCCGAACCGCTGCCGAGCAGTCCGACGACCTCGCCGCCCGCCTTGCGGGTGCGCGTCTCGATGGCCGCGAGGTCGGACTCGGAGACGAACTTGGTCACCGGCAGGCCGTAGATGCGGCAGGCGCTACGGATGGGCACCATGGTATCGCCGTGTCCGCCGAGCACCACGGCCTCGACGTTCTCCACCGACACGCCTGCGGCCTCGGCCACGAAGTACTTGTAGCGCGCCGAGTCGAGCACGCCGGCCATGCCCATGATCTTGGTCTTGGGGATCTGCTCCTTGAGCTGCAGGTACAGCCGGTAGACGATGGCGTCCAGCGGGTTGGCCACCGAGATGACGAAGGCATCGGGGGCGTACTGCTTGATGCCCGCGGCCACGGCGTCGGTGATCTTGAGGTTGGTGGCCAGTAATTCCTCCCGCGAGGGGAAGGTGCCGTCGGGGCGCACGGCGCGCGGTACGCCGGCGGTGTTGATGACGAAGTCGGCGCCCTCGATGACCTCGTAGCTCTTGCTGCCTTCCATGATCACGTCGCTGCCGATGACCGCGTTGCCCTCGGCGATGTCCAGGCACTTGCCCTTGGCGAAGTCCGGTTCCTTGATGTCCACCAGCGCCGCCTTGCGGGCGAGCCGCCGGGAGGCGATCTCCGACACGCAAACTCCGCCGATGTTGCCGCCGCCGATGACAGCGATTTTTCCGATCATGGCCCTACTCCTCGAGGTTCGGCATGGCTGCTCGTCGCGATCAGCCACGCTCATTCGTGCCGTGCGTCATACCGCGCGGCAGCATAGAGCATTCTGGGCGATTCAGGCTACCCCATATCGACCGGACGCCATGGCGCCGCCCTCGACGGCGATGCGCGACCAGTCCTCGAACGTGCCGCCGTCGGGACCGCGCCCGGGACCGACCAGATCCGGCAGGTCGGCGGCCGGGAGCCAGCGGGCCTGGTGAGGCTCGGCCTGGGCGGTCACCGTGGCGAGGATGTCCTCGTCGCTGCCGTCGACGGCGTCGAGACTCACCTGGTAGACCACGCCGAAGTGCACGCTCGAGACGTCCTCGCGGTCGCTGTTGATGTATCCCACCGCGGCCAGGGGCGTGCTGGCCGGATCGAGTCCGGTTTCCTCGTTCAACTCCCGCAGGGCCGACGCGCGCATCAGGCCGTGGACTTCCACGTCACGGTCCTCGCGGTCGAGGGGCTCGATATGCCCGCCGAAGCCCACGGACCAGAGCCCGCCGAGGCGCTGCTCCGTATGCTTCTTGCGCCGCTGATAGACGAGAACCCGATTCTCGCGGGTCAGCACCAGGTAAGGAATGATCTGCTTGTAGTGGGAGCAGTGCTCCATGTATTCGCGCTCGGCGAAGAAGAGGTGCGGCGACAGCGAGTCCAGATCGACGGCGTCAGGGGTCAGGAATCCCTGGGGACTGAGGCCGGGAAACAGGTGCTGGCGATGGATGACCAGGATGGCGCGCATGGGATCGGTGGCTCCTCGGTTTCGGGGTTGGGGTGCCAAGGTAACATGATTTCTTGTCCGGGGTACGTTGACAATACCTGGACAGACCTTATGGTGTCGGGATGGTTTCTCATCTGAACAAACCCGGTGATGGTCATCCCATCAGCGTCGTGGTCCGGCGGACCGGCCTCACCCAGGACATCCTTCGGGCCTGGGAGAAGCGGTACCGGGCGGTCGTTCCGCTGCGCACGCCCACCGGTCGTCGGCTCTACACCGAGGACCAGGTGGCCAAATTACGCCTTCTGAAGCAACTGGTGGACGGCGGCAGACGCATCAGCGACGTGGCCGATCTCGATCTGGCGACCCTGCGGTCCCTCGCGGCGGAGGACGCCAGCGAGGCCGTAGCTGGGCCGGCGCCTCCAGTGCGCCGTTCGGCCAGCGGGTTTCTCACCAGCTGTATCGACGCGGTGGAACGCCTCGACCGCCACGCCCTCGAGCAGTCTCTCGACAGCGCCTCGGTGGCCCTCAGTCGTCCGCGCCTGCGGAGCGAGGTCCTGGTACCCCTCATCCAGACCCTGGGACAGCGCTGGCAAGAGGGGACCTGGCGTGTGGTGCACGAGCATCTGGCCTCGGCGGTGCTGCGAACGTTCCTGTGGAACATGTGGCGTCGTGCGGAACCGGGACCGGGAGCGGCGAGCTTGGTGGTGACCACGCCCTCGGGTCAACGTCATGAACTGGGAGCATTGATTGCCGCCGTTGCCAGCATGAAGATTTTTGCTGGCAGTGAAGTGTCGATCTTCACACTGGAGAAAGCATATTCCGCAGGCGTAACGCCGGAACAATCGCAAACGCTGATTAATCAGGCGGCTCTGGCAGAATTTATGCGCGGACTGGGGTTTGTGCCGTTGATTGCCACCACCGCGTTAGCAACGGGTGTGTATGCAGTCGCGGGCTTTATCTTTGTTTATGAGGTGGGCGATCTCTCCCAGAACCAGAT
>PIVY01000566.1 GCA_003353795.1 bacterium
GGTCGTCCTCTCCCTGCAGCTGAGCTTCGCGGTCATCCCGCTGGTTCTCTTCACAAGCGACCGCAAGAAAATGGGCCGTTTCGTCAACTCCCGCCGCCTCACGATCACCGCGTGGACGATGGCGGTCGTGATCGTCCTCCTCAACGCCTACCTTCTGGTGGCAACCGCGATCGAGTGGATGGGCCCGTAGGCCACGGAGACGCACCGCGTGTACAAGAAGATCCTCGTGCCGCTGGAGAACTCGCCCACCGACGACACCATCGTTGCGCACATCCAGCCCTTGGCGCGGCTGCATGGGTCATCGATTCTTCTGGTCCACGTCGCCGACGGCTTCGGCGCCCGCTACCGCGAGGGGCTCAATCTCGCCGACACCGAGGAGATCCGGGAAGACGCCGCCTATCTGGTACGCCGCCGGGCCGAACTCGAAGCCGCGGGCTTCCCGGTGGAGGCGACCCTCGAAGCCGGCGAGCCCGCGACGCGGCTGACCGAGGTCGCCGAGCGCGAAGCATGCGACCTGATCGCCATGGCGACCCACCGCCACGGCAAGGTCAAGGACATCGTCCTCGGCTCCGTCGCCGCGGCTGTGCGACACCGCACCCAGATACCCGTCCTGCTCGTGCCCGCGAGGTGAGCAACCAGTGGGACCGCCTTCAAGGCGGTGCCGGGTGCCACTGGACGATAATCCAGTGCTGGCCGGGTGCCTTGGCCTCGGCTCTGGGGGGCCATGATCGGCGACCCGGCTCGCGCCACACCTCGGTGGGCGACTCGACCTGCCCCGACCGCCGCCGCTGTGCAATCGGCACCAGTCGC
>PIVY01000567.1 GCA_003353795.1 bacterium
CCTGGCGCGCCGGGGTCCCGTCCATCCTGCTGCTGCTGGTACTCGGACTCATCGTCGTCCCGGTCACCGGCTGGATCGACCCGGACGCGATGTTCGGCGACCTGCTGCACCCGTTCGTCTCGCTGGCCGTCGCGATCATCCTCTACGAAGGCGGCTTGACGCTAAAGCTCTCCGAGCTTCCGAAGATCTCACTGCCGGTGATCAGCCTCATATCCGTCGGCGCGGTCATCACGTGGCTCGTCACCGCCGCCACCGCCCACTACGTCCTGGGGCTCAGTCTGCCGCTCTCGGTACTGCTCGGCGCGGTGTTGATCGTGACAGGCCCGACCGTGATCACACCCCTGCTTCGGCATATCCGCCCCACCGGCCTGGTCGGCCCCGTGCTTCGCTGGGAAGGAATCGTGATCGACCCCATCGGCGCATCGCTGACGGTGCTGGTCTTCGAGGCGGTCATGATCGCCCAGACCCGCGAAGCCACGACCCACGTCGTGATCGCGATCCTGAAGACGGTCCTGGTCGGTGGCGGCCTGGGGGTCGTCGCGGCCTGCATTCTCGTGATCGTCCTGCAGCGGTACTGGATCGCCGACCACCTGCAAAGCGCCGCGTCGCTGATGTTCGTCGTGGCCACGTTCACGGTCGCCAACATGATCCAGCACGAAGCCGGCCTGCTTGCAGTCACCGCGATGGGCTTCGTAGTCGCCAACCAGAAGCGGGTCGATGTCGAACACATCATCGAGTTCAAGGAGAACCTGCAGGTCCTCCTTCTTTCGACGTTGTTCATCGTGCTGGCTGCGCGCCTCGACTTCGCCG
>PIVY01000008.1 GCA_003353795.1 bacterium
CGTGGCCTTCCTCACCGGCTCCATCGGCCGGCTCTTCCGCGAGTTCGGAATCACCCTGGCGGTGGCGGTCCTCATCTCGTCGTTCGTGGCTCTGACCCTCACGCCCATGCTCTGCTCGCTCATCCTGCGACGCGCCGCCGGTCACTCGCAGACCGTCGCCGACCGCGCCTTCAACGCCTTCTTCTCCGGCCTCGACCGCATGTATGGCGCCGCGCTGGGCTTCGCCCTGCGACACCGCGCCTTGATGCTCCTGGCCGCCGTGGCCCTGGTGGCCGGCACCGGCTTGATCTACAACCGCCTGCCGCGCGAACTGGTGCCCACGGAGGACCGCGGCATCGGCTTCGGCATCATCCTCGCGCCCGAGGGTGCCACCCTCGAGTACACCGACCGCTACCAGAGCCAGATCGACGAGATCCTCATGGCGCTGCCCGAGCGGCGCGGCCTGTTCAGCGCCATCGGTCTCGGCTTCGGCGGTCCGGGACGGGTGACCAACGGCTTCATCTTCCTGAACCTCAAGCCGCGAGAGGAACGGGAGCGGTCGCAGCAGGAGATCGTCGGCGCGCTGTTTCCCCAGCTCATGGCCATTCCGGGCGTGCTCGGATTCGTGGTGAATCCGCCGAGTCTGGGCGGTCGTTTCAACAGCTCCCCCATCGAGTTCGTGCTTCAGGCCGACGACTACGATCAGCTCAACGTCGCGGTGCAGACGTTCATGGCCCGGGCGGGCGAGCTCGGATACCTGGTGAATCTGGACAGCGATCTGCGGCTCAACAAGCCACAGCTCGAGGTGGCCATCGACCGTGACCGCGCCTCGGCGCTCGGTGTGTCGGTCACCGACATCGGCACCACGCTGGAGATGCTGCTGGGTGGTCGCGTGGTGGGCGAGTTCAAGCGCGGCTCGAAGAAGTACGATGTCATCGCGCAGATGCCGCCCTCCAGCCGCGCCACGCCCGACGTGATCCGCGAGATCTACCTCCGTGCAGGCAACGGCGAGCTGGTGCAGCTGGCCAACCTGGTGCAGGTCACCGAGTCGGTGGCGCCCAAGGAGCTGAACCATTACAACCGCGTGCGGTCGGCCACCATCACGGCGAACCTCGCGCCGGGCATCGATCTGGGCCGCGCCCTCGATGCGCTGGACCGGATCGCGCAGAACGAGTTGCCGGCCGGCATCCAGCGCGAGCTGGCCGGCCAGTCGCGCGAGTATCGCGAGTCGAGCGGGTCGCTCACCTTCATGTTCGGACTGGCCGTGGTGTTCATCTTCCTGGTGCTGGCCGCGCAGTTCGAGAGTTTCGTGCACCCGCTGGTGATCCTGCTCTCGGTGCCCCTGGCGGTGGTCGGCGCCGTGTTCTCGCTCTTCCTGTTCGGGCAGAGCATGAACATCTACTCCCAGATCGGGCTCGTGATGCTCATCGGCCTGGTGACCAAGAACGCCATCCTCATCGTGGAGTTCAGCAACCAGCTCCGCGCCCGCGGACGGTCGATCGTGGACGCGGTGCAGGAGGCGTCGCGCATCCGGCTGCGGCCCATCCTCATGACCTCGCTGTCCACGGTGTTCGGCATCCTGCCCATCGCCATCGGACTGGGCGCCGGCGCCGAATCGCGGCAGCCGCTGGGCATCGCCATCGTCGGCGGCATCCTCTTCTCCACGTTCCTGACGTTGCTGCTGGTGCCGGTGGTGTACTCCTTGCTCGCCCGCTTCACGCCGACCCGGCAGGGACGGGACTTCGACGCCGTGGACGCGGAATCGTCCGCCGAGGTCGAACCGGCGGCCACCGGCACCCTGGGCACCTCCTGAGGCCTCGCCGGACCGCCCTTTACGCCGCGCCTCGACCGGGCCATAATGCCTACCGCTCCCACCTCCGGAGGACCGCTGCCCGTGCCCGCCAACGAGACCCGCCTGCTCGCCATCGGCGACATCCACCTGGGACGCCGCAGCGGTCGCATTCCCGCCGAACTGCCCGTCGACCGCCTCGACCCCACCGCAGCCCTCGCGCTGGCGGTGGCGGCGGCCCGCGAGCACGACGTGGCGGCCGTCCTGCTGGCGGGCGACGTCATCGACCACGACCACGCCCCCTTCCACGCCATCGGCCTGCTGGCCCGGGCGGTGGCCGATCTCTCCGCCCACGGCATCCCCGTCTACACCGTGGCGGGCAATCACGACGCCGACGCGTTGCCGCGCGCGGTGGCCGCCCTGGCCGACCTGCGGATCCTCGGCCTCGGCGGGCAGTGGGAAGAGGTTACCATCGCCGACAGCGTTCGCGTGCGGGGCTGGTCGTTCCCGCGTCCGCGATACCAGGCCAGCCCGCTGGCCGGATTCCCGGCCATCGAGCCCGGTCCCCCGGTGATCGGCCTGCTGCACGCCGACCTCGGCGCGAGGACCAGCAACTACGCCCCCGTCACGCCCGGCGACCTGGCCGGCGCCGGCGACGTGCGCTGGCTCCTGGGCCACCTGCACCAGCCCACCCTGCATGCCGTCGACCCGACGGCCGGCTATCTGGGCTCCCTGGTGGGTCTCGACCCCACCGAGATCGGCCCCCACGGACCGTGGCTGGTCACCATCAAGGGCGACGCCGTGGAGCTGGAGCACCTTCCCCTGGCGCCGCTGCACTGGACACGGCTCGACGTGAACGTCGACGAGGTCGCCGACGCGAGCGGCGAGTTGCCCGCCCTGATCACCGATGCTTTGAGCGAGCTGGCCGCCGGCGATGCGCCCGGCCTGGCCGCGGCCGAGGCCGTCGGCGTGCGCGTGCGGTTGACCGGCCGCACGGCCGACCTCGCCGGCCTCGCGCGCGTGCAGCGTCAACTGCAGGAGACGGGCTTCGTGCTACCGGTCGGCCAGCAGCGACTCTTCCTCGATACGGTTACCAGCGACGTGCGCCCCATGCACGACCTCGCGTCCCTCGCGGCGGCCGACGACCTGCCGGGACTGCTGGCCCGGGACCTGCAGGCACTGGAAGCCGGCGAGGATTCGGCGCTGATCGCCGAGGCTGCCGGCATGATCGGAAGCGTGGATCACCAGAGCTTCCTCGCGACGATTCGCGATGCCGCGGAGGCGCCGGACCCCGAGCAGGTCCGCGCCATGCTCCTGCAGAGCGGCTACCGGCTCCTCGACGCCCTGCTCGATCCGGAAGGGGGCGACGATGGAACTGCGTGAGCTGCGCGTCACCCGCCTACCGGGCATCGAAAATCCCTTCGCCATCAACGGCGAGCCGGGACTCAACCTGGTGATCGGCCCCAACGGCTCGGGCAAGTCGTCGCTGAGCCGCGCCGCCCTGGGTCTGCTGTGGCCCGACCCCGACACCACCGGTCAGATCGTGGCTGCCACCTGGGACATCGACGGCAAGCCCTGGCTGGCCGAGCGCACCGGCGGTCCCGCCGTTCGCTGGCAGCACGACGGCGAGGACGCGGGGGCCCCGGCCCTGGTTTCCGCCCACCGGGCCGGTATCTACCGTCTCGGCGTGCTCGACCTGCTCCGTTCGACCACCGACCGCACCGGCCAGGAGCTGGCGACCGAGATCCGGCGGCAACTCGCCGGCGGGATCGACCTCGCGGTACTGCGCCGGCATTTCGAACGCACCGGCCGCGAGGGTCAGGGCAAGGCCCAGCAGCTGGACGAGACGCGTCGGCGTATCCGGACGCTCACCGGCAAGCAACGGGAACTGGCCGCCGAGGAGGCGCGCCTCGCCGACCTCGAAGACCAGCATCGCGCGGCGCGGGAGGCTGCCGACCGCCAGCTCGCCCTGGACGCCGGTCGCGCGCTGGCCACAGCCATGACGGCGCTTCAGGACGCGACCGGTTCACTGGATTCATTCCCCGCGGTGATGGCCTCGTTGCGCGGCAACGAGGACGAGCGCCTGGACGATCTGTTGGCGGCACGAGGGCAGGCCGATGCCGAGCTGGCCGAGGTCGCGCGCAGCGTCGCCGACGCAGAGCGTGACCGCGATGCCGCCAACCTTGCCGACGGTGTCCCCGACGACGCCGTCCTCGATGCGCTCCGACAGGAATTCGCCGACGCGCGCGAACTGGTCGCCGAGCGGCGTGCGGCGGATGACGAACTGGCTGCCGCCGAGGCGGCCATCGAGCAGGCCCGCGCCCAGCTCGGCCCCATCGAGGCCCCGGATGCCGGCGAGCCGGTGACCGCGGAGCAGGCTGCCGCCACGGTGACCCGCCTCCGCGATCGCGATCACCTGCGCGCCGTGCGCAACGGACTCGACCGCCTGCTCGCCCGTGACGATCTCGGTAAGGGGACCGCGGCCGCCGAACCGGCGACGCTGGAGGCGGCTCGCAAGGCCCTCGCGAACTGGCTGGCCGCCGCCGCCCCCGCGGTTCCGTGGCCGCTGCGCGTGCTGCCCTGGCTGTCCGCTACGATCCTCGTCGTGGTGGGCGTGGTGCTGATGCCATGGAACTCCGGCGCCTGGGTCGGCTGGGTCGCCCTGGGAGCGGGCGTGGCGTTGATGCCGGCGTGGCTGTTGCTGCGGCGACGGTCCCACGGAGCGCGGTCGCGCCGCCTGGCGCAGGCGCGCGCGGCCTTCGACGCCACCGAGGTAATCGCGCCCGAGGCCTGGAATCGCGACCTCGTGGAGCGGCGACTGCGAGGGCTGCTGGCCGAGGAAGCCGCAGCAGCCCAGGCCCGCCTGCGCGATCAGCTCCGCCTGGCGCTTCAGGGAGACCGGGACCAGGCCGCCGACACGCTGGGCGACGACGACCCGGCGGCCGAACTGGATCAGGCCCTGGTCCTCCAGCGCGTGGCAGCCTGGCACGCCGCCGTGGCGGGTGAGGCGTCGGCGCGGAAGCGTGCCGAGCAGGCCGGCAGTCGGCTCGCATCCCTGCAGGCGAGTCTTGGCGAACGCCTCGCCACCTGGTGGCAAGGCGACGTGGACGACATCGTCGCCCTCGGTAGCGCCGTCACCGACCTGGAACGCCGCCGCGACCGTCACCGCGATGCCACGGCCCGCCTCGCCGCCGCCGAGGTCCAGCAGGACGCCGCCCGGGAACGCCGTGACAACGCGGCCGCGACGATCACCGCCCTCCTCGGGCCCCTCGCCTTCAGTGAGGACGAGGCCGCCGCGGCCCTCGGTGAGCTCATGCCCCGTCTCGAGGATTTCCGCGCCGCCAGCACCGCCGTCGACCGCGCCACCGTCGAGCGCAATCGCTGCCACCGGGTGTGCGACGACCTGGTCACGCCGCTCGACGCGATCGCCCGCGAAGCCGTCGCGCTGCCGGCCGCTCGCCTCGACGCCGCCATCGAGGACGCCGCCGCTCGCGCCGCTCGGGCGGACGAGTTGCTCCGAGAACTCAGCGACATCGAGGGCCGCGTGCGCGAAGCCCGCGCCGACGCCGAACTCACCGCCGCCCACGCCGGCGAGGAGAGCCTCGTTCGCGACCTCGCAGCGATCCGTGACTCGGTGCGCGGCAACGCGCTCGCCAACCTTTTGCTGGAGCGGGCCACGGCCCGCTTCGAGGCGGCCACCGAACCGCCGCTGCTGCGTCGCACGCAGGTACTGTTCGTCCGATTCACCGAGGGTCGCTACGGTCTGACCGTGACCGAAGACGGCGACGGCGCCCGCTTCCTGGCCCGAGAATCCGCCACCGGTCGTGGACTCGGGCTCGACGAACTGAGCGGCGGCACCCGCGCCCAGTTGTTGCTGGCCGCCCGGCTGGCCGCCCTGCCCGAACACGAGCGCGGCGTGCGGCCGCCGCTGTTCCTGGACGAATCGCTCACCGCCAGCGACCCCGTGCGCTTCGAGGCGGTCGGCAAGGCGGTGCTCGACCTCGTGCGCGAGGAGGAACGGCAGGTCTTCTACCTCACCTGCGACCCCGCCGACGTGGCCGCCTGGCAGAGCCTGCTGCGGGACGCAGGCGAAGCGCCCGCCCCGACCATCGACCTCGCCGCCGCGCGCAACCTGGCGGCCGCCG
This sequence comes from bacterium, assembly GCA_003353795.1. GTDB lineage: Bacteria > Krumholzibacteriota > Krumholzibacteriia > LZORAL124-64-63 > LZORAL124-64-63 > Glo-17. The sequence goes on from PIVY01000008.1 coordinate 5,914, forward strand.
CCGAGCCCGCTCGTCTACGTCCCGCCCGGGCATCATCCGTGCCGCCGGCCGGCAAGGACGCCGCCGCGTTCGGCAAGGCCATCTCCGTTCCGCCGCTCTCGCACGGACAGTCCCCGGCCGGCGTACATCTCTTCCACCTGCTGCGCGACGACCTGCCGCTGCTGCACGGGTTGCTCGTGCGGCGGGTCACCACCCTCGGCGAGTTCGAATCGTTGACTGAAGATCTTTTCGCCGACGGCGCACTCGACCCCGCCGCCCGCGATCGGCTCGGCGCCCGGGCCCGCGCGCTCACCGCCTTCCTCGACGCGTTCGCCGCCGGCCGCGGTCGCCCCATTCCCGGCGGCGCCCTGCTGCACGAGAGCGGCATCGAATCGAAGCTCCTGGAGGAGATCGAGGAACTCGCGGCAACGCTGGACGGGGACGCAGCCCGGCTCGCAACGGCGCTGTCCGAAGGCAAGATCAAGGGTATGCGCCAGTCGAAGAAGGACGAGATCGCCGACTGGCTCACGGCGGCGGGCTACCTCGATCGGCGACCGATCGCCACCCGCGACGAGGTGCGCCACGGCACCATCCGCGCCCTCCGCGCAGACTTCTCCGCCGGCGCCATCGACTGGACGGCGCTCGACATGCTCATCGATGCGTGGTGGGCGGCCGCCGGCGGCGAGCCGGACACGGCGAACAGCTAGATTCTTGATCGAGGGAGGGGCGCGGGATCACCGCGCGTCGGCAGGAGAGTCGGCGCCGTCGCCTAGGTCTTCTTCATCATCGCCATCTGGTCTTCCAGACGCTCGACGAGGATCTGCCGCGTCAAGGCGCACGCCTCGGAAATCCGCGGTGACCGCAGGCTGTAGAACACGTTGATACCGTCGCGCCGCGTGTTCACCACGCCGGCCTGACGGAGCACGGCCAGGTGCTGGCTCGTGTTGGCCTTGGGGATCTCCAGTTGCTCGGCCAGCGCGTTCACGGTGATCTCGGCGTCGCGCTTGAGGATGTCGAGAATCTCCAGGCGCTTGGGATTCGCCAGGGTCTTGCAGAGCTGGGCTTGCATCTCGTAGAGCTTGCGATCCATTTCGACAGCTTTCTTCCTGGGTCATACAGGTCGGGTGAGCCGTGACTCACCCTCAAGGTAAGAAACTTATGCATAATGTCAAAGATATATAATTGCAGAGCTATTTAAATACCAGACCCCCTTACTCGAGAGTCTGCAACTCGCGCGGCATCTTGAAACGGATGTTTTCCTCCACGCCCTCCACCTCACGGGCGGCCCATCCGGCCGCAGCCAGCTTCTCGGCCACCGCTTGAACCAGCCGTTCAGGCGCCGAAGCGCCGGCGGTCAATCCCAGCACCTGGTGGTCGACGAGCGCATCGACATCCACCTCGTCGACGCCGTCGACGAGCGTGGCTGCAGCGCCCCCGCTACGGGCGACCTCGCAGAGGCGGACGCTGTTGCTGCTGTTGCGCGAGCCCACCACCAGCACATGGGTGGCGCCCCGAGCGACGAGATCCTTCACCGCGGTCTGGCGATTGGTGGTGGCGTAACAGATGTCGTCCTTGCCGGGCTGGATCAGGTTGGGGAACCGCGCATTCAGGGCGGCGATGATATCGCCGGTCTCGTCCACGCTCAGGGTGGTCTGGGTGACGTAGGCCACCTCGGACTGGTCGTCGAGAGCGAGGCTGGCCACGTCGGCCGGCGTTTCCACCAGATGCACGCGGTCAGGGGCTTCTCCCATGGTGCCGGCCACCTCGTCGTGTCCGGCGTGACCGATGAGCACGATGGCGTGGTCGCTCTTGGCATGCTTGATCACGTTGCGATGGACCCGGGTTACCAGGGGGCACGTGGCGTCCACGGTGCGCAAGCCCCGGCGCACGGCCTCGTCGCGAACGGCAGGACTGATTCCGTGGGCCGAGAAGACGACCAGCGATCCATCGGGCGCCTCGTCGAGATCCTCGATGAAGATCACGCCGCGGTCCTTGAAATCCGACACTACGGCCTGGTTGTGCACGATCTCCTTGCGGACGTACAGGGGCGTGCCGTGGGACTCGAGCAGGTGCTCCACCACGCCCACGGCCCGTTCCACACCGGCGCAGAACCCGCGCGGGCTGGCGATGAGTACCTGTCGATCGGTGCCTTTGATCACGGATTCTCCTCTTCCTGAGCCAGTTTCGGGTATCGCCAAGAAAACCCCGACCTCTCCTGCCCACAAGTCCCCGTGATCCTCGCGATTTTCCCCTTGCGTTCACGAGAGTCGGTATTAATATATCCTTAGTTTAGAAACTTCGAATAATGCATACGAATCTAGGAGGAGTTTCCCATGACCATCGATCGCTGGCTCCGCGCCATTGCCGGACTGTTCATCATGGCGTCCGTCGTCCTCGGATTCCTCGTGAGTCCCAACTGGTACTATTTCACGGCCTTCGTCGGGCTGAACCTGTTCCAGAGCGCCTTCACGCGCTGGTGCCCCATGATCACCTTCCTGCGCAAGCTCGGCGTTCCCGAAACGGCCACCGCCGGCCACAGTCACTGAGGTACCGATCATGACCCGGAATCTGCTGATCGCCATCCTGGGCCTCGCCCTGCTCCTGCCGGCGCTCGCCGGCGCCGCGACCGCCGAGGTCACCGACGACCCGACCCTGCTCGGCACCGTCCGCGGCGACACGCTGTTCGTGAACCGCGACCAGCTGGTCCTGGCGGCGCTGGCGCGCAATGAGATGCTGCAGGCCAGCGGCGCCCTCGTGGCTGCTGCCGACGCCCAGGCCGCCGGCGCCTGGTCGGGATTCCTGCCGCGGATCTCGGTGAACGAGTTCTTCCTGCGCAGCGACGACGCGCTCCAGGCCTTCGGCTTCAAGCTGCAGAACCGCGCCGTCGTGCCGCAGGACTTCGACCCGTCGCGACTCAACTATCCCGGCGAGACCAACAACTGGATCACGAGTCTGCGCCTGCAGCAGCCGGTCTTCAATGGCGGCATGGGCTGGAACGGCAAGGCCGCCGCCGATGCCGCCGCGCAGTCGGCCCACTTCGATCACGTCCGGGCTCGCGAGACCGTGGTCCTCCAGGCCACGGAGGTCTTCGAGGGCCTGACCCTGGGGCTGGCCTTCGAGGGAGTCGTCGAGGACGCCATCGTCAACGCCGAGGCCCACGAGCGCCAGGCGCGTTCGCTGCTCGAAGCGGAGATGTCCACCGAGGCCGACGTGCTGCAGGCCGAGGTCTTTCTGAGCCGATTGCGCCAGCAGTTGATCACGGTGCGGAACCAGGTGGCCATGGCCGGCGAGATGATCCGGCTGCTCACGGCCATCGAGACGCCGCTGGTGGTCGCCGCCCAGGCTCCGCCGGCCGCGGACACGTTCGCCGCCCAGGCCGACACCGCGGTCGTGCGCGAACGCAGCGACATCCGTGCCCGCGAACTCGACGCCAAGGCCGCCGGCAAGATGCAGAACGTCGCCGCCGGCGCCATGCTCCCCCACATCAACCTCAGCCTCCAGCGCGACTTCTACAGCCACGACACCGCTTTCGGCAGCGACGCCAAGAGCTGGGGCTTGGGCGTGTACGCCACCTGGGACGTGTTCAAGGGCCTGGAGAACATCTCCGCCCTGCGTCAGGCCAAGGCCCAGAAGCGCGCCGCCGAGCACCGCTACCAGTTCGAAGCGCGCCGGGCCCGACACGAGGCCCAGCAGGCCGCGCGCAATGCCGACGCCTCGAGCCAGCGCGTCGCCGTGGCCGAGAGCGCCGTGGAGGCGGCCCGCGCCTCGCTGCGCATCGTCTCCAACCAGTACCGCGAGGGCCTGGCCAGCATGATCGACCTGATCGACGTCCAGACCGCCGCCACCCGGGCCGAGGGCGACCTCGTTCAGGCCCGTCACGACCATCGCGTGGACGTGGCCCGCCTGGCCCACGCCACCGGCCACAGCCTGCCCGAAGGAGCGATCCAGTGAACGCGAACCCGACATTCCCCGGCGCCCGCGCGGCCAGCCTCCTCCCACTGCTGGCGCTGCTGATCGCGATCGCCGGCTGCGGCGGCGGCGACGAGCCCGCCCACTACGAGCCCAAGACCGTGACCGCCGCCGTGACCACGGTCGAGCGCACCGTCGTACCCCGACTGGTCACGGCCACCGGCGCCCTCGAGGCCCAGAACTCCGTCGAGGTCTCGACCCGCATCATGGGCCACGTACGAGAGGTGCTGGTGCGTTCCGGCGAAACCGTCACCGCCGGCCAGATCCTCGTGCGCATCGACGACACCGACACGGTCGCGCGCAAGCGCCAGGCCACGGCCGCCATCGACGAGGCTCGCGCCGTCTTCGACAACGCCGAGACCAACCTGGCCCGCTTCGAACGCCTCTACGCCGAGAACTCGGTATCCAAGTCGCAGCTCGACGATGTGCGCACCGGTCGTGACCGCGCCTTCGCCGGCCTCACCCGCGCCGAAGCCAACCTGTCCGAGGTCGAGGTACAGCTGGGCTACCTGCGCATCAAGTCGCCCACCGCGGGCACCGTGACCCGCCGCCTGGTCGACCCCGGCGACATGGCCAATCCCGGCCAGCCCCTGGTGATGCTTGAACAGAACAACGTGATGAAGGTGCGCGCCGGAATCAGCGAGCGCGACATCGACCTGGTGGACGTGGGCGGCGACGTGCGCGTCACCGTGAGCGCCGTGGACTACGCAGTCTTCACCGTGCCCGTGGCGCGGGTGTTTCCGGCCGCCAACCCCATGAGCCGCACCTTCGACCTCGAGGCCTACCTGCCCAATGACGACGGTCGCCTGCGCAGCGGCATGTTCGCCCGAGTGGAGGTCTCCATCGGCAGCCGCGAGGCCGTCCTGGTACCCGCTGCCGCACTGCACACCCGCGGCCAGCTCACCGGCGTCTGGATCGTCAACGACGCGTCGTTCGCACACCTCCGCTGGATCCGCGTGGGTCGCGCCATCGACGACCGGTTCGAGGTGATCTCCGGCCTGCAGGGTGGCGAGACCCTCGTGCTACGGGCCGATCAACCTCTCGTCGAGGGCGACCGGATCGCGGCCGAGAAGGCGGTGAACTGACATGAGCGACCTCATCGACAAGGACACCAACTTCCTGCACAAGGGACCCGATCCCGATCTGCCGCCGGGCGCCGGGCCCATGACCCGCCTGGCTCACACGTTCGTCAACTCCAAGCTCACACCGCTCCTGGTGGTCGCCATGATGCTCATCGGCGTGTTCGCCATCTCGCTGACGCCGCGCGAGGAGGAGCCGCAGATCGTCGTGCCCATGATCGACGTCCTGGTCATGCTGCCCGGCGCCACGCCCGGCGAGGTGGAGAACATCGTCACCAAGCCGCTCGAACAGAAGGTCTGGGAAGTGGAAGACGTGGAGTACGTCTACAGCGCTTCCTACCCCGGATTCGGCATGGTGACCGCCCGTTTCACCGTGGGCACCGACATGGAGAAGGCCGTTACCCGCCTCTGGAACAAGATCCTCGGAAACATGGACCTCGCCCCCATGGGCATCATGCAGCCCATCATCAAGGTCCGCGCCATCGACGACGTGCCGATCATGTCGCTGACGCTCTGGAGCGACCACTACGACCTGTACGACCTGCGTCAGATCGCCGGTGAGCTCCGCGCCGAGATCGCCGCCGTCGAGAACGTGTCGGTGGTCGACATCCACGGCGGTCAGCGCCGCATGGTGCGCGTGGAGCTCGACCCGCAGCGCATGGCCGCCCTGGGCGTGACCACGCTCTCGGTGCTGCCCGCCCTGCAAATGCAGAATCAGAGCCTACCGGCCGGATCGTTCTCGCTGGGCGGCGAGGAATTCGCCGTCGAGACCACCGCCTTCCTGCGCGACGCCGACGACGTGGGCAACCTCGTCGTCGGCGTGTTCGACGAGCGGCCGGTGCGCCTCATGGACATCGCCACGATCACCGATGGACCCGCCGAGCTCGACAGCTACGCCTTCTTCGGCGTGGGCCCCCGCGCGGCCAACATCGGCCTTGATCCCACCCAGCTGCCGGTGGGCAGCGAGTACCCCGCAGTCACTCTCTCGGTGGCCAAGCGCAAGGGCAGCGACGCCACCAAGGTGTCCGAGGCCGTGCGCACCAAGGTCGAGAATCTCGAAGGCATCCTGATCCCCGGCGCCGTCGAGATGACCGTCACCCGCGACTACGGTGAGACCGCCAACGAGAAGGCCAAGCACCTCATGGAGAGCCTGGGTCACGCGATCCTGCTGGCCATGCTGGTGGTGTTCCTGGCCATGGGCTGGCGCGGATCGCTGATCATCTTCGTATCGCTCCCCACCACCTTCGCGCTCACCCTCTTCGTCTACTACATGTTCGGCTACACCTTGAATCGGGTGACGCTGTTTGCGCTCATCCTCGTGACCGGCCTCGTGGTGGACGACACCATCATCGTGGTGGAAAATATTCACCGGCACTTCCAGGAGAAGGGCAAGCGGTCGGTCAAGATCGCGCTCGAGGCCATCGAGGAGATCGGCAACCCCACCATCCTGGCCACGCTCACGGTGATCGCCTCGCTCTTCCCCATGGCGTTCGTGCGCGGACTCATGGGCCCCTACATGCGGCCCATGCCCATCGGCGCCTCCATGGCCATGGTCTTCTCCCTGTTCGTCGCCTTCGTCATCGCGCCGTGGCTGGCCATGCGCCTGATCAAGGCCGGCAAGGGCGGCAGCGGCGAGCACGGCGGCCGTCCGCTCAAGGAGACGCGCATCTACAGGATCTACGAGCGCACCATGCGCCCGCTGATCGACAGCCCGAAGAAGGGTGTGCTCGCACTCACCGTGGTGGCGCTTCTCACGGTGGCCAGCACCTTCCTCTTCTTCACCCGCACCGTGCAGGTGAAGATGCTGCCCTTCGACAACAAGAGCGAATTCCAGGTGGTGGTCGACATGCCCGAAGGCACGACCCTCGAGCAGACCACCGCCGTGGCGCGCGAGATCGGCGACTACCTGGCCACCGTGCCCGAGGTCACCGACTACCAGCTCTACGCCGGCACCGCTGCGCCCATCAATTTCAACGGCCTCGTGCGCCACTACTTCATGCGCAGCGGCGCCAACGTGGCCGACCTGCAGGTCAACCTCGTGGACAAGGGCGATCGCGACGAGCAGAGCCACGCCATCGCCGTGCGCGTGCGCGGGCCCATTGCCGAGATCGCCGCTCACCACGGCGCAGCCGTGAAGGTGGTCGAGGTGCCGCCGGGACCGCCGGTGCTGTCGACCCTGGTGGCCGAGATCTACGGACCGGACCTCGAGGGTCGCATCGACGTGGCCCGTCAGGTGAAGGAGGTCTTCGAGACCACGCCCGGCGTGGTGGACGTGGACTGGTGGGTGGAGGCCAACCAGACCCAGTACCGCTTCGTGGTGGACAAGGAACGCGCCGCCGTCCGCGGCGTGAGCTCCCAGCAGGTGGCCCAGACTTTGGCCGTGGCGCTGGCGGGCATGGACGCGGGCCTCGTGCACGTGGAGGACGCCGCCGAACCCGTGCCGGTGAACCTGCGCCTGTCGCTCATCGATCGCAGCAGCACCGACGCCCTCGGCCAGCTCTTCGTGGGCAGCAACACCGGTGGTCTCGTGCCGCTGTCGGACGTGGTCAAGATCGAAGAGACGCCCATACCCAAGAGTCGGCATCGCCGGAATCTCAAGCCCGTGGTCTACGTGACCGGAGACGTGGCCGGCCAGCTGGAGTCACCGGTGTACGCGATCCTCGACATGAAGCCGCGCATCGCAGCGATTCCCGTGCCCAGCGGCGTGGAGATGAACCAGCACTTCAAGGCCCAGCCGGAGCTCACCGAGACGTATGCCCTCAAGTGGGACGGCGAGTGGCACATCACCTACGAGGTCTTCCGCGATCTGGGCGTGGCCTTCGCAGTGGTGATGGTGATCATCTATATCCTGATCGTGGGCATGTTCCAGAACTTCACCATCCCGCTGCTGATGATGATCCCGGTTCCGCTGACCATGATCGGCATCATTCCGGGCCACCTCATGTTCGGCGCCTTCTTCACGGCCACGAGCATGATCGGACTCATCGCGCTGGCGGGGATCATGGTGCGCAACTCGGTCCTTCTGGTGGACTTCATCCTCGCGCGTGAGAAGCAGGGATTCGCCCTCGAAGACGCCGTGATCGAGGCCGGCGCCGTGCGCTTCCTGCCCATCGCGCTCACCGCGGGAACCGTGGTGGCCGGCAGCTTCGTCATGGTCTTCGACCCCATCTTCCAGGGTCTCGCCATCTCATTGATGATGGGCGCGCTCATGTCCACGGCGCTGACGATCGTGGTGATCCCGCTGGCCTACTATCTGTATGCCCGCGGTCGTCGCAATTGACCGATCGTTGCGAGCTTTCCGGCAGCGTCTTGAACACGGTATACCGGCCTTCGATCCTGGATCGGAGGCCGGTTCGCATTTCCAGAACTCCGTCCGATCACATTACCGCAACAATATTGTAAAATGTTTTTCACCAATGAGTTACATCAATCAATTCTTTGTTCGTCGACGAAACATGAAGGCTAGAGACGTCAAAAAAGCGTTGCTCCGCCACCCGCAGTGCGGTATATTTTACTCATCTACGGGCGATCATTACCAAGTGACCCTTGGACGATGAATTGGAACGCTCGGACAACGAAATAGCGAAGCACGGCTTGTCGGTTTCTCCCTCCAATCCCCCACCGGCTTGCCGTCCCGGCCGGGACTTTGTCCCGGCCGGCTCTTTTTAGCCTCACCTGGTCGCCTCAATCATGGCCTCAATCCCCCCGAACAGCCGCTCTCAAGATCACCTCGCGTTCCGCCGTCCACTGCGGATCGTCCGGCGCGGCCGCCATGGCCCGCTTGATCCACATCATGGCCTCGGGATACTGGCGGCGAAAACGCAGCACGTCGGCCAGCGCGGCGAGGGCCCTTGGATCTTCGCGGTCGGTCATGGTGACGGCCAGACGAGCAGCGGTTTCGGCCTCGTCGGGCCAGAGACGAGCGTCGGCCGCGGCGCGGGCGAAGTCAACCAGTGCAGCGGACCGGATCGGCTCCATGGCCGCCGCCCCGCGCAACGCCGTCACGGCGCCGACCGTATCGCCGCTCTCGCGCCGACAGGTTGCGAGCAACTGCCAGCTGACCCGTGGGTACGCGTGATCCGGTTTGGTCGCCAGCAGGTGTTCCAGCACGACCGCCCCGGCCTCGGGCTCACCGCGACGGCGGTGCAGATCGGCGAGGGCTCGTGCCGCGTCGGCAGCCAGGGTGTCCGGCAGCAAGGAGGGATCCCGCAACCCCGCGTCGAGCAGGGACGCCGCTTCGTCGAGGTCGAGGTGTTCGTACCGGCGCAGTCCCAGTCGAGCCTCCAGCACCGGATCGCCCGGCGAGGCGGCGAGTTCGCGCTGCAAGGCAGCGCTGGTGCCGTTTCCCGACCGGAATCGGGACAGGTCGCGCAGCAGTGTTCGGCGCGTGCGATATCCCCGGATGCGCTCGATCTCGGCGCCGCCCGCATCCAGCATCACGAACGTGGGCACCGTGGCAACCCGGAAGCTGTCGGCCAGGGTCCGGCCGCTGGCGCTCTCGAGATCGAGGCGCACGAGGTCGTAGTGATCCAGTTCGTGGCGACCTTCGGGATTCTGGAAGACTTCACGGTCGAGCAGCTTGCACGGCACGCACCACGACGCGGTGAAGTAGAGCAGCACCGGGCGGTCGCCGCCGGGCGGCACCACGTCGCTCACCGCGGGATCGTCGCGCCAGGGCAGTTCGTCGGCCAGGAGGACGCCCGTGCTCGCAACGGTCAATGCCACGAGCAGGGTCAGCATTCGCACGGGTGATCAGCTTCCCGCGCGCGGCAGGGTCTCCGCGAGCTTGATGTAGGCCTTGCGCACCAGACCGATCAGATCGGGAAGCTTGAGCGCGTCGCCGTGGCGGGACAGGTAGACCGGACCGTCGGCCGCGGCGAGCCGCTCCTCGAGGTATGCAGCGGGATCGGACATGGTGGCGTCGTCGTACTCGTACAGTTGCTTGTCGCTGGACGTTGCCTCGGATCGCCAGACCGATTCGCCGCTGGTGAGGTCGAAGATCTCCAGGGTCACCCGCACCCGGCGCTCCACCGAGATGATGGACGTCCAGGTGCCGCCGTGGTCGGCCTGTCCCTCGGCGCGAACGGCCGGATCGTTGTTGACCGCACTCTGATCCAGGGTGCGGACGCGGTCCTCGGTGAGGCGACCGAGCGCCAGGAAGCGGCAGCCCTCCAGCGTCGGAGCCAGCGCGAGGATGTCGGCGGGGCGCACGCGGCTCAGACTCGTGTACGTTTCGGCGATCTCGGCCAGGAGTTCGGCGCCCACGAGTTCGCGTACGGTCTCGGGATGCCAGACGTCGAGACCCCGGTCGGCCGCCAGGAACGCGCCGAAGAACGCATCGTCGGCGTCGGCCTGATCGATTTCATTGAAGACCCCGTCCACGGCGGGATCGACCGTCACGGTGGTCACCGCGACTGCCGGTGTGGCAGCCAGTTGATCGCCGAACCCGGGCGCGCCCTGCTTGTCGCGCACACGGGTCGAGCAACCGGCGGTCAGACAGGCGACGACCAGGAGGGTCAGGCAGGCGGCAGTGCGGGTCGCGGTCATGGGTTCTCCACCGGCGGCGTGGCCGTGGTTGCCAAAGCTCGGCTGGTGACGGATCCTTGTGGGGAGCGGCCAATTACAGCTTCATGATAAGGCGCGGCCGCGCCCCTGTCACCGCGACCTTCGAACCACCGCCGAAAGGCCCGCATGCTGCGTCGATCCACCCTGCTGCTCATCGCGGTCGTGATCCTGCACCTGCTGGTGGCGGGCTGGTTCGCCTGGCACCGCCCCATCGACGGCGACGAGGGCTACTACGGCATGGCCGCTCGCCTCGTTGCCGACGGCGCCGTGCCCTACACCGATTTCTTCTACCCCCAGGCGCCGCTCCTGCCCTGGATCTACGCACCGGCTGCCGCCCTGATGGGCGCGCCGCAGCTGCCGGACCTGCGCGCAGTCTCGGTGCTCTTCAGCGTGCTGACCGTGGCCCTGGCGGCGGTGTGGCTGCGCCGACAACACGAACCCGGCCACCTCGTGCCTGTGGCCGCCCTGCTGCTCCTGGCGCTGTCACCCGAGTTCCTGCTCTGGAACACCACCGTCAAGACCTACGCCTGGGTCAACCTCGCGGTGATGGCCGGCCTGGTCGGGTTCCAGCGGGGCCTCGGCGGCCGGACGCCGTGGTTCCTGGTCGGCGGCTGCTGCCTGGGATTGGCGGTCAGCGCGCGCCTGCTCTACGCGCCGGCGGCCCTGGCGCCGGCGGCGTGGCTGGTCCTGGTCGCGGGCCACCGGACCTGGCGCGGCGCGCTGTCCTGGCTGATCGGACTCGCCGCCGGCCTGGCCCCGGTGTGGATCTCGCTCGCCAGGAACCCCGACGTGTTCTGGTTCAACAACGTCGGCTATCACCAGCTGCGATTCAGCGAGCTCGAGGACGCCTCGATTCCGGTTCGCATGGCAGCCGCCTTCAAGGAACTGGCCGTCACCGTGACCACGGATCCGGGACTGCTCGTGCTGGTGGTGCTGGCGGCGCTGGGACTGGCCTGGAGCCGCCGCGGACCCGAGCCACGCGCGCTGCCCGCCGCGGCGCATCTGTCGCTCTGGATGGCCGTCGTTCTCACGGTCACGTCCCTGTTGCCCGACCCGGTCCACCGCCAGTACTTCACCGGCGGCCTGCCCGTGCTCCTGCTGGCGCCGGCGGCGTGGGCCCTCGCTTGCTGGCCCGGCAGACATCCCCGCGTCGGGGTCATCGGCGCGGCGGTGGCGGCTCCCGTGCTGGCCGTGATCGGTCTCTTGATGATCCGTCACGACCTGCCCCGCGAGACCTACTGGCAACTGGATCACTACCGCGAAACCTCGGCACGCATCGCCGAACTCTCCGACCCCGGCGACACGGTCTTTTCCTTCTGGTCCGGCTACGTGGCCGGCAGCGACCGCCTGCCGCAGCGGGGTATGGAGAACCACTTCGCCGTGGGCGTGAGCGAGCGGCTCGACCATCGACGTCGGGCCCGGTACCACATCGCCGGTCGGCGGGAGATCGCCGAGGCGTTCCGGCTGGAAACGCCGCGCGTGGTGGTCGTCGGCGCCTGGATGAACGAGGTGGACACCGCTCTCGACGACGGTCAGATGACCGACCTGCTCCAGCACTTCGCCCGGCACTACCAGGGCATCGAGGATCGCGACGGCGTGAAGCTGGCGTTGCGGTTGCGGGAGATCGGACAGCCGTAGCGGCGTGGCTACTCGTTGGGCGGATCGGGCAACGGCACCGGTACCGGCCAGACCTCCACGGCGTAGACCGCCGCCATGTCCAGTATCAGCCGGCACCAGTCCACCACCGTGTTCGGGCCCACGGCGTCACCAAGCAACAGATCGCTGGCCAGGACCGGCAATCCATCGTCGTCGACATAGGCGCGGCCGAAGCGTCGCGTGGCGTTCCAGCGGGCGACCCGGTCGGGATCGGCCGGCGCGCGACGTCCGGTGTGCGGGAAGATCGCCTGGAGCGATTCCCCGCCGTCCTCCACGAAGACTAGGACCTGCACCCAGTCGCGCTTGAGCAGCAGGGATTGCGCATCGAAGGGGACGGCGTCCAGTTCGTTGGCCACGAGAAGGGACACCAGCCCGTCGATGTCGGCGGGCGCATGGGCCGGATCGGCCGCCGGTCCTCCGCAACCGGTGAGCAGACCCACAGCCAGTACGATCCCGGCGCCGAGGCCGCGCGGGGTCAACCCCCGTACTCCATCTCGTAGTCTTCCATGGAGGCGCGGATCACCTCGAAAGCCGTCTCGTGGCCATAGGTCTCCTTCACCACCAGCTCCGACGGCTGCCCGGGGATCATCTTGTAGGTGGCGAAGTAGTGGCGCAGTCGCTCGATGATCGCGTCGGGCAGACCGGAGATGTCCTCGACGTTGTTCCACACGTTGTCGTTCTCCAGTACGGCCACGATCTTGTCGTCCGCCTCGTCGCGATCGATGCAGCGCAGGCCACCCACCACCCGGGCTCGCAACAGGACTTCCGAACGGTCGATGGGCCGCTCGCTGATGACGCAGATGTCGAGCGGGTCGCCGTCGCCGCGTTTGGCGTCGGGCGTGAGCGCGCCCACGCGCGGACCGCAGAACGTGCGCGGGATGAAACCGTAGAGGGCCGGCGGCTGACTGCTGGTGCGCTGCGGGCGGTCGACCATCAGGTAACCGGTCTGCTTATCCACCTCGTACTTCACCAGATCGTAGGGCGTGATCTCGATGTAGGCGGTGACCACGCGGGGCGGATCCTGTCCCACCTCGAGGCCGTGCCAGGGGTGGGGTCGCCAGCGGAAGAAGGTCTGGGGAAAACTCATGGAGACTCCTCGGCTCGGACTGCCCGGGGTTGTTCGGTCGACAGATTAGGCCAAATCAGGGGTCCGACACCCCGCAACGTCAAGGCAGCAGCGCGGCAAGGTCCAGAAGGCCCAATCCCCAGCCCACGACTCCCGCCAGCAAGGCTGCCGCCAGAAGCGTCGGCGCCAGCGGCGCCCAGGACGTGGTCGACGCGCCGTCGTCCCGCGGATCGGTGGTGGTGGGCAGGTCGCGCCACAGGTCGGCCAGGGGCCGCAGGTAGACCACCAGCGCCAGCAACGAGCCCACGGACACCACGACCAGCCCGAACAACTGGTCACCGGTCTGCAGGGCGGCGACGAGGTCCAGCCGGGGACGCCACCCGGCCAGGGGCGGCAAGGCGGCCAGCGACACCAGAAGACCCGACAGGACCATCAACTGGGGCTCGCGCCAGCGGCCACCGGCGGGGGCGCCGGCCAGCAACATGGCGCCCATGTGGGCCGGCGCCATGGCCATCAGGATCGCCAGCGGCAGGCCGACGACGGTCTCGGCCGGCGCTGCGACCAGGGCGAGCAGCGCCAGGCCCGTCTGGCCCGTGGCCGCCCAGGCCAGTCGCCGGGGAAGTCGATCCTGCGCGGACGCCGCCACGAAGCCGCCGACGGTCAGGATCCCGGCCATGGCCACCGTCAGGGTGGGCGCCACGGTCAGACCCGGGGCGGATACGGCACTCGCGAGCAGGCGCTGAAGCAGCGCGGCGAGCGCCACCGCCGGCGCCAAGGTGAACCAGGCCACGAGCACCGGCGCCGATCCCTCGCCGTCGCCGGCCTGGAAGCGGTCCGGCTCGGTCAATAGGGCCAGGGCGAGGCCGGCGCCGCCGAGGCACAGGAGGATCGGCAGCATCAGCGGCGGCAGCGAGGGGCGCAGGGCCAGGGCCGGCGCCACGGCCGCCAGGTCGAGGGTGCCGGCGACGCCGCACCAGAGGACTCCCGCGAAGGTCAGGACCCCGAAGCCCAGCCCGCCGGCGCCCAGCCACTGCGCGGCGGCGATCCGGCTGGTCCCCTGACCGGCGTACCACGCCGCCAGGCCGCCGCCGAGCACGGTGACGGCCACCGCGGTCAGCAAGCCTCCGAGGGTGGCCGCCTGGGCGAGCAAGCAGCAGCCGAGGGCGGCCAGGGCGAGCATGGGGCCGGCGCGATCGTCGCGCGGTTTCAGCACCAGCTGGACCACCAGGGCCAGCGACACCACGACCAGTCGCGCCAGGGTCGCCGGTCCGTCCAGCAAGAAATGCGGACCCGCCGGCGCCACCGATCCGGTGGACAGACCCGTGGCCGCCAGGCCGGTGGCCACGGCCAGTCCCGCCATCACCGGTACGCGCAGACGCAGATGCGGCCAGACCAGCGGTGCCAGGCTCAGCAGCGCGGTGGCCGCGAGTACCAGTTCGGGTCGCCAGACCGCGAGCTGGAACGCCGGAACCTCCAGGACCTGCACACCGCCCACCATCAACCTCCCACCACGCGCACGAGGCCGGCCAGGGTGGTCGCGATCAGATCAGCCAGGAGCCGGGGATAGACTCCCAGTCCCACCAGCAGGATCGCCAGGGGCAGCAGCACTCCCAGTTCGCGTCCACGCACCGCGGGCACGTCACCGAGGTCCTCGGACGGTTCGCCGAGGCAGATGCGGACCACCACGCGGCTGGTCCACGCGGCTGCCAGGAGCAGACCCAGCGCGCACGCCAGCGCCACCGCCGGATGGCTCGAGAGCACCCCGGCGACGATCATGGCCACGCCGGGATAGAGCGCCAGACCGGGCATGCCCCAGGCCGCGAGCAGGCCCAGGGTGAGCAAGGCGCCCAGTGCCGGTGCGCTGCGATAGAGTCCGCCCCAGCGCTCGAGGTCCAGATGTCCCTTGCGGTCGAGCAGCCCTCCAGCCGCAGCGTAGAGCATGCCGAACACCAGACCGTGGGTGACCAGGAGCTGCCCCGCTCCCTGGGCGCCGGCCAGGGTGAACGACCCCACGCCCACCAGCGCCAGACCCAGCAGGCTGAAGCTCCCGTATCCCAGGACCACCGCCACGTCGCGCCGGCCGAGGGCCGCCAGTCCACCGTAGACCGCGGCGATGGCACCCAGCGCCATGAGCACCGGACGCGCCCAGGCCGCCGCGTCGGGCAGTATGGGCCAGGCCATCCGCAACAGTCCGTAGAATCCCAGCTTGGCCACCACCGCGGCCGCCAGCATGGCCACCGCCATGGGCGCCGACCGATGCAGCCGCGGTTGCCAGACGTGCAGCGGGAAGATGGGGATGAGCACGCCGCATCCCAGCGCCAGGCCGGTGAAGATCCAGTGGCGCGCGCTGGTGCCGCTGAGCCAGAGGTCGTGGTTGGCCTGGTCGAGTTGCAGCACCAGGTTGAACGTGGGGCCGGACGTCAACGGATCGACCGTGTGTTGCTGCAGGGCCAGGAGCGCCAGGAACATGGCCAGGGCGCCGGCCTGGGTCAGCATGAGGAACTGTCGACCGGCGCGGCGGCCCTCGGCGCCGCCCCAGAGCGAGACCATGAAGAACAGCGACACCAGCACCAGCTCCCAGAAGACCCAGAGCAGCGCCGTGTCCAGGGCGCACAGCGCGCCGAGGACGCCGGTCTCCAGCACCAGGGCCAGGGCGAAGAATCCCTTCACCCGCTCCTCCACGCTCCAGGCGGTCAGGAGGGCCAGGAAGCAGAGCAGCGTGGACATTACCAGCAGGGGCAGGGAGAGCCCGTCGAGACCCACGAAGTACTCGAAGCCGAACACGGGCGCCCAGGTGTAGTGCTCCACGAACTGGAAGGCCGTGGACGCCGCGTCGAAGCGGAAGAGCAGCACCAGCGACTGGATCAGCGGCAGGGCCGCCGTGCACAGGGCCACCGTCTTGATGGCCTCGCGTCGCTGCGGAGGAAGCCAGAAGATGGCCAGCGCACCGCCCAGCGGCAGCAGCACGATCCAGGACAGGGTGTGGGCAGGTACCACTTCGCGTCTCCTCCATACTGGCGGCCGTCGCGTGGCCGCCGATCAGACCAGGGACCGACCTACCAGGGTCAACACCAGGACCACGGTCACCGCCCAGGCCAGGGCCCGGCCCGGACGCACGCCGGCCGCGCGCGTACAGGCGCGGCCGGTCATTCCCGACAGGCCGGTGAGGCCGTGATCCAGCGCGTCCATGCCGCGCCGGTCGAGCCAGGCCACGGCCCAGCCCGCGCCGACACCCATCCAGCCGAGGCCTTCGATGACACCAGTCAGCACGACGCGATCGATGTCGGCGGTGAGGCGTCCGAGCCAGGCCACCGTGATCGCCACGGGACGGTGTCGGACCATGTCGCCGCGCGCCAGGCGAGCCAGCGGTCGCAGTCGTTCCATGGCCGGTCGGCGCAGGTGCATCTCGCCGGCCTGGACCACGGGGCGGCGCAGATCCTCGAACCATACCCAGCAGAGGCGGAGCATGAGGAACGTGGCGGCATGCAGAAGCAGCGCCGGCGCCGATGCGCCCAGCCAGGTTCCCACCAGGGACAGCGGTCCCGCCGGCACACCGGCAGGCAGGGCGGCCAGGGCTCCGGCCACCAGCAGCATGCGGCGCGACCAGAGCGGCCAGCGCGGGGTGGCGCTGACGATCTGGATGACGGCCATTCCGGCCGCCAGCAACCACGGCGCCCAGGACGGCACCATCTCGTGGGACGACGCGGCCAGCAGGGCGGCCCAGCGGCTCGCACCCAGGAGCGCCGCCCGCCGTGAACCGTGCCGTTCGCCCGCCGCGGCCAGGGCCAACAGCAAGGCGCCGGCGCCGCCGAGCCAGAGTGCCAGTTCGCGGTGCCACGGCAGGAGCCAGGCGTCGAGGCGCTGCCAGAGTACGAAGGCAGTCAGCGGATGCAATCCCGCATGCAGGAAGATGCGTATCGCCGGCGGGGCCGAGGCTACCCGCGCCGGCCAGGGCGGAAGCGGCGGCAGGCCCAGTCTGCAGAGCACGGCCATCAGCACGGCCAGGCCGGCCCAGGGCAGCGTCGCGGTGCCGAGATCCAGCAGGAGGAATCGTGCGGGCAGGAGTTCGAGATCGTCGGTACCGGCGGCCTGGATCAAGGACAGACCGCCGAGGGCCAGGACCCAGGAGCCCAGGATCTCCACCAGGAATCCGCCCCGCGCGGCCTGCGCCGATTCCTCGCCCCGCCCCAGGGCGGCAAGACCGGTGTGGACCACGGCGCCCAGGACCCAGCAGGCCAGGAGCAAGGACGCGTTGTGGGCGAGCATGACACCGGCGGCCGCGGCGCCGGCGAGCAGCAGTCCGAGGGCCTGGATCACGATTCGTCCTCCCGCGCCGAGGTCATTTCGATGACCAGGACGAACGCGCCGCCCAGGACGAGGACGATCAGGAGCGTCGAGAGCGCCGCCGGCGGCAAGACTGCGTGGCGAACCAGGGCAGCCAGGGACATGGCCGCGCCCGCGAGCATCAGTGACAATCCAGCCAGTACGCCGCCGCGGTCGCGACGCACCACCGCGGCCAGAACCCCGATGCAGAACAGGGCCGCCCCCACCACGAGCCAGGCCGCGAGTCCGGGTGCAGTCATGATGCGCCTCCCGTACCGTCGCTGCTGCCGCGACGTCGACTCGCGGCGGCCATCGCCACGGCGAGTACGATGGCAGCCGTCGCTGCCAGCGCCACGTCCGTCACGAGCAGATGTCCCCCGACGAGGGAGGTCTGGCCGGTTTCCGGACCGGGCGGCAGCTGGCGCCAGTCGACCTGCAAAGCGACACGGTAGAGGATGGCGAAGAGCAGTCCGACGGCGACGCCGGCGAACAGGAGCGAGGTCCGGCGCGGATGCACGCCGGTGACGTGCAGCGCGCGATCGGGTTGATGGCCGGCAGGGACACTGAGCAGCGCCGCGCCGCCGCCGGCGCCCAGCCACACGACCGCCGGCAGGTCGAGTCCGAGGATGACCAGCAGGCCCGCCACGGCCGCGGTCGCGGTCAGCAGTCCGGTGGTGCGGCGAGAGGGCACGGTGGTCATGGCGGCGAGGCCTCCGCCTGCCACGGCCGCGGTCACCATGAGGATCCACAGTGTCAGCACCATGGTGTCGCCTCCGTCACGGCCCTGCTCCGCGCGCCGGTCACCACGCTGCTCCAGTCAGGGTCATCCAGATCGCGCCACCGACCGCGCAGATCAGCGCGGCCAGGGGCAGGAGCCAGATCAGATGCTCGGAATCGGTCCAGTCGCTGCGTCGGCGCAGGGCCACCAGAACGACCATGACCGCCAGCGTCTTCAATCCCGTGTTGACCAGGGCGGCGCCGTCGAGGAACGGCGCGAAGGCCCACCAACCGCCCAGGAAGACCACCGTGAACAGGTGTGCCAGCACCAGGGGCAGACCGGCCCGTACCGCGGCGTCGAGCACCAGTTGCGCGCCGGGGGCGTCGGTCGTCGAGGGTCGGGGCCAGAGTGCCGCCGCGGCCAGCAGGTACACCAGCGCGGCCATCAGGATGAATGGGTCGCGAATCAGGAACCAGTTGCCGGCGCCGCCCTGCTGGGCGATGGCCACGTCGGCCAGATTGAGGCTCGCCGAACGCACCACGATGGGCAGGATGCACAGGGTCAAGGTCATCAGACCGCTCGCGGTCCAGCGGGGGACCAGCCCGGCGCTCCCCGACACCGCAAGCACCGCCAGCGTGATCACCCAGAGCAGGCCGGCGTCGAGATCCGCGCCCAGCAAACCGCGCGCGGCCGGCATCACCGCCGCCACGGTAACCAGGCCCAACCAGGCGACCAGCGTGCCCGAGCGGACGGATCCGGGACGGTCGAGACCGGCGCGCAGGGCCGGCAGGTCGACGACCTGGACGCCGGTCAGCCACTCCGGGCGCCGCCGTTGCAGCCAGGCCAGGAGCCAGGGCCAGGCCAGGAGACCAAGCCCCACGGCGACGCTCCATATCAGGGCCCGAATCGGGGATCCCTCGCTCATGAACGCGGCCTTCCCGATGGACCGCCGCCGCGGATCAGGAGCCAGGCGGCGGTCGGCAGGAGCAGGATCACGAGCCATGTGATCACCAGACGAGGCCCGAGGTCGGGATGCGGCCAGAGCTGCCGGACCGCCACCGCGGTGGGCAGCACCAGAGCCAGGAGCAAGATGGCGCCCAGGAACCGGCGAACGGGGGCCGAGCGGGCCGGCGCCGGAGCCGTGGGACTCGAGGCTGCCGCGTCCCGGCCCCGATGCATCCACCAGAGGCCGCCGCGCACCAGTCCGGCCATCAGGACGGCGCCCGCCACGGAGGCAAGCAGCGCACCGAGCTGACTGGCGGCACCGGGGGCGATGGCTTCGAACGGTCCGGGGGTCATGGTTCCTCGCCGATGGCTGGCAGGAGTGCAGGGTCTGCGTGGGACCATTACAGCGATTCGGGACCCGGTCTGCAAGGTCGTTTCTGCACCGGCGCTTTACCCGTCGCGAGGGCACCGCTATGGTGGACTCTGGAGGTATCCCGTGATCCGTGTCCTTGCCGTGGGCAAGCTGAAGGACCGCCGGCTGAGCGACCTGGCCGCCGACTACGAGCGGCGGATCCGACCGTTGGCGCGCCTGGAGATCGTCGAACTGAAGGACCAGACCCCCGAGAAGGAGGCCCGGCAGATGCTGGACCGCCTGGGCGCCGCGGGCGGTCACGAACTGGTCATCGCCCTCGACGAGCGCGGCGAGGCCCGGAACTCCCGGGGCCTGGCCGAGGTTCTGGGCGGACACGGGAGCGTGACGTTCCTCATCGGCGGCGCCGACGGACTCACCGATCAGGTGCGCCGGCGCGCCGACCAGGTGTTGCGACTGTCGCAGCTGACGTTCACCCACGAGTGGGCGCGGGCGCTGCTGCTGGAGCAGGTCTACCGGGGTCTGACCATCCTGCGCGGGATGCCGTACCACCGTGGCTGACCGCCGGTTCGACGCTTTCGCGCCTGGGGTGATTCCCCTATACTTGCCGGGATCATCCGGCCCGACGCGCCGGTTCCCGAGGCCCCGACCACAGGTGTCATCGATGCTGCCTCACCGTTCGCCTCCTCGTCTCCGGGCCCTCGTCCTGCTGGTCTTGCTGCTCTGCGCCGCCGCCGCCGCGCAGTCGGCCACCGTCCATCTGTCGGGCCCCGAGGGGGCTCTGGTCCGGATGAACGGCCAGGATCTGGGTCTGTTGCCCTTCGACGCCCCGCTGGAACTGCCGGCCGGCGTCTTCGAATTCGAGTGCCGGATCCGTGGCCACGAGCAATTCACGAAGGTGATCGTGATCAGCGATCGCGACCAGTGGCTGCACGTGCGCCTGCGCCCCATTCCCCTCACTCGCGGTCGCGCCGTGGCGGGCTCGGCGATCTACGCTGGACTGGGCCAGTGGTACATGGGCGCCACGGTTCGCGGCTGGGTCTACTTCCTGGGCGAGACCGGCGGACTCCTCACCGCGCTGGCCGGCGAGTTGCAGCGATCCAACTACAGCGACGACTACACGAACTATCAGGCCAAATACGATAGCGCCATCGTCGACGAGGAGATCGCCTATTGGAAGCAGCAGTCGCAGCAGGCCTACAGCAACATGGAAGACATGGAGAGCCTGCGGAACACCGGCCTCTACGTGGCCCTCGGCTCCTACGTGGTGAGCCTGCTCGACGCCTGGCTGCTGTTCCCGTCCGTGGACATCGGCCCGGGCACGTTGCCGCCCACGGAGACCTCGCTGGCGCCCCTGAACTTCCGATCCGGTGCCCACGCCGCCGTCGTCATCGACTTCTGATTGACCGGGAGCAAGACTGCGATGAACCCGAACCGCCTCCTCCGCCAGTTCCTCGCCCTGCTTCTGTTGGGCCTCGTGGCGGTGGCCGTGCTGCAGGGCTGCGCCGCCAATCCGGACCAGGCGGAGTTCGACAATCCCTTCGACCCCGACAACGCCGAGAGCGCCAACCCGTTCGATTTGACCGCCACGGAAACCGAGGGGCAGATCATCCTCGAATGGAACATGCTCGACGGATTCGGCTTCACCACCTACTACCCGCAGTTTCGCGTCGACGGTGATCTGCTGTGGACGGACATCGATACGCTCGAAGCCGTGGTCGGCGAGGCGCAGCTCCAGTTCTTCGGCGCTTCCCCCACCAGCATCAACTATTTCCGCGTCACCGCGTTGAACGGGTTCGGACAGGAGACCTCCACCTCCAGCGTGGTACCCGTTCCGGTGAACATGCCTCCCATCGTCAACAACATCGACAGTACCGCCTCGGTGATCTCCCGCTTCCAGACCCTCGTGGTCGCGGCCACCGCAGGCGACGTGATCGACGTCTCGCTGGACTCGTTCGCCACCATCGCGGCCACCGCTCCGCGCGTCGACGAGAACACCTATTTCGCCGATTTCGATCTCGGCAATGCCGAAAGCGGCGAGCGGATCACCGTCTACGCGCGCTCGGTCACCGACTTCGGCGGCGGCCTGCCGCCCATTCCGTCGGCCACGGGATCCCGCACGTTCACCGTGAGCGGCGCGCCCACCATCGCCCTCGCCTCCGGCGGAACCGCCCTCGCCACGACGTTGGTCGACCTGGTGATCTCGGATCAGGGTGAGGGCGTCGTGGAGATGCGCTTCGCCAGCAGTGAGGACGGTCTGGCCGACGTCGCCTGGCAGCCGGGCGATTCGGTCGCCTACGACGTGCCCGTGCTCGACACCGTGTCCGAGCAGACCATCTGGGCCGAGTTCCGGCGCGACTTCGAGTTCGACCAGACGTCCACGCTCTCGGTGCAGGCCGACGATCTGTCGACCGCCGACTTCTCCATTCCCGGTCTGGCGTCCAACCGCATCGTCGAGCTTCCCGATGTCGGCCTGTTGCACGACGGCGTGGCCACCTTGATGCGCGTGAGCCAGTACCCGGACTTCAACGACGTCGACTGGATGGCGTACACCGAGATCGACACGATCATCCTGGATCGGGTGGACGAGCAGCACCTCTACACCATCTTCACGCAGTACCGGAATCACTGGTTCCAGTCACCTGTGCGCTCGGATTGGGTCATTCTCGGCCCCGGCGAGGTGCGCGTCGACTTCACGAATCCGCTGCAGGACCTGGTCATCGAGGGCGGCACCACCATCGAGATCACCGGCACGGCCACCACCTTCGACGCCACGCTTCCCATCACCGAGGTCGCCGTCAACCTGAGCGACGACGGGGGCTGGCTACCGGCCACCGGCACCGAGAACTGGGAGTACGCCTGGGACGTTCCGTTGCTCACCGAGGATACGCGATGGGGCATGGGCGCCCTGGCCAGGGCCGAGAACGTCAACACGGGCGATTTCGAGACCGGCGCCGCCTGGATCTACGTCACCATCAGCCAGCTGACCATCACCATCCTCAACCCTGCCGACACCGACGAGGTGACGCGCGGCCTGCCCACCACCGTCGATGGTACCGCGGCGCCGTTCCTGGCAGGCGCGCCTCTGGATTCGGTGGTCGTGACGGCGCTCGGCGAACGCCTGCCGTCGTTCGCGCTGGAGAACTGGTCGGTGACCTGGGTCGTGCCCGAGGACGCCACCGAGCTCATCGACATCATCGCCTATGCCTACGCGGGCGGCGACAGCGTGAGCCAGCGCATCCAGGTCACGGCGATCGATCCTCCCGGACGGTGAGCCCGTCGGTGAACCGAGTGATGATGACGGCCCCGTAGCGTTCCACACGCTCGAGATAGACCGCCAGCGGCACGCTCACCACCGTCGGCTCGTCGTACCAGCCGGGAAGCGGCGAACTGGCGGCGTGAACCAGTCTGCGCTCGCCGTCCTCCACGATCACGATCCCCACGTGGCCGATGACCAGTCCGTACTTCTCGCGCAACGCGCGTGCGGCAGCGTGTTCGGGATCGAGCACCATCCAGGCGAGGTCGCCCTCATGAAGTTCCTCCAGCCGGAGGTCGGACTGCGCAACCCGCAGGAAACTCCCGGCCGGATAGCGATTGCTGCCCACCGGATCGGCGGCCGCACCGCTCAACGAGGCGGTGACGTCGTCGCCCCAGAGGCCGCTGCGAATCATGTCGAGAGAGTAATCGAGATGCTCGGGCCGGTCGTAATCGACCCGCCCGTCCGTGCTCACCACGCTGTCGGGATCGGCCCCCGCGAATCGCGTGGCCAGGGCTACTCGCACCGCATCCCGCGCATCGGTTGATTGCGCCAGTTCCGTCGTACGGTAGAGCAGACTCACGCAGTCCTGACGCCGCCCCGGCACGAGCAGTCCCTCCGCCACGTACCCGCCCTCGGCCAGCCCGAATCGGTACTCCGCATGGCCCCAGTCCAGGTAACGCCGCGCCCACGCCCCCACGCGCGCCGCCGTCGGCATCTCCCGCTCGTTCGTCAGCAAGCTGTCCACCACCGCTACCGTCGCCAGATCCTCCACCGCGAGATTGAACTCCACCGCCCGGTCCACCGCCCCCACGGCCGCAACGCTCAGAACGACGTAACAAATCAGGCCGGCCATGCTCACCCTTCCTCGGCGTGCTCCTGGTCAAGTAAGGTCCACATACACTAACCCCCCGAGCATGTCTGCGCAGCACATGTCCGGGGGGTTGGTGTATGTGGACCTTACTTGACCAGGAGCATCTTCCGAGTAAGGGTCGAGCCACCGGCCTCCAGCTTGTAGAAGTACATCCCCGAAGCCGCCCGCTGCCCGACCTCGTTGCGTCCGTCCCACCGCACCACGTGCGATCCGGCATCGAGGTCGTCGCTCACCAGCGATCGCACCCGCCGTCCCGTGACGTCGTAGATCGCCAGGCCGACCGTGCCGTTCCTGGGCAGCGTGAAGCTGATCATGGTGCTCGGATTGAACGGGTTGGGATGATTCTGTCCGAGAGCGAGCACCGGCGCCAGGACCGGCTTCTCGTGGTCCACCGTGGCCACCGGGCCGGAACCCGCGCCGGCTGCCGCGATGTTGGCCTGGAAGGCCTCCACGTTCTCGCCGAACGCCAGCACGAAGCTCACACGCACCTGGTCACCCGGCTCCAGATTGAACGGGCCGGCGGACACCAGGGCCGACAGGTCCGTCGGCTGCGTGGCCTCGGTTTGCCGGATGGATCCGTTGAGCAGCTGGAACTTGTGATGTCCGATGACGTGGCTCACCGGATAGACGTAGGTCGGATTGTCGATCAGGGTCACGTTGCTCACCGGCGTATCGCCCAGGAGCGCCATGCCGAACACTGGACCGTTCGGCATGCCCACCCACACCGAGCGCGTACTCGGATCGACACCGCCGATGTTGCCGAGCGAATCGATGACGTCCCAGTCGATGAAGAGTCCGGCATAGTAGCGGTCGAAATACGCATTGCCCGCGTTGGTGATGACGTAGTCGATGATGAACACGTTCTCGCGCGCAGCGCTGTCGTAGGCCCGGCTCACCATGCTGACCGTCACGCCCAGCGGTATGACCGCCCCGGCATCGGTGAAGGCCGCACCGAAGGCCTGCTGATTTCCGTTGTCGGTGACCACGCGAACGTTTCCGCTGGGCTCACCGCGAGGCTGCCACTCCGCGGGGTCGGCGCCGGCGGCCGTGAAGTCGTTGTTGCAAACGTAGTCGGGCCTGCTGCCAGCCCAGAGCGAACCGAGGAACACCGAGCTCGGTCCCCCGCGAAGGCCGAGTCCGTATCCGCTGATCTGGGAATCGTCGAGATAGCCGAGACTGCCTCGTGAGGTGACCGACATGAAGAGGTTGCCCACCTCGTCGTGCGTGCGAACCTCGGGCAATCCCACGTAACCCTTCACGTCGAAGATCCGCTCGAAGCCCTCGGCGGTGCTCAGCGTGAGGTTCATGCAAAAGACGTGACCCTGGGGCGCCTGTGGCGAGACGGCGACCGTGAAGGGCGAATCAGCGTTGCTGATCTGGGAGGCCGCCTGGGCGTCCGGGAACACGGCCAGGGCGTCCTGCACTCCCACGTAGGGATTGTTCTCCACGGTGAGGCGGCCGACCACGCCGGTTGCCGGCACGAACCCGGCATTGTCCACCTCGAAGACGACGGACACCAGTTCGCCCGGATCCAGGGAACCATCGCCCTGCGGATCCGGCAGGAAGGTCACGTTGTCCAGATTCGGCAGCTGCTCGTTGGGCACGGCCAGCACGGCGGCGTAGGCATCGATGAGACCGGAGCCGAAGATCACGTCCTTGCCGGGTGCGCCGAGATCGCGAGCGGTGAGTTCGAGCAGGCTGTCGACACCCGCCGGCGAAAGCGTGGGATTCTTCTGCAGCATGAGCGCGGCCACACCCGCAGCCTGCGGGCAGGCCATGGACGTTCCGCCCCAGGTCTCGCCGCTGTAGGCGTAGTCGGGCAGGGTCGATACGATGCCCTGGGCGGGCGCCACGACGTCCGGTTTGATCAAGCCGTCACCAGGCAGATAGGGCCAATCGAACCAGGGCTCGACCTGATCCCAGGCCGCGGGCCCGTGACTGCTGGCCCCGTACGATTCGTCGCTGCGGAAACCGGTGCCACCCACGGTGATCACGCCGCCGGTGCTGCTGTAAGGCGCCGGCACGGCACTCCAGGGAGCCGGGATCCGGGCAGTCATGCCCAGCTCGATGGGCGGGTCGAACTCGTCGTGGTAGTTGCCCGCGCTGTTGAAGACGATGACGCCGGCGGCTCGAAGCGTTCCGGCGTTGTAACGATCGTTGCGCAGGAAGGCCGCCGGAATCTCACCCTTGACGCCCAGCGACATGGTGATGATGCGGGCGCCGTTCTCCACGCAGTACTGCTGGCCGGCCCAGATCCGGCCGAGGCTCGCGGTCCCGTCGCTGGTGAAGATCTTCACGGGCAGCAGCCGGGCGCCGGGCGCGACACCGGTTTGCACGCCGCCTGTGCCGTCGCCCACGGCCGAGCCGGCGGTGTGGGTCCCGTGGCTGGCGTTGCTGGCGTCGTCCAGGGGGTCGGCGTCGCCGTCCCCGAAATCCCAGCCGCGCAGATCGTCGACGAATCCGTTGTCGTCGTCGTCGATGCCGTTGTCGGCGATCTCCAGCGGGTTGATGCGGATGCGCTGCTTCAGGTCGGGATGGTTGTAGTCGACACCGGTGTCGAGGTGACCGATGACGATGCCCTCGCCGGTGTAGCCCAGTTCCTTCCAGACCCGGTGAGCCTGCAGGTACTTGACGTTCCAGGCCGTGTCCGCCATGGCGGATTTGAGGCCGTCGGTCCGGGCCGGCAGACCGGCGAGCAGATCGTAATCCTTGTCCAGGAAGAGAATCGCGTCGTCGCCCGCCTTGTCGGCATGCGCCTCGGCCACCGCCAGGATAACGTCGCGATCGCCGCCGAAGGCGATGGCGTTGGAGAAGTAGAGCATGTCGGCGTAGAACAGGATACCCGGGTGGTCGGGATCATCGAACAGCTCCCAGACATCGGCCTGGGCCTTGCGCGCCTGTCGCTTGAGCGCGGCGATGGTGGACTTGCGGCGCTTGTTGGGCGTGGCACCGTCCAGCATGACCTCGAGGTCCTCGACATCCGGCTGCTCCGGAAAGACCATGAGGACAGGAATCATGTCCGCTTCGGACTTGTTCCCTTCGTCGAGGATTCTCTGCAATTCGGGGTCGATCTTGGCGGCAAGGGCCGTCGATACCCACACGATGATGAGCAGGCAAGCGGCGGCGGCGATCCGGGAGTAACGACCCATGCGTTCTCCTTAAATCGAACCACATGACGTCCGGCACAGGCAGCAATGCCTCCGACCGCCGGGCGCGTATGCGGTCCTGGAGGGGCGATAGTTGGCTTTAAGGATACCAAATAAGGGGGTGAAACACAAGCACGTGCAGTTTTTTGTTGTTCCGTAATGTCTTTATCGCGAAGATTTTATATCATTCCGCACCCAGGATCTCAAAACTGTGCTCGATGGTGGCGGTCGCCTGCAGCATGGCCGAAACGGAGCAGTAAGTCTCCCGGCTCAGGTTCAGCGCCCTTTCGACCTTTCTCGGGTCGACGTCGCCCCGCACCCGCACGCGCATCCGGATCTTCGTGAAGACTTTGGGATGCTCCTCGGCGCGCTCCCCCTCCACGGAGATCTCGAGCCCGGCCACGGGTTGTTTCATCTTCTCCAGCATCATGGCCAGGTCCACGCCCGCGCAACCGGCCAGGGCGTGCAGGAGGAGTTCCATGGGCGACGGGGCCGTGCCGCCACCGAACGGCGGCGCGGCATCGGTCACCAGGGTGTGACCGCTACCCGAGGTGTGGAGGTATCGGACGCCATCGGTCCAGGTGGCAGTGCAGGATGAGGTCATGATGATGTCTCCCGAGTGATGGGTCCGTCAGCGCAGTGGGCGATGGAGTTCTCGGCCTTCCCGGAACTCGACCCGCTTCATCATCGCGTTGATCTCGGCGCCGAGCAGGAAGATGAAACCGGTGAGCCAGAAGTAGGCAAGCAGGATCACGACCGCGGCCAGCGATCCGTAGGTGGCGTTGTAATTGCCGAACTGCGCCACAAAGAGCCGAAACGCCGACGATGCCGCCAACCAGAGTACCGCCGCGGTGATGCTGCCGGGCAGGATGTGCTTGAACCTCTGCCGGGCCTCGGGCGCGTAGAAGTAGAGGATCGCCAGCGCGATGAACGCCAGCAGGCCCGCCAGCGGCAACCGGATGGAGGTCCAGAACGTGTTGGAATCGTCGGCCAGGCCCAGGAACTCGAAGAACGTCTGGGTGAATTGCGGCCCGAAGAGCAGGATGATCATGGCCAGTAACAGGATCGCCGACAGCACCAGCACCAGACCCAGCGCGGTGAGCTTCTGCACCACCATGTTGCGGCGCGGGCGCATATTGTAGGCGCGGTTGATGGTGGTGATGAGCGCGCCAACGGCCATGCTCGAGCCCCAGAGCGACACCGCGAACGAGACCACCGTGGTCTCGCCACTCTGCGTCGGCAGCACGCGCATCACGATGTCCACGATGAAGTTGGCGGCCTCCTCCGGCATCTGCTCGCTCAGGATGTCCAGGAGCAGATTCGTCAGTCCCTCGCTGAAATCAAAACGGCTGATGATCGAGAGCACGAAGATCAGGAAGGGAATCACCGACAGCAGCATGTAGTACGCGATCTGCGCCGACATGCCCATGACGTCGTCGTAGGCGACCTCGCGGCGCAATCGTTCGAGGAAGAGAAGTGCTCGTTTTCCATATCGTTGCCACATGACGATCTAGAATGGTCCGGCGGCACCGGCTTGGCAACCCCGCTTTGCAACAGGACGTACGGCGTGCCATCATGGTTCGTGGACTGCCTCGCCCGTCGGCCTCGAATCCAGGAGCTGGACATGACCCGAACGATCCTCCCCCTCGTCGCCCTCCTCCTCTGCGCCGGGTTCGCCATCGGCGCCGACGAAGCCGCTGACACTCCGGCGCCGGTGACCGTGACCGTCGCCAAGGTGTTGCAACTCGGGCCGGTCCCCTTGCCGCTGCCGGCGTTTCACGATGCCGACGAGAACGGTGTGACGCTGGAGGCTCTGCTCGCCTCGCGGTCGCTGGACACGGCGACCCTGAGGCCTCGTGACGGACAGCGCGTTGCGCTCGCCGGCGGCGATACCGAGGCGTGGCGTGAGCGCGACACGCCGGTCTCGTGGCAAGCCGGCGGCGATGATGCACGAGAGATGTGGCTGGCCTTCTACCTGCGCGGCGATCGCTGGCAGGAGGGGAATCTGCTGATCCCCGCGCCCGAGGACGTCCACGTACAGGCCTGGCTGAACGGTGAAAAGATCGCCCTCGAGAATGTCCACGCCGACGAGGCAGCCAAGGAGCGCAAGGGGCAGCTGAAGCTACCGACCGGCACCGGGTTGGTGCTGATCCGCGCGGTGGCGTCCGCGGACCTCGAAGACGCGTGGTCGCTGACGCCGAGGGTCGAGCTCGACGCCGAGGCTCCCGCGGGCACCCTGACCGCCACCACCGAGAGTGATCGGCCCGCGGACATCAACCTGATCCTCGACGCTCCGAGGCTGGGCGGTGCGGCGATCTCGCCGGACGGCAGCCTGGCCGCGATCCGGCTCTCGGAGTACGGCGCCGACGGGAAGCGTCGTAGCTGGTTGGAGATCCGCCGCGTGAAGGACGGATCGCTGGTCACCACCTGGCGCGGCAGCGACGCCGGCGGTCTGCAGTGGTCGCCGGACGGATCGCGCCTCTCGTTCACGCTCAGCAGCGGCGACGCCACCGACCTCTGGCTCTTCGATCTGGCCACCGGCGAGACCACCACGTTGCTGCGCGGCATCGCGGACATGGGCGGGTACCAGTGGGCGCCCGACGGGACGTTCGTGGTCTACTCGGTGCGCGTGGAAGCCGAGGAGGACGACCGCAAGGTCAAGCGCGTCGAAAATCCCGCCGACCGCCAGGGCTGGTACCGCAATCGGAGCTATCTGGTACAAGCCGCCGTGCCCTCGGGTGTCTCCCGCCGCCTCACCGCCGGCCCCATGTCTCCCGGGAGCTGGAACATCAGCCCGGACAGCCGTCGGCTGCTGTTCTTCGTGGGCGACCAGGATCTCGAGGGCGGCCGCCCATACTTCTCCAGCGAGTTGTGGGAGCTGGATCTGTCGACCCTCGCGGTCACGCAGATCCTGACCGACCGCTGGATCAACGGCGCCGAGTATGCACCCGACCAGTCCACCCTGCTCCTGCGCGGTTCCCCCTCGGCCTTCGACGGCCTGGGCCGCAACCTGCCCGACGGTGTGCAGGCCAACGACTACGGCGGCCAGCTCTACCTCTACGACCGCGAGTTGGGCGACGCGACGCCGCTCACCATGGACCTGCGCCCGGACGTGAACGGCTACTGGTGGTCGCCGGACGACGGCCTGGTCTACGCACTCTGCACCGACACCCAGTTCCGCAATCTCTACCGCTGCGATCCGGAGAAGGCCGACTGGCACCGCGTCGACACCGGTGTCGAGTTCACCGACCAGTTCGATCTCGCGCGCAAGGGCCGCGTGGCCGTGGCGCGGGGCTCGGGCGCAACCACGCCCTGGCAGGTCCACGCCGTCGACCTCAAGAAGAACAAGCCGCGCCTGCTGCTCGATCCCGGCGCCGACACCTGGAGCGACGTCGAGTTCGGCGACGTCACCTACTGGCAGGCCCCGCTGCCCGATGGCGAGATGCTCGACGGCCGCATCATGTGGCCCGTGAATTACGACGCATCGAAGACCTACCCCGTGATCGTCTATTACTACGGCGGCACGTCACCGGTCACCGTGGACTTCGGCGGCCGCTACCCCAAGAACGTGTGGACCGGCCAGGGCTACATCGTCTACGTGCCCGAACCCTCGGGCGCCACGGGCTACGGCCAGGAATTCGCCGCCCGCCACGTCAACGACTGGGGCAAGCGCACGGCCTGGGAAGTGATCGAGTCGACCAAGGCGTTCCTGGCCGAACATCCCTCGGCCGACCCTGAACGCGTGGGCTGCATCGGTGCCTCCTACGGGGGATTCCTCACCATGTACGTCACCACGCAGACGGACATGTTCGCCGGCGCCGTGAGCCACGCGGGCATCTCGTCGATCTCGAGCTACTGGGGCGAGGGCCTCTGGGGTTACGCGTACGGCGCCCGCGCGCTGGCCAACGCCTTCCCCTGGCAGGACCGCGACCTCTACATCGAGCAGAGCGCGCTCTTCCATGCCGACAAGATCAACACGCCGCTCCTCCTGGTGCACGGCGACAGCGACACCAACGTGCCGGTGGGCGAGAGCGATCAGCTCTTCACGGCGCTCAAGCTGCTGGGTCGCGAGGTGGAGTACGTGCAGATTCAGGGGCAGGATCATCACATCCTGGATCACGAGCAGCGTGTGGTCTGGAACGACACGATCCTGGCGTTCTTCGCGCGGACCTTGAAGGATCGGCCGGATTGGTGGAACGCGATGTATCCGGAGTAGGATTCGCAAGTTCTGCGCCCAAGAACGACGGCCCGCTCCTCCTGTGCCGGGCAGTCATTTCAAGATGCCCCCGTCATCTCGGTATGACTCTGTCGACGGCCCCCATCAGCCCGTACAATGAAATCAGGCCGCAAGTGGCGGCATGACATTTCTATGGAGGGGGAGTTCCATGAAGTACCAAATCCATGCATGTTCCATCCTGGTCATCATCGTGGCTCTTGCCGGCACCGCCGCCGCCGACATCACCGTCGAGAGTTTCGACCGCGCCAACTGGGCACTCATCGCCCATTGCGATTCGGCTCTCGTCCTGGTCGACGAGCTGGAATGGGGGCTTTCCTACGGCGAATTCTCGAGCGAGGTCAGCGTTTCCCTGGGCCACACGGTGAGCGCGACGCAGCAGTCGACCGTGACCCTGGACGGCGACGAGCTCCAGATCATCGGGTCCGGCAGCTCGCGGATCATCCGCACCGAGTCCGGCGCTTGTGAGAGCGCCCAGGCGGATTCCTGGATCTCCCTCAGGTTCACGACGTCCGAAAACTCGACCCTCTTGATCGACAACCACGGATTCGTCTCGTCGGGCGACTACTCCCGACCCTGGTTCTCGGTGGTCGATTTCGCATCCGGCGAACCTGTATTTTTTCAGCAGACCGTCGACCACGTCGGCAGCATCCCCCTCGAGGCCGGGGTCGTGTATTCCCTCCGCCTCAACGTGCTCAGCCAGGCCGAAGGCGACGGTCCCGTCGACGAGTCCGCGGCCTTCGAGTTCGATCTCGCCGTGGTGCCCCAAACCGTGGCGGTGGAAGTGTCGAGCTTGTCGTCGGTCAAGGGACTCTTCCGGTAGCAGACGTTCGCAGACGCAACGAGGCCCGGTGGCGTGAACCACCGGGCCTCGTTCGTTGGCGACGGAGCCTACTTCGTCAGGACCATGGTCCGTCCGAGGATCCGTTCCTCCGTCTGTAACCGATAGATGTAGCCACCGCTGGCTGCCCGGCCGCCGGCATCGGTCTCTCCCGCCCAGCGCAGTTCGTGCCGCCCTTCTTGCCGCGTGCCGTCGACCAGGGTGCGCACCAGGCGTCCCTGCAGGTCGTGAATGGTCACGCGCACGTGCTGGGTGCGCGGCACAGTGAAGGCGATGGTCGTCATGGGGTTGAACGGGTTGGGGTAGTTCTGATCCAGGACCAGGCCGATCACCGGAATCTCGTCCGCGGGATTCTGGTCCTCGATGCCCACGGTGCCGCCGCCGAACGTCCCGTCCACGTTCACGCTCTTGGCCGCGATATCGGGAGTGCCGCTACGCTCGTCCTTCCAGATGAGCCGCGCGGCGCCGTCGTCGGTGCCCACGGCGCGCAGGTTGCTCTTCACGCTGAGGGTCGAGGCCACGGCGATGGGCGAAGGATCCCACATCACGTTGCCGTCGAAGTCGCTCAGCATGGCCACGATCTCGTCGTCGCCCCAGGCGCCGGACACGTTGGCGTTCCAGGCCACGGTGACGCCGCCCGGGTGCACGGCCGCCGCCATGAAGCTGATGTGCGTGCTGGAGATGGGCACGAAGGTGCGACCCGCGTCGCCCCACAGGCGGTCGCCGTTGGCGGCGAACTTCTGGCCCTTGACGCCGAAGTTGTTCTGATTGCCGTCAGCCTGGGTCCAGAAGACGAGGAGATCGCCGCTCGTCTGGTCGTGGGCCACCAGCGGGTAGTATTCGTTGTGATTGTTGTCGGTACTGACGCGCACGCCGCCGTAGGGAAAGAACCACTGGCCGTCGGCGTCGAGGTGCTGGATATAGCTGTAGATGAACACGCCGGCGCCCGATTCCCAGGCCACGAGTGCTCCGGCCGCACCATCGCTCATGAGCGTGTAGTCGTGACCGAAGGGCAGCGAGCCGCCGTCGAATACGGTGATGGGCACGATCCAGACGCCGTCGCCGGCCGCGTCGAACTTCCGCACGGCTATCTGACGGTCGCCCATGAACTGGTCGTTGGGCACCCAGGACACGATCACGTCGCTGGCGCCGGCGGCGATGGCCTGCGGCCGGCCGGGCGACTCGGTGGACGAGCCGTGCACCACGATGCCGCCCGCAGCGTAGCGAAGCGTGCCGTCTGGCGCGATGCGCTGCATGCGGATGGTCTCGGCGCCGAAGTCGGGATGCTCTTCCCAGACCACGACGACATCACCGTCACCCGCGACCGCGAGGTTCGGGGGGCCGATGAATGCGTTGTTCGACGCCACCTCGATGCCATGCGCTCCCCAGGGGAAGTTTCCGGCGGCGGTGATGCGATTGACACTCACAGTGGGGTTGCCGGTGCGGATGTCGCGCACGGCGGTGATCGCGTCGTCGCCCGCCGCGACGAGATCCCAGTCCATGACCCACGAGTCCTGGGGCTGGTTCGAGGCGAGCAGTCCGTTGTGGCCCCAGACCTCGTCGCCGAAGGCATCGAGCCTCTGCACGGCGACGTCGTAGTTGCCGGACGCGTTGGTGTACCAGCCGGCGTAGCAGGCGCCGTTCTCCGCCATGACGAGGTGGGGCACGGTCTGCTCGCCGGGACCGTCGCCGATGAAGAGGTCGGTGGCGGCGTCCTCCGGCCAGGTCGCGAGCACGGCGACGGGTGACGTCACGGCGATTGCGACGAGGGAGCAGAGAATGATCTTGCAGGCGGTCATGGGCGTCTCCTCGAAAGGGATCGAATCTTGGGCGTCGAGTGTACTCCTCGTCGACGACACGATCAATCGTGCTGTCAAAATACCTGACGACATGTCCGACCACGACGGTCGGGAAACCCGATCGAGATCGCGCGCGAATGCCGCGATCCTGGCTTACGTGCTTGCCGCCATCTCCGCGGCGGTCGACCAATCATCCGCATCCTCGACCTGCGCGCCGGCGACTGGCTGGACTTCATCAACCTCGTGTAGATCGACGGACGGTGGGTCATCGTGAGCGTGTTGTGGGGCCTGCGCGGGTAGCCGGCCGCGGGCCATGACCATGAAACTCCGTTAACGTGGTCCCCGTAGATCCGGCTTCGGAGCCGCCACCTACTCGCAGGGAGACCACCATGATCAAGCCGACCTCGCGTCGTGATTTCCTGAAGACCACCACGCTCGCCGGCGCCGCGGGCGCCGTGGCCCTCGCCTCTCCGTGGTCCGGCGCGGCCTGGGCCGGCGAGACGCTCAAGGTGCTCGTGCTCGGCGGCACCGGCCAGACCGGACCCCACCTCGTGGGCCAGCTCCTCGAACGCGGCCACACCGTGACCCTGTTCAACCGCGGCAAGCGCTCCGAGAAGCTCTTCCCCGGCGTGGAGTGCCTCATCGGCGATCGCAGCCTGGATGCCGAAAATGGCCTCACCGCCCTCGAGGCCGAGGTCGCCGGCGGCCGCACCTGGGACGTCTGCATCGACATCTGGCCCCACATCCCGAAGATCGTCGAGAACACGGCGGTCCTGTTGAAGGACAACGTGGGCCACTTCATGTACGTGTCGTCCATCTCCGCCTACGCCGATCACTCGCAGCCCAACATGAACGAGTCGGCGGCCGTCAGCGAGGCGCCCGACGCGGACGACATGGAGTTCGACTGGGAGCTGTTCGGCCCCTTCAAGGCCGAGTGCGAGAACCGGGTCCGCCGCATCTACCCCACCAACCACACCATCTTCCGCCCCGGCCTCATCGTGGGCCCCCGCGACTTCTCGTTCCGCGGCGGCTACTGGCCCGTGCGCGTGCGGCGCGGCGGCGAGGTCCTGGCGCCGGGCAACGGCTACGACCGCATCCAGTTCATCGACGGCCGCGACCTCACCGCCTTCCAGGTCCACTGCATGGAGGACCGCATCGGCAGCACCTTCAACGTCACCGGCCCCCATCCGCGGACG
Source organism: bacterium (assembly GCA_003353795.1). Taxonomy (GTDB): domain Bacteria; phylum Krumholzibacteriota; class Krumholzibacteriia; order LZORAL124-64-63; family LZORAL124-64-63; genus Glo-17. The sequence goes on from PIVY01000008.1 coordinate 40,930, forward strand.
CCGCTCACCATGAAGAACCTGCTCGAGACGTGCAAGCGCACCAGCGGCTCCAACGCCACCTTCACCTGGGTCAGCCCCGGCTTCCTCGAGAAGCACGAGGTGAGCGCCTGGATGAATATGCCCTGCTGGCTACCCGTCGAGGGCGAGTACGCGGGATTCGGCACCCGCAGCGTGGCCAAGGCCGTGGGCTCGGGACTCACCTTCCTGCCGCTGGAGGACACGGTGCGCGACACGCTCACCTGGTACGACACGCTGCCCCAAGATCGCCGCGAGGGTATGGCGAACCGGGCCGGCGTGCTGCCCGAGCGTGAGGCCGAGGTGCTGGCGGCGTGGCACTCGCAGCAAGGCTGACCAAAGAGTAAGGGCGCCGCTCCGGTGGAACGGCGCCCTCATTCGTCGAACAGATCCGGTCAGTCTTCTTCCAGCAACAACCAGAGGTCGGACTCCTCCCAGCCCGGATCGTCCTCCGGGTCGAGGCGTTCCTCGTACAGGACCTCGCGGACCAGGCCGATGCCCGGCACGTACCAGGCCGTCCGCTCCTCGCGTGTGAACACGTCGCCTTCGGCGGAAGCCTCCAGCTCGGTCTCCACTTCCCAGGCATCCGACCAGTAGATCAGGAATCCGTCGAACTCGCCGATGACCAGGTCGCCGTACGAGATCACCTCGCCGGCGAGTGTGGCGTCGGCCGTCCCCTCGGGGAAGGTCACCGAGGCTGCCGAATTCCAGGTGTTGCCCACGACGAGGGGCGCTTCCGCGGAGACCAGCGGGGCGGTGAAGAGATACTCGTCGAAGCCCATGCCCCCGTCATCCTCGGCGAAGCCCAGCCAGCTCACGCCGCCGGACCCCACACCGATGATGTCGTACTCCTCGAAGGTCGCGAAGTCGGGACCGGTGTAGTCCTCGAGGTTCCATTGACCGGCGGTGGCCCGGGCGCCGTAGCCAAGGTACTGGGTCTCCTCGCCGGACCACTCGGGATCGGGATCGCCGATGCTGCCACCGGCCAAGGACCCTTCCAGGATGAAGTGCTGGCCGTCGGCCACGGGGAACGGATCGCCCGTGCCGGCCACCCGGGACGACCAGATGGTCTCGCCGGGCTGGACCACGCCGTTGGCGTCGGAGAATCCCGCGAACCCGATCTCGAGGAACAGACCGGCCGTGATGCCCGTGGGCAGCGGCACGGTCACCTCGGTGCCGGCGGCGTTCCAGAGCGGCTCGGCGCCGCCACCCGCTTCGAGGGTCAGCAGCAGCTGGGCGTTCATGCGGGACGGCGAGAAGGTGCCCGTGTCCATGGCCTCGCTGAAGATCACCCTGAGCGAGCCCTGGTCGGGAGACATGGTCGAGCCGCTGGGGGGATCGAAGCCCACGATTGTGGGCGGCGTGGTGTCGACGTCGGCGCCGGTGGTGAAGCTGAACGCCACCTCCTCGGCCAGGTTCTCACCCTGCTGAGACTGGACGCCGGTGCCGATGGTGACAGTGATGATCGTGTTCTCGACGAAAGTGTCGTCGGGGTTGAGCGTGTACTGGCCCTCTTCGCCCTCGTCCACGCTGAACGGGTAGTTGGCCTTGGTGTCGTCGGCGATGGTGACGCCCGAGAGCAGGCTGGATTCGTTCATGTCCTGGGAGAACAGCAGCATCACCGAGGCGTTGCGATTGACGTTGGTGGCGCCGCTGGCCGGATCGGAATCCAGGAATGCCAGGATCGACGACTCGGTCCAGAAGCCGACCGTGAGCGCCGCCGCGAGATTGTTGCCCGCCACGTCCGCGAAGCCCGTGCCCACGGTCACCTCGACCCGCGTGCCTTCGGGCCAGTCGGTGTGGGCCACGGTGAGGTTGCGGTCGTCGGTCCAGGTCTGGGTCGTGATGGTGCCGTGGGATAGGGTGACGGCCCCGTCGTCGCTATCGGCATCCATGGGCTCGTTGAAGGTGATGACCACGGATTCGCTGTCGCTCACGTTGGTCGAGCCGTTGGACGGGGATATACCGGCCACCGTCGGCGCATCGGTATCGGGCCCGCCGCCGTCGCCCGGATCGGTGGGATCGTCGTCGCTGCAGGCGGGAAGGATGATCGCGAGCGCCAGTACGCCCGCCAGGATCAACAGCAGTCGCCAGGGATTCCTCATGGATCGTGACCTCCGGATAGGCTGACGGGGCCGCTGCAGGGAGCTGCCCGCTTTTCCTTGATCGAGTTCGGGATTCGAGCCTACTGGAAGAGAGACTCTATATCCAGGAGTAAGGTTGTCGGCAATTAGTGGCCTGAATTTAGCGCTCAGCGACAGTTGGCGATTGCCGCCTGGACGCGACGGGCGCAACTTGGGGCTGATCGAGCCGCATCTCCACTGGACCGGAGCCCGTCGCCGTGATCACGCTGCTCATGATCGACAACCACGATTCGTTCACCTACAACCTGGTGCAGATGTTCCGTCTGCATCCGGTCAGTGTGGTGGTCCGTCGCAACGACGCCATCACGGTGCAGGAAGCGCGCGATCTGGCCCCTGACTGCCTCGTCATCAGCCCCGGCCCCCGCGATCCCGCCCACGCCGGCATTTCGAGCGATCTCATCGCCGCGCTCGGCGCAGAGATCCCCACTCTCGGCGTCTGCCTGGGGCTGCAGTGCCTCAACGAGGTCCATGGCGGGCGCACGGTCCGCACCGAGCCGGTGCACGGCAAGGTGAGCGACGTGACGCACACCGGTGGCGGTCTCTTCGCCGGGCTGCCGTCGCCGCTGCGGGTGGCCCGGTACCACAGCCTGGCCGCCGAGCCCACCGCCAACGCCCTGCGCGACGACCTCGACATCACCGCACGCACCGACGATGGCGTGATCATGGGGCTGTCGCACCGACGCCTGCCTCTGCACGGCGTCCAGTTCCATCCCGAGAGTTTCCTCACCGCTCACGGCGACCGGCTGATCGCGAACTTCCTGGCGCAGGTGCCGTCGTGACCGCCCCGCGGATCATCGCGCAAGCGCCGCCGCTGAGCGGCGTGTCCGTGGAGAGCGTGACGCTACCCGGCGGTTTCCTCGACACGGCCGCGCGCTTCGCACCGCTCGACGGCACCGTGCTCCTGACCAGCGGCGGCGACCACGACAGCGCCCGCTGGCACGTCCTCGGGGCATTGCCCTGGCTCACCCTCGCCGCCCACCCCGGCGGCGGCGGCAAGCTGACCATCGACGGCACCACCGAGGCGTTCGCCGGCGACCCTTTCGACGTGCTCCAGCAGGTGCTCGACCGGTTCGAACTGCCAGCGCTGCTCGACGACGCCCCCCTCGGCGCCGGCCTCCTCGGCTACCTCGCCTACGACCTCAAGGACCATCTAGAGTCCCTGCCCAGCACCTGCATCGACGACCTGCGATGCCCCACCATGCTGCTCCATGCACCGTCGGCGCTGCTGATCCAGGACGCGCGCACCGAGGCCACGCGCCTGCTCGTGCCGCGTCGCGGCGGTGGGGATGCCGAACTGGCGGACGTCCTGGCCCGGGTCCAGGCGATCATCGACCGGCCGGCTCCCACGCTGCCGACTCCCGTGGCCGGTCATCCCACGTCCGATGTCACCCGACCGGCCTACGAGCAGTCCGTGGCCGACATCGTCGACCTCATCACCGCCGGCGACGTTTACCAGGTCAACTTCACCCAGCGTTTCCGCGCGCCGTTCGCCGGCGACGCGTACGCCCTCTTCCGCCGCCTGCTCGAGCGTAATCCCGCGCCCTTCTTCGCCTTCGTGCAGGGCGGCGATCACCAGGTGGTGTCCACCTCGCCCGAGCGATTCTTGCAGCGGCGCGGCGACCACGTGGAGAGCCGCCCCATCAAGGGCACTCGCCCCCGCGGCGACACGCCCGAAACCGACCGCGCACTGAGCGACGAATTGCTGGCCAGCGCCAAGGACGACGCCGAGCTCTCGATGATCGTCGATCTCGTCCGCAACGACCTGGGCAAGGTCTGCCGCGCCGGCTCCGTGGAGGTGGCCGAACACAAGCGCCTCGAGTCCTACCACAACGTGCATCACCTGGTGTCGCGGGTGACGGGGCGGCTCGACGAGGGCATGAGCACGGTCGACCTCATCCGCGCCGCCTTTCCGGGCGGTTCCATCACCGGCTGCCCCAAGATCCGCGCCATGGAGATCATCGACGAGTTGGAATCCCACCGCCGCCACGTGTACTGCGGCAGCATCGGCTACCTGGGATTCGACCAGACCTGCGACCTCTCCATCGCCATCCGCACCGCGACCGTCACCGGCGGCACCCTGCTCTGGTCCGTGGGCGGCGGCGTGGTGTATGATTCCGACCCCGCCGACGAGTACGAGGAGAGCATGCACAAGGGACGCACCCTGGCCGAGAGCTGCGCCGAGAATGCGCCGCCCGAGCCGACGGTCTGGCACAACGGACGCCTGATGCCGCAATCGCAGGCCACCGTACCGGTGACCGACCTCGGCCTGCGCCGCGGCTATGGCCTGTTCGAGACCCTGCGCGCCGATGGCGGTGAGGCGCCGCTTCTGGCCGACCACCTCGCGCGCTTCGAGAAGTCCTGGCACACCCTCATGCCCAGCCCACCGCCGGATGTCGACTGGGCCGCCATCATCCGCCAGGCCGTGACCGCCAACGACCTCCTCGAACACCCGGCCCTGGTGCGCATCCTCGCCACCCGCGGCAGTCGCCACGAGGCGCCCTGGGACCACTCGCTCACCGTGATGATCGAGCCCTACGTGCACCGCCTCGCGCAGTTCGGCACGCCGGGCCTGCGCCTCGGCACCTACCCCGAACCGCGCCAGACGCCCGTGGCCGCGCACAAGACCCTCAGCTACGTCTACAACATGCAGGCCGGCGCCTGGGCCCGTGAGCGCGGCTATCACGAGGCGCTCATCCTCAACCCCGACGGCACGGTGTCCGAGGGCAACAGCACGGGCTTGCTGCTGGTGGTGGGCAAGATGGTGATCCGTCCCGAGTCGCCGGCCGCACTGCCAAGCGTCATGGCAGCGGCGGTGTGCCGCCTGCTCGAGACGTGGGGCTATCGCATCGAGGTCGCGCCCATCCGAATGCAGGATCTGCTCGAGGCGGACCTCGTGGTCTCCACCAGCGGCATGATGGGCGCAGTTCCGGTGATGAGCATCGACAGCCACGAGCGCGCCGTCGGCCCCGACCTCTGGCAGCAGGTCAACGATGCGATCATCCCGGGGTGGCGCGACGGACCGGCAATCTAGAACGCGTGTCCGATCTGCAGGTACACGTAACCCTGCCGTCGAGTCGCCAGTGCATAGCCGAGCCGCAGAGGCCCGATCGGACTGCCCATCCCGGCTTCCACACCGCCACCCCAGATCGGCCGCGCGCCGGAGAGATCCTCCTGTCCGGACCAGCCCACCGCACCGGCGATCTCCAGGTGCATCTCCGACCCCAGCAGGTACTGGAGCGCGGCGCGGGTCCACGCGATCTGCGGGGCGATGATCTCCTCGTGGCGGAGTCCGACCCAGCCGCGAGGACCGCCGGCTCGACCCTGGTGCACCGCCGGTATGGTGGACGAGCTGGCCACGGCGCCGGCCGCCCAGATCGGTCGCCAGGAACCGAGAGGCTGGACCGGCAGCACCACGCCCAGGTCGGCGCGCCACCACTCCGGTTCGTCGCCCGTATCGCCGAACGACCGGACGTAGCCCAGCCGCACGCCGCGCAGGTCGCGTGAGTCGGGCAGGTCGCGACCGTGGCTCTCGAGCGTGATCCGGAACGCGCGATACGGCTGGACGCCGGCGCCGGGAGCGTCGCGGCTCTCGAGATAGCTGTTGGTCTGACCCGCGTCGGCACCGAGGTAGAGGCTCCAGCGATCGAGAATCGTGCGCGCCACGAGGTCCAGGCCGACGGTGGTCCGGCGGAACACGAACCGATCGACCTCGCGCCCCTCGTCGTAGACGGCCGGTCGCTCGCGCTGCCACAGGAAGCGCGCCCGCAGCCCTAGCGACCCGGATCCCGTGATGGTCTGATCCACCAGCGCGTCGAGTCGCGACTCCCGGTAGCTGTAGCGGTAGTTCAGCAGATTCGAGCCGCCGCGTCCGAGAAGGTTGTCGTAGCGGAGGCGGCCCATGACCCCCACGCCGTCGTCCGTGATCACGTGGGCACCCAGTTCCAGGCTCGGGCGCGTCGCCTCCTGCACGTGGACCACCACGTCGGCAGTGTCGGGCGCCACCGGCTCGAACTCGAAGCCGATGGTCTGGAAGCTCCCCTCGCGCGCCAGCCATTCCGCGCGCCACCAGGCATCGGCCAGTTCCACCCGGTCGCCCGGATGCAGCCCCAGCCGATCGAGGACCCGGCCCGGCGGCATGCGCTGCAGGCCGCGGACGTCGATGGTGCGCAAGGTGACCGGGCCAACGTCGGGCGTTACCGTCGGCGCCTCGCCCACGACCGGGCCGCAGGCCGCCCGCAGGGCCAGCAACTCGTCACGATGCTGCAGGGCGGTCTCGCGGCCGATGGTCAGGATCTCGCTCGCGGATTCCAGGCTCATGCTCCGATAAGGCGCCAGCGGCATCTTCAGGAGCACGTCGTGCTCGCCCACGGTATACATGTTGGGAAACAGGGTGTGCAGTTCCGCCACGCGGATCCACATCTGGTAGATGTCGCCGGGCTCTTCCTTGTCCGGCAGGTGCACGTTGCTCACGTCCACCAGCACGGCCCGGTCGAATCCCAGCCGCCGCGCCACCTGCACCGGCAGGTTGTCGAGGAAGCCGCCGTCCACCAGTTGCTGGCCGTCCAGATCCACGGGATGGAAGATCATGGGGATGGTGCTGCTGGCCTTGACGGCCAGGGGCATGGGACCGCGATCGTGGACCACGAGGGAGTAGCGCAGCAGATCGGTGCTGACGCAGCGGTAGGGTATGGGCAGGCGGTCGAAGTCGTTGTCCGCCATGAAGAGTGCGTCCGCCACATCCTCCCCCACGAGGGACGCGAATCCCTGGCCGTGGCTGAACCCCGTGTCCGGCAGCGGCGGCCAGCGGTCGAGTTGCAGGCTGAGTTGATGCGGCGGCGTCCCCCACCAGCCACCTTGCATCTCCGCCTGCGGAGTCTCGAGGTCCACGAAGAGACGCAGCCAGTCCCGGCCGAGAGCGAGCGCCTCCATCTCGCGCGAACTCATGCCTGAGGCGTACATGGCGCCCACCACCGACCCCATGCTCGTGCCCACGATCAGGCTCGGCCGCATGCCCAGTTCCTCGAGGACCTGGATGACGCTGATGTGGGCAAGACCGCGCGCGCCGCCGCCACCGAGGATGAGCGCAAAGCCGGTGGTGTCGACATCGGCGGGCGTCGGCGGCCAGTCCGGCGGAAGCGTCTGGACAGCCCGGGAGGCGCGCGGCGCCGCGACCAGCAGCATGACGCAGAGAAGCGCCGGAAGACAGAATCGCACGGCTGGAATCGGGCGACGGTTCAAGGCTCTGATCCTCGGGCTCGATCGTAGACGACCGGTCGAACACCGCCGGCGCTCCTGTCGGCGCCCGCAGACTCTGCTGTACGATCAACCCACCGGGCGTCCAAGGCAACCTCAACCCGATCTGGATTCCCTGGCGATCTCGGGTAAGATCGGCGGAAGAAACGGACGCGAACCCGGGTAACGGTGCCGATCGTCTGCTCGACGCACCGTGTTCCTCGAAAGGACGCTGCCCCGTGGAACCCGTATACGTGGTCCTGATCATCCTCGCCGGGGTGGGGATCGCCCTGCTGGCGGTTCAGCACGAGCGGAAACGCCGCCGGCTGCTGCGCGCCTGGACCAAGGCCCACGGCTTCGCCATGCACGGCGGATCGCAACGGGGCTGGGAGAAGGAATATCCGGCCTTCAAGCTCTTCGACCGCGGCCGCTCCCGCCACACGGCCCTGCACATCATGGGCGAGGTCGACGGCCGGCAAGTGCGCCTGCTCGATTATCGCTACACCACCGGCTCGGGCAAGAATCGCAAGACCCACCACTACAGCATCGTCATCGTGGACACCGGGACACCGGTCATCCCGCTGGCCATCCGCCGCGAGCACATCTTCGACAAGGTGGGCGAGTTCTTCGGCCACGACGACATCGACTTCGAATCGTCCGAGTTCAGTCGTCGCTATCACGTGTCGGCCGCCGACCGCAAATGGGCCTACGACGTCATCCACCAGCGCGCCATGGATTACCTGCTGACGCTGCCGCCAGTGACCATCGAGTTCGGATTCGCCGAGATAGCCGTCTACGTGGGCGGCTCGCTGACCGGCGAGAAATGCCAGACCGGATTGAAGATCGCCGGGCAGATGCTCGAACTGGTGCCGGACGACGTGCTGGCCCAGCTCAAGGGAGAATGAACATGGACCCCATCATCATCGTCCTCATCGTCGTGTTGATCCTCACCATGCTGGTGGTCTTCAACTACAACGCCCTGGTGCGGGTGCGCCAGCACGTGCGCGAATCGTGGGCGGACATCGACACCGAACTGAAACGCCGGTACGACCTGGTGCCCAACCTGGTGGAGACCGTGCAGGGCTACGCCTCCCACGAGCGCGAGCTCTTCGCGAGCGTGATCGCGGCGCGCACGCGGGCCCAGGCGTCCAACGGCAGCCCCGGCAGCCAGGCCAGCGACGAGAAGCCGCTCGTGGACGGCATGCGCCGCCTCTTCGCCGTGGCCGAAGCCTATCCGGAGCTCAAGGCCAGCGAGAACTTCCTCGCCCTTCAGAAGGAACTCGCCAACACCGAAGACCGCATCCAGCGGGCGCGCCGCTACTTCAACGCCAACGTGCGCGAGATGAACACCCGCGTCGAGATGTTCCCGTCGAACATCATCGCCCGCATGTTCGGGTTCCGGCGCGAGGAGTACTTCGAAGTGGAGACGTCCACGGTGCGCGAGGTGGTCGACGTATCGTTCGAGGAGTAGTGCTTCCGAATATCACTCCTAATCGGAATGAGGTCCAAAACACTCGCCAGGTAGGGTATATTCCAGGCTCGAATCCCTCCTCTCCCCGGCGAGAGACACTGCCATGGCCACAGAGAGCCATCCCGACATCGCATATGTCGTCCAACGACTCGGCGCTCCACTCCGCGGATATCTCGTCAACTACTGCGGCGACATGGATCTCGCCGAGGACGTGTTGCAGGAGACACTCATCCGCGTCGAGAGGAACCTCGCCGGATTCCGGCGCGAATCCAGCCTCAAGACCTGGGTCTTCCGCATCGCCACCAACACGGCCATCGACCACTTCCGTAGTCAAAGATCCCGCGGGACGGTCGTTCCCATCACTGACGCGGAGCAGTTGCCGGACGAGGTCCCGGATCTCGGCGAACCGCTGGTGATCAGCGAGATGAACGCCTGCATCCGGGAACAGATCGACTCGCTTCCGGCCGATTACCGAGCCGCCCTGATCCTGCACGACCTCGAGGGCCTGACCGCCGCCGAGGTCGCGACGATCTGTGAGATCTCCCTGGCCACGGCCAAGATCCGCATTCACCGCGGTCGCCAGCGCCTGCGCAAGGTTTTGACCGCTGGTTGCGACTTCTATCATGACGGCGACCTCAATCTCCGCTGCGACCGTAAATCTCGCAGCGATGGCGACTGATCTTCGAATCCGAACTCAAGGTGTATCTCTCGTCCGGGCGCATCCGTCCACGCTCGTGACAGCGCGACCCGAAAACACCCGAACAGGGAGATCCGTCATGAACTCGAGCCTGGAAATCGTCCGCGAATACTGGTGGGTGCTTCCCCTGGCCCTCTGCCTCTACCACTGCGTGTTCGGTGGTTGCTGCCAGCGCCGCGGACTCCACTCCGAACGAGGAGCTGAGTGACATGAACGCGACCAAACGAGATATTCCGGTGGACGAGAGTCACGGAACGGTAACGCGAGCTCTCGCCGGCGTGTGCCACGGCTGCGGAATCTGCACCCGAGCGGACCGCGAGCCGCAGTCGACCTTCGGGCGCCTGATGCGCTGGCACCGGACCTGGTGCCCGGCCTGGGCGGCGCACACGCGGGTCTACGGACGCAAGAACCTCTCGTGACCCCCATCCGGGGTAGCAGTTTTCGCCGTTGATGAGATATTGTCGCCGCCAACGAGACCCGAGATCGAACGCCGACGGTCTCCCTGACCCTCACCCACGCAGAGGTACGTACCCATGGCTCTGATCGAGAAGGGCGCCAAGGCGCCCGATTTCAAGCTTGCCAGCCATCTGGACACGGAGGTCTCCCTCTCCGAGTTCGCCGGCTCCAAGAATGTCTTGCTCGTTTCGTATCCCCTCGACTTCACCCCCACTTGAAGCATCGAGATCCCGGGTCTGAACTCCCTTCTGGAGCAGTTCGACGCGGCAGATACCCAGGTTCTGGGTATGAGCGTGGATTCGAAGTTCTGCCACATCGCGTGGGCCAAGACGTTCGACGGTATCAAGTTCCCCCTGCTGGCCGACTTCCACCCCAAGGGCACCGTGTCCAAGGAATACGGCCTCTGGCTGGACGAGGCGGGCATCAGTGACCGTGCCACCGTGCTGATCGGCAAGGACGGCACCGTGCTGTGGTCCGAGTCGGTGGGTCCCGCCGGTGCGCGGCAGCCGATGGAGTTGCTGGAAAAGGTGAAAGAGCTGACCTGATCCGATTGGATCGGCGATGGCAGTGAGGCGGGGCCCCGATTCGAGGCCCCGCCTCTTCACGTCACGGAGTATCGACCGTCAGTTCCGCCATGGCCTCCAGGGCGCTCGGGAACTCCGGATCCCGCCGCAGCGCCTTCTTGTAGTTGGCGATGGCTTGCTCGGTGTCGTCGGCTTGCCGGTACGCGTAGCCGAGACTGTCCCAGGTGTTGGCCGAGTCGGGGTAGAGTTCGGCGGCCACGCGCAGCAGCGCGATCCCGTGCTCGACGTTCGTTTCCAGCGCCGCGAGACCACGGCCGTTGAGGTATTCCTCGGAAACGGACGGCTCCTCGGGCTCCCGCTCCTTCAGATTCCGGTAGGCCCCCAGCGCAGCGTAGAAGTGTCCCTCCGCCAGGTACTCCCGCGGCAGTCGCTTGCCTTCGGCCAGTCGCTCGTGGATCTGCATCTCGCCGCCGCCCAGCGGAAAAGCCAGCACGATCTCGCCATCCTGCTCGGGGAAGATGACGGCGGCGTTGCGACCGCGGCGCATGAACCGGTTGTCTCCGACGTAGAGCAGTTCCTCCGGCTCGCCGCCGGCGTAGAGCAGGAAGATTCGGCCCTCCTCGCGGTAGACCTTCACGGCCAGCTCGGCATTGTAGCGGTAGCGCCCCGGCGCCGTGGACAGCGCCAGTGTCGGCACCGGCTGCGGCACGTGGACCTCGTAGCCCTCCCAGCCGTACTCGAAGGCCACGGCATTGATGACCTCGCTCATGAACTCGGGAAAGTTGGCGTTGATCATGACGACGGCGCCGTAGCCGTGGTCGCGGTGGGCGGTGAGCCGGGCGCAGAAGCCCTCGTCCCAGCCGCCGTGACCGAAGTACGTGGCGTCGCCGCGCTGGTCGATGCCGAAGCCCAGGGAGTAGCCGGCATCCACGGGATCGAGCATGCGTTTGGCCGTGTCGCGATCCATCACGTGGCTCTCGCCTCGCCACGCGTGCTGCACCTCGACGGCGAAGAGAGCCAGGTCTTCGCCGGTGGTCCAGAGGCCGGCTGCGGCCATCTCGGGGTAGGTGTGGCGCTTGCCGAGGACGTCGGAGCCGTCGGGGAGGACGCCGGCGGCGGCGTGGGCGAGTTGCTCGGGCGGCAAAGGGTTCTCATAGGTGCTCTGGCTCATGCCGATGGGCGCGAGGACGAGGTCGTCCATGAGCGCCGGGAATTCCTGCCCCGCCACATCGGTCATGAGCAGCTGGGCGATGGTGTAGCCGCCGCCGGAGTATCGCCACTCGCTGCCGGGCATCATGTTCACCCGTACGGGATCGGTGTTGGCCGGGCCGTCGCCGTCGAGCACCTGCACGACGGTGGGCACGTCGGCGTCGGGCGCGTAGCCGGGAAACCCGTGCACCGTGAGGCCGCCGGTGTGGCTGAGCAGGTGGTGCAGCGTGACGGGCTGCTGCGCGGTGAATTCGTTGCCGGGTAGTTGCCACGACGTGAGCTGCTCGTTGACGTCGGCATCGAGGGCGAGGCGTCCCTGCTGCGCCAGGACCATGGCGCCGAATGCGGCCACGGGCTTACTCACCGAGCCGGCCTGGAAGAGGGTCGTGGGCACGGCGCGGGTACCGGCGACCCGGTCGGCGAGACCGTAGGTGCGCGTCCAGGCTACCTTGCCGTCATGGATCACGGCGATGGCCACTGCCGGAACGCCGTAGTGCTCCATGCGCTCCTTGAGGGTCCAGGCGGGGTCGTCCACGAACGAGACCGCGGGGCGGAGACCGTTCTCGACCGCGGTCATGCGCTCGAGAGTCGTGGGCTGGGCCACGGCGGTGGTGGCGAGAGCGACGAGGGTGACGGTAAGCAGGGTCCTCAATACAGGGCCTCCGGGTGGGATGATGGATGCGGAGGTCAATCTACGCGCAGTGGGGGGATTTCGTTACCCTGAAGTGTCGTTCCCAACCAGCACCACCAACGCCCTCGCGGACCTCTGCAATTGAACCAAGCAGGCGCATCGTTCAATTGCAGACACAGCGCATTGGCATGAAAACAGGAGACTTACAAGACCACTTGCCTGATACTGGATAAATTTTGTGATCTTTCATCAAGTCGACCATCCAATAACGAAACACACCGTCCCCCAGCTTCGCAGCCCTCGTCCGCAGCGCCTCGAAGATGGGTCAATCCGCCGCCGTGAAGGAGTGCCCCTTGAAAACCGATAACGTTCGCCCACGCCTCGCTTCGCGCGCCATCGCCCTCGCCCTCTTCCTGTTCGCCGCGGTATCCACCCACGCCGTCGATCACTCCGGCGCCATCGCCACGGATGAAACCTGGCTCGCCATCGACAGTCCCCACGTGGTCGTCGGCAACGTGACCGTCAACGCCGGCGTGACCTTGACCATCGAGCCCGGAGTCGAGGTCCAATTCAACAGCTCCCGCGTGTTGACGGTCGCCGGCACGCTCACCGCCATCGGCACTCCCGGCCAGGAGATCCTCTTCGTCCGCAGTGGCGCCAGCAACTGGAACTACATCCGCTTCCAGAC
>PIVY01000287.1 GCA_003353795.1 bacterium
GCATCCCGCCACTGCACACCGACGGCGCGCGATTCGACGCCATCTCCGGCCTTCCGTCCGGCCAGTACGTGGTGCAGTTCGATCCGCCGGTCGCCACTCGCATGCTCGCCGTGCAACGGCCGGCAAATGTCGCGGGGAGCAACACGCTCCTCAACGTGAACCTGCAGCGCGGCAATCTGCTTTCGGGACACGTCCGTGACGAGAACGGTACCGGCATCCCCGGAATCGACCTGCAGGTCGTGGACCGCGACTCGGGCGATCCCGTCCTCACACCGGGCGACGACACCGACGCCACTGGATTCTACGACGTGGTGATTCCCGACGGCGAGTTCGAACTGGAATGGCGCGCCGTGGGGGCCGGGTCGTTGCCGTGGATCCCCGTTGCCATGCGAGAGGTCATTGAGAGCGACACCACCATCGACGTGACCATGGTGATCGGATTCTTCGTGAGCGGCACGGTCCGCAACGCAGGCGGCACGCCCATTGCCAGCGTGAATATGGACTTCATCGATACCGCCACGGGCGTCAAACTCGACACGCCTGGCGACAATACCAACGCCCTCGGCTTCTACCAGGTGCAGGTGCCCGAGGGAGTCTACATCGTGCGCGCCAAGCCGCAGCCGGCCCTTCGGCTGGTGGCCGGCGAGCTACTTGACGTGATCGTCACCGCGGAAACACCCGGCGTGAATTTCACGCTACAGCCCGGCGTGGTCGTATCCGGTCGGGTCACTCGCGCCAGTGGCGGCAGCGGCGTGGCGAATGCCGACATCGACATCGCTGATGCGGTCACGGGCACCGACATCTTCGTGGCCTTCGACAACACCGACGACCTTGGGTTCTATGACGTGGTGATTCCCCCCGGCCTGGTGGAGATCACCTACGAGCCAGCGGTCGCCACACTGCTGGCGCCCCACCGCACGGCGCCTACGAACATCACGGTCGATACCGTGGTCAACGTGGCGCTGCAGACCGGCGTCCAGCTCTCGGGCACCGTGCGCGACGGCGGCGGCGGCGGCGTAGCCGGTGCGGATATCGACGTCCGGGATTCGACCACTGGCCTGTCGTTGCCGTTGGTCGGCGACAGCACCGACACAGCCGGCGCCTTCGCGGTCATCGTTGTCCCGGGCACGTACCATCTCGAGTTCGAGCCGCCGAAGGTTCTCGGACTGGTGGCCGAGCGGCGGCTGAATCAGGTCATCGTTTCCAGTACCGTGGTCGCCGTGGTCCTGCAACCTGGTGCGCGGCTCACCGGAACGGTCACCGATCCGGGTGGACGACCGGTGGCGGATGTGGACCTGGACGCCTTCGTCCAGCCCGGCGGCGGCGAGATCTTCACGCCGGCCGACCGCACCGACGCGCTCGGCCAATACGAGGTCATCCTCCCGCCGGCGACCTACCGCCTCGTGTTCCAGCCCGGACCGGCCTCGGCCGAGCTCGATTCGCTGGAGCTGAACGACGAGGTCATCGTGACGGACCGTACCATCGACGTGCAGTTGCCGAACGTCGGCGGCGTGGGGGTGGAGGACGACCTGCCGGACAGGGCTCTCGTGGGCGCGGTGAGCAATTATCCCAATCCGTTCAACCCGGCCACCGTCATCAGTTTCGAACTCGCGCGCACGCAGCGAATTCGGCTGGGGGTCTACTCGGTCGCCGGAGACCTGATGGCCGTGCTGCGGGATGCCGAACTCCCGGCCGGGCGCCACGCCGTCACCTGGCAGGGTCGGGACAATGCCGGCCGGAGCCTGCCGTCAGGAGTCTACGTCTATCGCCTCGTGACGGACGAGACGGCGGTCTCTGGAAAGATGCTGCTGTCCAAGTAGCTTCGAGATCGCCCGACCGTCGATGACCACTGCGAGGACCTGCGAATGGCCGCAGGTCCTCGCTCATTCGTCCGGGAAGGTCACCTGCAAGGGCCTCGGCCCCGAGGCGCGGGCGCAGGGGAGTTTTTGCAGGTTGAACTTGGTCCCGAGCATCCTATCTTCCCTTGGCTGGTCTTCTCTTCGAATCCAGGTATGCTAGACTGCCGGCGGCAAGCCCGCACCAGACAGCCTCCAATTTACCAGGTGAAGGAATCATGGCCCGAACTCGCCCCGATTACCGTCCCCGCACGCCGCACTGCTGCGACTGCGGCCGCCAACTCGAGGTCACCCGCGATCAGGGCACGATTGCAGCCGGCGCCGCCATCCTCCCCGAGTTTCCCGGCGCCGTCTGCGAGGACTGCCTGGTGCTCATCGAGGGCATGGCCGTGACCGACTTCAAGGCCGAGGCCGCGGTGCATTTCATCCACGCCACGAACTTCGAGGTCAAGACTCCGGTCGCAGTGCAGAACTATCTCGACCTGTATGGATGGGAGCCCGTGGTCGTGGGCGCCTGCGCCGTGCGCCTGCACGCCGACGGCAAGCCCAGCGACGCCTTCACGCTCCTGAAGAACGCCCGCGCCGAAGGCCCCGCCGGCTATTACGACGTCGAGCGTGCCGCCCTGCTTCTCATCGACGGCGAAACCGGCCAGGCCCACGACCTGCTCACTGCGACCACGACGAAGGACCATCCCAGGTGGCATCACTGGAACGGCGTCCTGGCCCACAGCGTCGGTCGTACCGACGCAGCCGTGGAACACTGGCGCCTGCAGGTCGCGGGACACCCCGACGACTTCGAGAGCTGGCTGCCCCTCAGCTTCCATCTCATGCAGGAGCTGGAGGACTTCCCGGCGGCCGAACAGTACTTCCGCGGCGCCGTCGCACGGCATCCCAAGCATCAGGAGTTCCGCGCCTGGCTCGGCGACGCGATCCTGCGCCAGGGCCGCCGGGACGAGGCGCTGGTCGAACTGAAGGCAGCCCTCGAACTGGAAGCCGTGGATGAGAAGTTCGCCGCGGGTATCGACGAACTCATCGCCAAGCTCGAAGCAGGGGAGGACTGACCATGCCCGGCACCGGCGTCATCCTGCCGTCCTACAACGCGGCGCGTTTCCTGGAAAATGTCATCGCCGACATCCGCGCAGCCGTGCCCGGCATTCAGGTCCTCGTGGTCGACGACGGCAGCAGCGACGGCACCGCCGAGGTGGCTCGTAAGACCGGCGCCGAGGTCATCGTCCACGAGGTCAACAAGGGCAAGGGCGGCGCGCTGGCCACCGGCAACGCCTGGGCCCTGGAGCAGGATCTCGAGTGGGTCTACACCATGGACGCCGACGGTCAGCACCTGCCGAGCGAGATGGCGAGCTTCATGGCCGAAGCCGAGCGCGGACCCTACGACGCCGTGGTCGGAAACCGCATGGACGCCACCGCGGACATGCCCTGGCTCCGCAAGCGCACCAACGAGTTCACGTCCTGGGTGGTGAG
>PIVY01000568.1 GCA_003353795.1 bacterium
GCGTGCGTCGGGAACACCATCGACGTACTCGACGGCGATCCCTGCAACCCCGCGACCGGCTTTCTGCCCATGCTTCCGAACGTCCCGCTGATCCTCCCCGACGCCGGTCCGACCGGTGAATGGGACGACACGCCGACCATCGACCTCGGCTTCATCGGCGACATCGACCTGGCCGTCCGTGTGGGTACACATCTGTTCGGGCCGGAAGTGCCTCCGCCGGCCTCAGGCGGCGGCCTCACCCAGCACGTGGCCGGTGGCGGTCAGTCCGGCCAGGGAAGCGAGGTTCCGTTCACCGTGCTGCTCACCAACGGCCCGGGCCCCTCGGCCTGGGGCGACGTGATCGAGGATCAAGATGTCGACACCCGCCCCTGCGCGGTTTACGCGTTCGCAGACCTCGACGGCGACGGCCTGATCGGCGCGACCGACGGCGACACTGCCGCAGACAATCCTTTCGAACGCCAAGAGGCCATCGCGCATCTCGGCCGCCAAGTCGGCCAACTCGACAATGGGCGTTTCGCCTCCACGCTCGGCGTGTACATCGCCGCGCCGGCAAGCATCGGCGGGCTCACGGTGGGTCTTGCAGGCGGCGTGTACACCGGCGCCGACTCGAACGTGCTGTGGTCGGACGGCACGCCGATCTTCACGAGCTGGCCGTTCTTCCCTCCGCTCAATCCCGACCTCGTGGTGCATCTCGACGACGCGAACCCACCCGACCCTACCGGGCGCAACATGGTCAAGTTCACGCCCGGCGAGTTCTTCCTGCCCGAGCCGGGGCACCCGCAGCTCGGCACGCCGTTCGCCATCCCG
>PIVY01000138.1 GCA_003353795.1 bacterium
TGCTCTTTCCCGAGAAGGTGGGCGGCGAGTTCCTGCTGCTCGAACGGCCCAACACGGTGAGCCCGGACGGCGGCGCGCTCACCGGCGACGTGATCGAACTGCGCCGGTCGAAGGACCTCACCGACTGGACCACCGTCGGCCCCGTGCTCCGTGGTCGCCCCCACTACTGGGACGAGCTCATCGGTGCCGGCCCACCGCCCCTGAAGACCGAGTTCGGCTGGCTCCTGATCTACCACGGCGTGGCCTCCCACCTGGGCACCGGCCTCTATCAAGCCGGCGCCGCGCTCCTGGATCTCGACGACCCTTCGCAGGTGCTCGCCCGCACCCGCGACAACATTCTCGAGCCGCGCGCCACCTGGGAAGTGTCAGGCCAGGTCCCCAACGTGGTCTTCCCCTCGGGCACCATCCAGGAACCGCCCCGCGACGACGGCACCTACTCCCCCGACTGCGAGGTGAGCGTGCTCTACGGCGCGGCCGATACCTGCGTGGGCGTGGCCTCGGCCACGGTGGCCGAACTGGTGGAGGCGTGTCGACGAGGATGAGATTGCTGCAGCGGTCGGGCGCGTGTTGACGTAACATCGGCGGTGATCATCACACCTGTCCGCCGCCAAACGGAGGCCGCTCATGCGTCGATTCGCCTTGCCGTATCTGGCCCTGTCCCTCCTGGCCACCGCTGCCCTCGCCGGCCCCTACTTCGTGGAGGTCACCGGCGCCTACAACCAGTACGACATGGGCACGGTGAACGGCTATCTCGACAGCGTGAACGAGGACTCCGGCAGCGATGCCTTCGAGCACCTCGATTCGGGTGGCTCGTGGGGCGTGAACCTGGGCCGCATATACAACAATCGCATGGCCTCGTCCATCGGCTACGAGCGGCTCTACGCCTCCGTCGCCAGCACGCCCCCGCCGGTCACCATGACCATCAATGCGCCCGCCAACATCCTCCGATTCCAGCTGGCCTACGCCCTGGCCAAGTGGGGCTCGGTGATCCCGTTCGTGCAGGGCGGCGCCGGCTTCATCTGGAACAGCGGCTACCTCGAATACCTCGACGAGAACGGCAACAACAAGCGCCACGATTTCAGCGGCGGTACCCTCGCCCTCGAGGCCTTGCTCGGCGCCGAGGTGCGACTGAACGACCGCTTCGGCCTGAACCTCTCGGGCGGCTACCGCTTCGCCGACGTCTCGGACCCCGAGTGGGACGCCTCCAGCTTCGGCGGCTACGGCACCTTCAATGGACCGGGGTTCGACTACAGCGGTTTGCTGGTGAGAGTGGGCTTGCGGATCGGCCTGAACTGGAGCGGCATGGGCGACGCCGGGGACACGCGCGACGAATCCGAGGACGCCACCGGCTGGATGTAGATTCGTTCAATGAGTGAGGCCGGTCGGGGCGAACCCGGCCGGCCTCGTGCTTGCTGGACAGTGTGCATGCCTACTTCAGCACCACCTGGTCCTTCAACGACACCAGGATGCACACCACCTCGTCGGTCTCCTCCTGACCGTAACCCTTGTTCTTCATGGCCTGGATCACGTCGCCGCCGGCCGACAGGAAGTCGGCGTTGGTCAGGCGCAGCCGCGAGTGGGCCTCGGGCATGCTCCGGCCGTCGTAGTTCTGCGTGCCACCGGTGCCGGCGGCCATGAAGTCGGCCACCTGGCTGGCGAGGTGCTCGTGGTCGATGTGGCGGACCATCACGTCGAAGTCGGGATTGACCGAGTGCAGGCGTACGATCTCCCGGGTCAGTTCGAGGATCTTGTCGTAGCCGCCGAGGCGGTCGTAGAGCGACTCGCGGGCCTGGCGGTCGGCGCGATCGGCGGCGGATTCGGCGCACATGCCGATGAGGCCGGTCATCTTCTCGTCGACGCTGGAGTCGTCACCGGCCACGGCGAGGTTGGCCGCCAGCGCGAGCATCAGCGCCAGGATCATGGTCAGGGTCATTCGGTGCGTCATGGGTGGCTCCTCGTACGGGGTTGCAGACAGTGAATTCGAGTCAAATTGTAGCGTTCTGTCGCGGCGCTGCATGAGATTCCGATGAAAACATGATGGAAGGAGATCCGGCCCGGTCAGGACTCGCGCCAGCGGTAGCCGTGCCCGCGCACGGTCTCCACCAATCTGTTGTCCGGCCCCAACTTGCGGCGTAGCGACTTGACCACTGCATCCACGACGTTGCTGCTGCCCGAGCCGTCGGCGTGGCCCCAGACCGCGTCGAGCAGTTCATCGCGGGTGACCGTGGCGCCCGGACGGTCCTCCAGGTACTCGGCCAGGCCGTACTCCAGCTTCGTCAGCGCGACCTCCTGCCCGTCGAGCAACAGGGCGCGGCGATCGCGATCCAGGGGTGACTGCCGGACCACGCCCAATTCGTCGCCCACCAGGCGGGTGATCCAGCCGTCCACCGACGCGGGCCCGAAATCGAGCATGGCCGACTGGTAGGACACTCCGTCCAGTTCGACGGTCCAGTCGGCGAGATGCTGGAACCCGAGCTGCGCGGCCACGGGCCCGTAGGTGGGCAGGTCGACCACGGTGAGGTAGACGCGGCGGAGCGCCGGTCGCAGTTCCATGTAGGCCCGCTTGACGTCGAGCCAGCAGGCGGCCTGGCCGGCCGACGGCGCCTCTCCCTCGGCGAGAGTGAGCCAGCGTCGCAGGAGCAAAACCTTGCCGCCGGCCGGAGCCGGGTCGTCGAGGAGATGATCGCACCAGGCGTCGGCGACGGGATCGTGCTCGCGCACCGACGCGTCCAGGGCGGCGCGCTCGCACATGCAGTAGAACGCGGTCACCGCGCCGTCGCCGTCGCGGGCAACGCGGAACGTCTCCGGATGAGCCCGCCACCAGGCCTCGACGGCGGCCACGGCTCGGGGTCCCTCGTGATCGCCGGCAATGGCGAGCACCGCGTCGAGATCGTTGACCTGGGCCGGCTCCACGGCCAGCTCCTGGTGACCGGACGGGAAGAACGCTTCCCGGGCCACGGGATTCTCCACGAGGTAGAGCATGTCGGCGGTGTAGCGCCAGACGTCGGCGCGGGCGGCCGTCTGCAACTCCTCCCGCAGCAGGCGCCAGGCCTGGCGGCGACTGGTGTTGAAGCGGCCGGGGTCCTCCGCACGCAGGGTGCGCGCAGCCGCCTCGCGCACGGCGTCGTGCACGCGCAGACCGTCACGCAGACTGTCCACGAACGGCAGCGCACGCAGGGCCTCGAACACCGTGTCGTCGCCGTACCCGAGCACCTTGAGCAACGACCGCGTCACCCGGCGCGCCACGCTGGTGTCGCGGATGGCGTCGCGGGTGGTGGGATCGTCGACGTCAGCCAGGAAGAGTGCCGTGAGCTGCTGCATGACCTCGTGGACCGCGGCATCCTGGAAGGTGAGCGACGGGTTCGCCAGGGCCGCGGCCGCGGCCAGCTTGAGGGCCAGCGGATTGCCGTGGGCCACGGCGGCCATGGCCTCGGCCTCCCTCGCTCCGAGTCCGGAAACCGTGAGTAGATCCAGCGACGACGCGTGGTCGAGGGGCTGGAGCGCCAGGGCGCGGAACAGGCCGTGCCAGCGCGGCGAGGTCGACCAGCGCGGCACCGGCGGCTGGCGGCCGGCAAGCACCAGGCGCGCACCGGCGGGCGCGGCGGGCATGAAGTCCTGGCGGATCCAGGTGTCCATGAGGAGGAAGTTCTCGTAGTGGTCGAGGACCAGAACGACGGGGCTGCCACTGCGAGCGAGGGTGGCCACGGCGTCGCCGAGCGTCTCGACGTTCTCGCCCGTGAGCTGGCCGAGTTCGGCGAGGAAACCGCGCTCGGTGGGCTCGATGAGGCGACAGTCCAGGCGCCACACCACGACGCCGTCATTGCCGGCCGCCTCTTCGGCAAACGCTGCGAGCAACGTCGACTTGCCGACCCCTGCCAGGCCCGACACGTGGACGACGATGGGGCCGTTGGCGTTGAGAAGCGGGCGCATGGCCGCGAGTTCGTCGACGCGGCCGACGAAGGTCTCGGCGGCCTGACTGTCAAGGCGGTTGGCGAGAGGGGAACGGTCGTGCATGGGGACACCGTGGGGCTCGGGGAGCATTCGAATCGGTCGATAGCCCACCAATTTAATCTATTTTGGTGTTCGAAGCTCGTTTTCAGTGCGCGACCTCGCCGAGGGTGCGCGAGCGTTGCCGCAGGACACTGACAAAACCTGCTCCATCCAGACGAAATCGTCCCACTTCGCCGCGGCCCTTGCTATCATCCGCCGCCGAACCCGAACCACGGAGCCCCGCGCATGACCGCCACGCCAGCCCACGCCGTCCTGGTCTCCCACACCCACTGGGACCGTGAGTGGTACCTCACGTTTCCCCGCTTTCGCGTGCAGCTGGTCGAGACCGTGGATGCCGTCCTCGACCAGCTCGAGACCGACCCCGAGTTCCAGCACTTCTGCCTCGACGGTCAGGCCCTGGCGCTGGAGGACTACCTCGATGCGCGGCCCGAGAACGCCGGCCGCATTCGCGCGCTGGTCGCGCAAGGCGCCCTGGCCATCGGCCCGTGGTTCATCCTGCCCGATGAGTTCCTGGTTTCCGGCGAGTCCACCGTGCGCAACCTGCAGCTCGGGCACGCCATCGCCGCGAAGTTCGGCGGCGCTCAGAAGGTGGGTTATCTGCCTGACACTTTCGGTCACCTCGGCCAGATGCCACAGATCCTCTGTCAGGCCGGCATCGACAGCTTCATCTACTGGCGCGGTCACGGCGATGAGATCGAACGGCTGGGACTCGAGTGGTGGTGGGAGGCGCCCGACGGCAGCCGCGTGCTGGCGATCAACCAGGAAGAGGGATACGTCAACGCGGCGGCGCTCGGTCACGAGGAGTTGTGGCACGCGCACACGCGGCGCGCGCTGGATCCCGAGGTCGCCGTTCGCAAGGTGGGCGAACTGTTCGCGAAGATGGGCGCGCGTTCGCGATCGCGGACCTGGCTCCTGGGCAACGGCTGCGACCACCATCCGCCCCAGCGCGAGTTCGGTCGCATGGTCGCGGCCCTGGCTGCAGCCTATCCCGATACTCTCTTCACGCACGGTAGCCTAACGGATTATGTCGCGGCGTTACGTCGCGACATCGGCAACGATATCCCCGCCTGGCGCGGCGAACTGCTCGGCGGCAAGACCGCCCTCATCCTCTCCGGCGTCTGGTCGGCCCGCATGAATCTCAAGCAGCAGAACGCCCGCTGCCAGGATCTCCTCGCCCACCAGCTCGAACCTCTCCTGGCCTACGCCCACTTCGTCCACGGCCGGCCGCACAACACCGGCCTGGTCACCGCCGCCTGGCGCGAACTTCTCAAGAATCACCCCCACGACAGTATCTGCGGCTGCTCCACCGATCAGGTCCATCGAGATATGCTGACGCGATATACCGAGGTCACAGAGTCGGGCGAACACCTCATATCCCGCACCCTCGAGAGCCTGGTGCCCGCCTTCGCGCCCCAGGAGAAGGACGACCGCACCACCCTCATCACCGTCGCCAACCCTTTGCCCTGGCGGCGCACGGAGGTCGTCGAGCGCCTGGTCGTCCTGCAACCCCTGGGCTACGACCACGACGAGCTCGTCCTCCTCGGCCCCGACGGCAAACGCGTCCCCTGCGTCATCCGCAGCCGCCGCTTCCTCCAGCGCTTCTGGGGCATCGACTACCGCAGCGAGCTCTACGCCGACGATCAGCGCACCCGCCTCGAGACCTACCTCGACACCTTCGCCGACCGCATCATCAAGACCGACGCCGACAAGGACACCGACCTGGTCGACTGCTTCGTGGAGATCCAGTTCCTGGCCCGCGACCTGCCGCCGTGCGGCCACGCCGTCTTCCACCTCACCGACCGGGCACCCGAGACCGAAACGGCGACCCTGGAAGTCGGCGAACTCGTCCGCGCCGACGGCCCGGTCCTCGAGAACGGCCGGCTGCGCGTCACCCTCCACGGCAACGGCACCATCGACCTGGTCGACAAGTACAGCGGCCTCGAGTTCACCGGTCTGAACCGCCTCGAGGACACCGAGGACGCCGGCGACGAGTACGACTGGTCGCACTGCCGCGACACCCAGACCCTCTTCGCCGACGACGCGGTCGGCACGGTCGAGCTCATCGAGGACACCGGCCTCGCCGCCAGCCTCCGCGCGCGCCTGAACTTCGAGCTGCCGCGAAGCCTCACCATCGACCGCACCGCCCGCACCTCCGACACCGTCGCGTGCCCCGTCGAGGTCACCGTCCGCCTCACCGCCGGCGCCGACATCGCCGAGGTCACCACGCGCTTCACCAACCACGCCGAGGATCACCGCCTCCGCGCCTGGTTCCCCACCGGCGTGCGCACCGACACGGTCACCAGCGACGGTCAGTTCCACCTGGTACCGCGACCGCTGCAACCGCCACGCGGCGCCGACTGGGTCCAGCCCCATCCCGGCACCTACCCGCAGCAGGATTTCACCGCCATCGCCGACGCGGGCGGACGCGGTCTGGCGGTCATCGCTGCCGGCCTCCCCGAGATCGCGCCGCGCTGCGAGCCCACCGACCAGACCGCCACCCTGCAGCTCACCCTCCTGCGCGCCGTGGGCTGGCTCTCGCGAGACGACTTCCCCACCCGTCGCAACACCAACGCCGGCCCGACCATCGCCACGCCCGAGGCCCAGTGCCCGGGCGACCGGGAGTTCCGTTACGCCCTGGCGCCGCTCACCAGCGGCACGACCGACCTCCGTCGCCGTTGCCGCGAGTTCCTCGACCCGGTGCCCACGCGGCAGGGCGTGGCGGCCGGCGCGACACCCGGCGGTACGCTCGTCGAGGTGGGCAACCCCGAGGTGGCCGTGAGTGCCATCCGCAAGCACCCCACGCGCGACACCCTCGTGGTCCGCCTCTGGAACCAGACCAGCGAGGCCCAGCGGGAAATCCTTCGCACACCCTTGCCCGTTGCCAACGCATGGCTCTGCGATCTCCTCGAGGAACGGCAGGAGGAGCTGACGGACGCGGGCGGCTCAACCACGGAAGTGGCGTTGACCCTGCTTCCCCATCGCATCGTCACCGTGGAGATCGCTTTCGCAGGAGAACCGGCATGACCACCCGTCGCGAGTTCCTCACCTCGTGCGCCCTGGCCGGCGCCGCCCTCACCACCGGAGGCAAGACCGTGGCGCACGCCGCTGCCCAGCAACGCGAATCGGAATCCACGGGTCGTCCCCTGGTGGTCAGCACCTGGAGCTTCGGCCAGGCCGCCAACGCCGCTGCCTGGAATCTGCTCGCACCCGGAGGCGCCGCCCTCGACGCCGTGGAGCAGGGAGCCCGCGTCCCGGAATCGGACCCGGCCAACCGGACCGTGGGCCTCGGCGGTCTGCCCGATCGCGACGGTCACGTCACCCTCGACGCCTGCGTCATGGACCACGCGGGCCGGGCCGGCAGCGTGTGCTTCCTCGAGGGCTACGAGCACCCCGTGTCGGTGGCGCGCAAGGTCATGGAGGAAACGCCGCACGTCATGCTGGCCGGCGCCGGCGCCGCGCAGTTCGCCGCCGAGCAGGGATTCACGACGCGCGACCTGCTCACCGACGACGCCCGCAACGCGTGGAACGAGTGGCGCAAGGAGGCGCGATACGAGCCCACGGCCAATGCCGAACGACACGACACCCTCGGCATCCTCGCCGTCGACCAGGACGCCCATCTCGCCGGCGCCTGCACCACCAGCGGCATGGCCTTCAAGCTGCACGGACGCGTGGGCGACTCGCCCATCATCGGCGCCGCCCTCTACGTGGACGGCGAGATCGGCTGCGCCACGGCCACCGGCCACGGCGAGTTCGTCATGCGCACCCTGGGCAGTTTCCTGGTGGTGGAGTTGATGCGGCAGGGCCGGTCGCCGCAGGACGCGTGCACCGAGGCGGTCGAGAGGATCGTCCGATCGCTGGGCGACGATCCCGGCGAGACCCAGGTGGGCTACCTCGCCCTGGACCCCCGCGGCCGCATCGGCGCCTTCGCCGTTCAACCCGGCTTCCAGTACGCGGTCAGGGATGGCGCCCGCGACGAGATCATCGACGCCGCGAGCGCGTTCTAGAAGGCCGCTGCCCTGGCCAGGTGCCCGGCCAGGCGTCCCGTCACGATCATGCGCTGGATCACGAGCTGGGCCGCGGCCAGCGGCGTCATGCGGCGGCCCGAGTCCAGCTCGGCCTGCAGACGCATCTCCTCGGTGGGCAGCACGTAGCGCCGCAGCTCCCGCGACCGTCGTCCCGGCGGCGTGCAGAGCCAGTGCAGCATCTGCGAGTAGCCATGGGTGTAGGCCGCCCGTTTCTCGAGGCATCCCGAGGTCAGTTCGAGGTGCTCCAGGATCCGCATCACCGTGGGCGACGGGCGGCACGTCTGCGCCACCACGTCCGGCATGTCGTGACCGAGGATGGTCTCGCGGAGGCGGTACTGCAGCCAGAGGCCGATGGACAGGTTCGACTGGACGGCCCGCTCGCACAGGTCGTTGAGGTCGGCATCATCGATGGCCGCGTCCAGCCGGTGCAGGTCGAGGATCCGTCTCAGGTCGCTGTAGCCGCAGGGAATGCTCTGCAGCACCCCGTGCAGGATCTGATCGACCGCGTGGGGCGCGAGCAACGTCCCGGCCCCCAGCGATACCTCGCTGGCCCCGCTGCGCATGGCGTCGAGGTCGAACCGGTAGACCGACCGCGGCATGGTCACCGCCCAGTGCACCTCGATGCACACGCCCTGGTTGCTCATCAGGATCCGGTGGAAATGATACTTCTCGTAGTATCGCTGGGCCCGCGGTTGCTCCGAGAACCGGTAGCCCAGGCGATCGAGCACGTCGTAGACCGCTTCGGTCTCTTCGGGCTTCACGAGCAGGTCGAGGTCCACGAACCAGCGGTCCTCGGGTGTGTCGTAGACCGTGAGCGCCAGCGCGGCCCCCTTGAGCACCACCGGACGGCAACCGTTCTCCGCCAGCGCCGGCAATACGCGGTCCAGTTCGAGCAGCATCATGGTGGTGCGACGGCGGGAGATCTCCACGGCACGGTCCAGGCGCGGTCGCTCGGCGTCCGGCAGGATCGACCGATCCAGGTAGCGAACGATGGTCTGCATGGCCGGTTGCCCGGAGAGGAGCCGCACGAAGCGGTCCTCATCGAGCGAAGCCACCGGGGGAACGGTGCCCTGGATCCCACTGGCCCACGCGCGAGCCAGGTCACAGAGGTATTCGGTCTCGGGTGCGAGAGCGTGCATGCGGCGCAGAACCTCCTTGTCACTGTCATGATTATGATGGAATCTTCAGGTAGTCGCCAGGTAAAACGGATACCCGACCATGATCGGCTGGAATGAGCCGGAGTTGACCCCTTGAACGACGACCAACCCCGCATCGACGAAGCCGCCGGACAGTGGCGACTGGTGCAGGGGGACCTGGCACCCGGGGAGACCGTGCTGCTCACCGTCCAGAGCGGCAGCATGCTGCCCCTGTTGCCCGTGGGCGCGCGCATCGAGGTCGCCCGCGTGGCCGGGAACTCGTGCCGGGTCGGCGACGTTGTGGTGTTCCGGCAAGACGACCGCCTGGTGGTTCACCGCCTGATCTTCGGCTCGGGGGACGCCCCCCTGGGCTGGTTCCTGCAGAGGGGAGACGGCTACTCGCCCGCCGGCTTCCTGCGCGCCGGGTCGATCCTGGGGCGCGTGGTGGCCATTCACGCGGCCGAGGGCGAGGTCCGCCGGCTGAACGACGACGACACTCGCTGGCAAGCGCGGCGCGAGGCCCGGGGCAGTCTGGACCGGTACGTGTACTCTCTGCTGGCAAGACCAGCACGAAAGGTACGGCGATGGCTGAAGAGAGGGAATACCGACTCCGCGTAGGCGAGGCCGTGATCGCACTCACGTGCCCGGATGCGGTGTTCGCGCGGTCCATGGCGGAGTACTTCGCCCAGGCCAGCGACCCCGCAGATCCGCACGTCCACCTGGACCTGATCCTGGTGCCCCACACGGAGAATCCCGCCGTCCCCAACTCGCTCATCCTCCACAAGACCGTGCAGGACGGCGCGTTCGACATCGCCGACGACCTCATCGCCGGCCACTACGACCCCCAGAGCGGCACCGGCGAACTCCGCGTCAAGACCCTGCTGACCAACGGTCTGATGACCCGGGTCTTTGAGCAGATCCTTTACCAGGCGTTCCATTCGGCCTGCCGGCGCGCCGGCTACGACGCCTGCCTGGTGCACAGCTCCGGCGTGATCGCCGACGGCGCGGGCTATATCTTCGTGGGCCCCTCGGAGGCCGGCAAGTCCACCGTGGCCCGCCTGAGCGGCGACCACACCGTGCTCAACGACGAGATGAACCTCGTGGAGTTCCACCCCGACGGTCTCCGCCTCGTCGGCACGCCCTTCAACGGACACTTCCGCGACAAGCAGCCCGGTGCGGCGCCGTTGCGGGCCCTGCTCTTGCTAGGCAAGAGTCACGTCCATGCGCTCGAGACCGTGGGCGCCGGCGAGGCCATCGGCGCGGTGTCCACTCAGATCGCCCCGCCTGTGGGTCTGGACGAGATCGCCACCGACCAGACGCCCCAGACCATGCTCGACCTCGGCACGCGGATCGTAACATCCACCGAGGTCCGGCGACTCATGTTCACCCCGGACGCCGGCTTCTGGCCGGTACTCACCGAAAATCTGGGCCGAGTCCCGCGAGGTTGACATGCTGGACCTGCAAGCCGTCCCCGTTCCCAGCAACGATTTCCGCGTTCGAGAAGCCGGCGACGAGATGGTCTTCCTGGCCGAATCCGGCCGAGAGGTCCTGAGCCTCAACGCGGTGGGAAGCTTCATCTGGCGGCAGATGGATGGAAACCACACTCTTCAGGACATCCTCGACATCCTCTGTCACGAGTACGAGGTGGATCTCGATCGGGCCAAGACCGACCTGAACACCTTCATCAGCGAGCTCGAGGGTCACAAGTTGCTGACCCTGCAGACCACGGACGCCTGAACGAACGGGTCGGTCGCTCCCGTCGCTGCGGTTTCAAGACTGGCCGGGATCGCGAATCCTGGTATCCTGGGCACGATTCGACGAACCCGGAACCCGGAACCCGGCTGGCCCCACGCCGATACCAGGAGACCTCATCATGCAGATCCACGCCTCGCTGCGAGCCGCCGTGCTCGCCGCCGCCATGCTCAGCCTCGCCTGCGGCCTCGCCGCCCCCTCGTTGGCCCAGGATGCGGACGAGGATATACTCTTCAATCGCCTCAGCCAACGCATGCGTGCGGTCTCGGACACCGTCAATCCCTGCGTGGTGCAGATCTTCACGGCGGCCTACGGACCGGTGGCCAACGCGCAGGGCCAGGTGGCCACCTTCGGCACCCAGCGCAGCTCGGGCTCGGGCGTGATCCTCGACCCCAAGGGCTTCATCGTCACCAACGCCCATGTGGTCGACGGTGCCCGCAAGGTGCAGGTGCTGCTCTCGCCGCAGCTGAGTGGCCGCTCCGAGGGCGAGTCCATCATGGACGACCGCGGCCTGCTCGTGGGCGCGCGCATCATTGGCGTGGATCGCGAAACCGACCTCGCGGTTCTGAAGATCGAGAACTCCAAGGACCTGCCGTACCTCAAGCTGGGCAACTCCGACCAGCTGTTCCAGGGCCAGATGGTCTTCGCCTTCGGCAGCCCTCTCGGCCTGACCAACTCCATGAGCATGGGCGTGGTCTCGGCCAAGGCGCGGCAGCTCGAGAGCGAGTCGCCCATGATCTACATCCAGACCGACGCCGCGGTGAACCCCGGCAACAGCGGCGGCCCGCTGGTGACGGCCACCGGCGAGGTCGTGGGCATCAACACCCTGATCTTCACCCAGAGCGGCGGGTACGAGGGCCTGAGCTTCGCGGCTCCCAGCAACATCGTGAGCAGCGTCTACGAACAGCTTCGCGCCTTCGGTCGGGTGCGTCGCGGCACGATCTTCGTGTCGGCCCAGACCATCAACCCGTGGATGGCCACCGGCCTCGGTCTCGCCCAGGACTACGGCGTGATCCTGAGCGACGTCTATCCCAAGGGCCCCGGCGACTCGGCCGGCCTGCGCATCGGCGACATCTTGCTCTCCCTCGACGGCAAGCCCATGGAGAACGCGCGTCAGTTCAATGTGAACCTCTATGGCAAGCCCGTCGACCAGTCGATCACCCTGGAGATCCTGCGCGGTGGGAAGAAGCAGACCATGCAGGTCAAGGTCATGGAGCGCCCCGAGCCGTCGCTGCGCTTCTTCGACCTGGTGACGCCGCAGAACAACCTGATCCGGCGCCTCGGCATCCTGGCCCTCGACCTCGACGACGAGACCAAGCGTCTGCTGCCGCCCCTGCGCCACAACAAGGGCGTCATCGTGGCCGCGCCCACGGCCGACGCCTCGGTGCTCGGCCAGAATCTGCTGCCCGGCGACGTCATCTACAGCCTCAACGGCCGGTCGGTGAACGACCTCAAGGAACTGCGCCAGTACGTGAAGGAACTGGGCTACGGCGACGCCGCGGTCTTCCAGGTGGAGCGGGAACGGGAACTGAAGTTCCTGACCATGCAGATCGACTAGTCGGACCCGATCACAGCCGTCACCGGACAGTGATCCGAGGGCCAGCGACCTCCGTACTGCGTGCGGACGACGCTGGCCCTCTTCACGTCCAGGTCCGGCGAGACGAGGATCCAGTCGATGCGGCCGGGTCGCGGATGCTTGTCGAAGCCGTTGAAGGTGCCGACTGTCGGTTCCTCGTCGCCGTGCACCACGCTCCACGTGTCGACGAGGATGTCGCCGAGCAGGCGCGACTGGTGCGCGCCTTCGGCCGAGGCGGCGTCCAGGTTGAAGTCGCCGGTGACCACGAGCGCGGCGGCGCCCTGGTGCTCGCTCAGCCAGCGGTGGAGCAGGGACAGCGATTCGAGGCGCGCCTGCTCACCGACGTGGTCGAAGTGGGTGTTGAGCCAGAGGAGTTCCGTGTCGGTCGCAGTGTCTCGCAGACGCAGCCAGGTAGCGATGCGATGCAGCGCCGCGTCCCAGCCGCGCGATGCCACCACGTCGGGAGTCTCGCTGAGCCAGAAGGTGCCCTGGTCGATCAGGGTGAAGCGGTCGGTGCGGTAGACGCAGGCGCACATCTCGCCGGCCTCGGCGCCGTCGTCGCGGCCAACGCCGATCACGGTGTAGCCGGGGAGCGCCTCGGCGAGGTAGTCGCGCTGGAAGTCGAGGCATTCCTGGGTGCCGAGGAGATCGGGGTCGGCAGCGGTGATGGTCGCGATCACGTAGTCGCGGCGGGCCGGCCACGAGTCTTCGCCGTCGTCGGCCAGGCCGTAGCGGATGTTGAAGGACATGACGTTGAGATCGGCGGCGCCGGCGACGGTGGCCGCCATGGCGAGCAGGAGCATGGCGGCCAGTCGCAACATCGGCGGCGCCTCCGGGCTAGTCGAACAGGTTTTTCACATCCGTCCAGGAGTGATTTTCGACGGCAATTCAGCCGCCGTCGTAGGTATAGATAACATAGTCGTATTCGTAGACGTCGGACCCGTCCGGACTGGCGAACGTGGTCGGTCCGACCCAGAACCAGACCTCCGAGCCCGGGGTCCCCGTGACGACCATGGTGCCGGGCTGGCATGGACCGATGATGACGTTCTGGAGCACGCCCACACTGCCGCAGTCCAGTGGACCGAGCTCGAACATGTACGTGGCCAGTTCGGCATCGCCGCTGAACTCGATGAAGCCCTGGTAGCCCATGGACAAACGGAACCAGTCGGTGTCGCGCATGTTGCCGCCATTGGCCAGGTAGAATCCGCTCACGCCGCAGAATTCGCCGCCCATCAGCGGCTGGAACGGACCGCTCACCGGATCGGTGTTGCAGCCGCCGTTCCAGTCGTCGACGTAGTCGTTCTCCAGCGGAGGTTCGCCCTCCACGTGTGCCCCGGCCGGGCAGTCGAGGACACACGGCTCGAACTCGCGGATGTTCAACAGGTAGTCGCCCCATCCCCCGCCATAGCCGTCGATCACCAGGAAGTACTGCACGCCGCCCATCAACGGCACGTTCTCCAGCAGCGAGGTGTAGTCGGAGTAGAAATCGTCGTTGCAGGCGACGAGCGCGAGGTTCTCGTCGTAGAGGTAGATCTTGGTGTAGTAGGCCGAG
>PIVY01000569.1 GCA_003353795.1 bacterium
GGTGAAGGTGCCGAAGCTGGAATAGCCGCCGCCGTCCACCTGGAAGAACAGGTCCACCGAGGCGACACCGCTGGTGGCGTCGGTGGCGCTGTAGGGAACGTCGAATGACGCTGTGGCTTGGGTGGCCCCCAGGGGTCCTGCTGACGATACCGGCGGTGAGGCGTCCTGGGTAGAACTCTCACTCGCGGACCAATCGGAGTTGTCGACAGTGTCGCCGGAGCGGACGCGGTAGAAGTATATCTGACCGTCCGCCAGCCCGGTGAATTCGTGTGTGAGAAGGGCGACCGCACCACTGGAGACCACATTAGTGGTGAAACCGGCGTCGTCGGCCCGCTCGATCTCGTACTCGGTGGCTCCGCTGGCCGATTCGTCACTCCAGGTCAGGGTGTTGGCCGTGCCGATGGTATAGGTCGGCTCAGCTGAGAGCATGGGTATGGTCAAGGCCGCTGGTGTCACGGCATAGACGAAGGCCTGGCCCGTATCGCTGCTGTGACCCGGGGCTCCCGCAAAAACATCAGCGAAAGTATCGCCGTCAAAATCGCCGGCTGCGCCAACGGCCCAGCCAAGGAAATCACCGGCCACGGGTCCAGTAAAGATCAGGTCGGCAGCGGAAGGATCAGCGGTGGAGGGCAATGGGTTGGCGCCAAGGAATACATATCCTCGGCCATTGTCGTCGCTGGATGCGCCGCCGGCATCATTACGGCTGCTACCGACCATGAAGTCGAAATTGCCGTCACCATTCAAATCACCGACGCCTGCGACAGATACGCCCAATCGATCCCCGTTGACTTCGCCGTCGATGAGC
>PIVY01000570.1 GCA_003353795.1 bacterium
GATCGGACTGGAGCAGCTGGCGAGATACCTCTGCCGTCCTGCGCTGGCCAAGTCACGCCTCGAGCGCCGACCCGATGGCCTCGTGGTTCTCAACATGAAGCGGGCGTGGAGCGATGGCACGGTGGCCAAGGTGTTCACGCCCGCCGAGTTTGTTGCCCGCCTGGCCGCGCTCGTCCCACCTCCTCAGAAGAACACCGTCTTCTATCACGGCGTCCTGGGGCCGAACGCGGCGTTGCGCCCCAAGGTCGTCCCTGCTCCGCCAGCCGAGGTCAGCCCGACCGATACCGGCGAGCCCCTGGCAAGGCCGGAGCGCCGCGCGAGTCGCCCAGGCCGATGGCGGACCTGGTCCTCGCTGCTGTGGCGTACTTTCGGCATCGACGGTTGGCTTTGCCCCCACTGCCAGGAGCCGATGAAGCTCAGGACGGTCGTCGTCGGGCCGCCAGCGACGTCGAAGATCTTGCGGGGTCTCGACCGCTCCGCTCGTGGGCCGCCTGTCCTGGCCCGCGCGGCGCCTCCGGCGTAGGTGGCTCGCTCGGCGGGCCACGGTGAGGTGCGGCTGGTTGCCGAGGTGATGCTCTCTGGCGCTGATTTGCTCCCTGCGGAGGGCCGACTTCGACTGTTTTCGATGGCCGGAGGGCTATCCTCGCCGGGTTTTCGTGGCTGCGGGATTTGGATGGAGGCGCCTTCGGTATCCAGGGTGGTTTAATGCGGCCTATCCTCTATGCGGAGCTGTTTGGCGGGTTCGAGGTGGGCGCCTACTCGAGCTCCGAGCCACGGTCTGGGTCGGATGAGAGGGTGCAGCGG
>PIVY01000571.1 GCA_003353795.1 bacterium
TGGCTCATCTGGGCGAGGCCATGGAGCAGATCAAGGTCACGAGTGACGAGACGTCGAAGATCATCAAGACCATCGACGAGATCGCATTCCAGACCAACCTGCTGGCGTTGAACGCGGCGGTGGAGGCGGCCCGGGCCGGCGACGCCGGCAAGGGCTTCGCCGTGGTGGCCGAGGAAGTGCGTAACCTCGCGACCCGGTCGTCCAACGAGGCCAGCGACACCGGCGCGCTCATCAGCCGCACGCTCGAGAAGGTGCGTGAGGGCGCGGTGCAGGTCGATCAGGCCAACCAGGCCTTCACCCAGGTGACCGAGAACGCCGCCAGGGTGTCGCAGATGATGGAGCAGATCGCGCGGGCCTCGCAGCAGCAGGCCCAGGGTGTCGACCAGCTCAACTCCGCCGTCGGCATGATGGATCAGTCGATCCAGCATACGGCCGCCAACGCCGAGGAATCGGCGGGGGCGTCGCACGAGTTGACGGCGCAGGCGGACCACATGAACATCTACGGGGACGATCTCGTGGCCCTGGCCGTTGGCGGTCAAGGCGGCGTGCACGCGCCCGCCGATGCGGTGCCGGCTGCCGAGGCCGCCGCGGTGGCAGCGGTCATGAGTCAGCCGAGGTCGTCGTGGCAAACCGAGGCCGCCCCGGCCGCCGCTGCGGCGCCGGAGCCCGCGGCGTCGAACAGCTACGAGGACGTCATTCCGCTCGAAGACGACGAGTTGCTCGAGATCTGACCCCCAGCGGGTCTGGCGACCGACACGACACGGCCCCGCGCTCCGATCAGGGAGGCGGGGCCGTCGTCGTT
>PIVY01000572.1 GCA_003353795.1 bacterium
TCTTTTATGCCAACTCGCTGGTCCTGACGCGCAAGTTTGACCGTTCGGCCTCGCATGCGACGATCAACCTCTACGCACAGATCGGGGCGATCGCCGGCAGTCTGATCCTGCTCGCGACAACAGCGGAACCGGTCTGGCCGGCGGCGACCCCGGCGGCCATCCTGAGCGACCTCGGACTGGCCCTGCTACTAGGCGGTTTTGGGGGTTTCGGGGTTTATTCCCTGACCCTGGCCTACCGGCGGACAACGGCGTCGCTGCTCGCCCCGTTCGAATATCTCGGCGTGCTGTCGGCGCTGCTGATCGGCTGGGTGGTGTTCAGCGAATGGCCGGTCGAGAAAATTTTCCCGGGCGTTCTTCTGATCGTTGGTGCCGGGCTGGTGATTATTGTTCGCGAACACCGATCGTCGCGGTCTTCGGGGAAATCTCCGGCCTGATCTTTGCCGACTGTTCGGCGCGCAACTCGTCCAGACTCTGGCGGATAATCTGCACGGCCGACCACAGGAACAGCCCGGCCATGATTGCTGCAACCACAACATCCGGCCAGCCGGTGTTGGTCCAGTATACCGCGCCGGCGGCAATCACCACGGCGACGTTGCCGATGGCGTCGTTGCGGCTGCACAGCCAGACGGAGCGGACATTGGCGTCGCCGTCACGGAACCGCAGCAACAGCAAGGCAGAAGCGACATTGGCGATGAAGGCCAGCGCGCCGACACCGCCCATCACCAAATCATCGGGCAGGCCAAGATAGAACGTCCGGTAGATCGTCATTCCCATCACCCAGGTCCCCATCAGGGCAAGGCT
>PIVY01000573.1 GCA_003353795.1 bacterium
CATCGAGGCCCGCAGCGGAGTCGTGACCATCGACTCCAGCATCTTCGACGAAGGCTACTCCGGAAGCGGGGCCGCCATCTACGTTGGGTCTTCGGCGGTCGTGACCATCGACAACAGCCTCTTTGCCAACAACATCGCCACCAACGAGGGCGCCATCGCCGTCGAGTCTGGCGCCCAGCTCACCCTCACCAACACCGACTTCGTCTTCAACACATCCGATGGCCGGGCTGGCGCGCTCTACATCGAGGGCGGGTCGACGGTCGATATCGTGGGAGGATCCTTCACCGACAACATGACCCCTGGCGAGGGCGGCGCGATCGCCATGATGGGCGGGACCCTCACCCTGCACGGGACGGGGTTCAGTGACAACACGGCGCAGTCGGGCGGGGATATCTATGCAATCAACGGCGGGAACTTCCTCACCATCGATCAGGCCACCTTCGACTCCTCCAGTGCTACGAACGCGGGTGGGGCGCTCTACCTCGAAGACGTCGACACCACGATCACCGGCTCCGAGTTTCAGGGCTGCAGCGGCACCACCGGCGGAGGGATCTATCTGAGCGGGAGCTCGACCCTGTTGGTCGACGGCGCCACATTCATCAACAACAACGCCACCAACGGCGACGGCGGCGCCCTGTACTTCGAAGGCGACGCCATCCCCGGGGGCCTGACCATCACCGCCACGGTCTTCGCCGGGAACATCGCACAGGGTTCCGGTGGGGCGGCATGGATCGCCGGAGCGACCGACGCTCGCTTCGACGACAACGCCATCATCGGCAACCAGGGTGGCACCGGCGGCGC
>PIVY01000574.1 GCA_003353795.1 bacterium
ACCGCAGAGGCCAGAAGGACGTCGCCCGCGAGTACTACCACCAACTCGGCAGCTACCCCGGGCAGAATATCCATGACAGGTTCTTCCAAGTCGATGTCATCCAGACGCTCGACGACTTCGTCCTCATCGAGCTCCAGGAAGACCGGATCCGTTCACCCTACGTCCTCGTCTCCGAGGTCGTCGGCGCCCTGCAGGGCGCATACGTCGGAGGCCTCCTCGGCGGCGACAACGAGCTCTTCGACACAAACTTCCAGTGGGCCAAGCAGGCCCACGCCTACTACTTCGACACCCAGGTCCGTGACATCGTCGCCGGCGCCGGAGATACCAGAACCGGCGTCCTCGACCCAGACTTCCGCATCGTCGCCGGCGACATGTTCGCTCGCACCATCCAGCTCATGCAGGTCGACGAGGCCTCGGGTATGTACATGCGGGCACCCGCCGACCTCCAGCAGTTCGCCTACGACTTCCTGTTCGCCGCCTGGAAGCCCAACATCGACCAGCAGGTCGCCCAGGGCGCAGGCCAGCCCTTCGATATCCTCTTCCCCGAGCCGCCCGGCATGCCGGCCCATCGCACATGGCTCGCCGGTGTCGCCGCCGAAAGAGAAGCAAAGCGCGTCAACCTCGAGAAGCAGTAAACCTCTTTACCGTGACGGGTGCCGGTGCCGTGGTCACCGCTATGGTCACGGCCGGGTGCCATCGCGGCGCCTCGGCGTGGCCATGATCCGCCTTCAACTCACCGCGCCAGCCGATCACCTGCCTCCCGATACCGACGAATCGTCCCCTCGACAACCTCCGCCGGAA
>PIVY01000009.1 GCA_003353795.1 bacterium
AGGTCGGTGCGATAGAACCAGTGGCGGCCGGTGAAGCCGACCGCCTCGGCGTCGAACTCGAGGATGGCGCGGCGGTAGCGCACCGGGTCGTCGCGCAGGGGTTTCTCCACGGCGGCGAAGAGGCGCAGGCCGTCGGGCGTGCGCGCCAGGCCCTCGATACCGCCGCTGCCGGCGAGGTTGGAGAGCCGGTCGCGTTCCTCGTCGGCGAGGCCGCGCAGGTCCGGATGGTCGGGCGAGCGGTAGATGTCGAGCCCGCGGGCATACTCGCGCAGCGGTGCGGGCACCGGCACGTCGATCGCCGTCTGGCGCACGTGGCCTTCGAGGTCGATTTGCACCAGGAAGGGGCCGAACTCCTCGCCGATCCAGATGGTGCCGTCGTCGAGGCGGGCCATGGATTCGGGGTCGAGGTCGGCGCCGTGGAGCTGCCCGGCGTCATTGGCAGCGGTGAGCGGGAAGCCCAGCCGACCCTCGGGGTCGGTGAGCGGCACGGCGATCACGCCGTCCACGCTGCCGGCGTCGAGGTCGACGCGGAGCAGGAAGACGTGCAGCGGATAGTCGCCGCTGTTGGCGGCCGAACCGAATCCGTTGTCCTGA
Source organism: bacterium (assembly GCA_003353795.1). Taxonomy (GTDB): domain Bacteria; phylum Krumholzibacteriota; class Krumholzibacteriia; order LZORAL124-64-63; family LZORAL124-64-63; genus Glo-17. The sequence goes on from PIVY01000009.1 coordinate 595, forward strand.
AGCGCGCCCCAGGACAGGCCGCCGAGGTGCACCAGGGAGCTGAATCCCTGGACCGGTGGCGACGCGAAGGGCGTCTCGCGACCGTTGATCGGGCCTTCGAGCGCGGTGCCTACCGGCGGACCTTCGACGAAGGTGTCGGCCGGGAGGACGGCGCGGGCGGTGAGGACGACCTTGTCGGTGGCGGGGTCGCCGCCGCAGCCGGCGAGGGCCGCAGCCAACGTGATCGCCGTCAAGACCAGGGCCCTCATGACGGGAATTTGAGCGACATATCGAATTCGTGGTATCATCTTGATCCTGCCCGTTGGTTCATCGTTCTGGGGGTTTGGATGTGGTTCACGCCGAGTTTCGATTCTGCGCCGTCTTCGCCCTACTGTTGACCGTTGCCGTCGCGGCCCACGCCCGCACCTGGCACGTCCCCGACGACGCACCCACCATCCAGGCCGGTATCGACTCGGCGCTGGTGGGCGACGTAGTCGAACTCGCCGCCGGAACCTACCACGAGATCGACCTCCAGATGAAGCCCGGCATCACCTTGCGCGGCGGCGCCGGCGACGCGGACGCAGTGATCATCGACGGACAGAACAAGGGTCGGATCATGACCGTGACCACCCTCGATGCCGTCGACCCCACGCGCATCGCCCACCTGACCTTCGCCCACGCCGACTCCGGCGCGCTGACTTGCCGGAGCGTCCACGACCTGACCATCGAGCACTGCATATTCCGGCAGAACGCATGCGGCTGGCAGGCAGCCGGAGGACTCTCTGTCTTCGGCGGCGGCACCGGGGTCGTCGTCCGCGATTGCTGGTTCGAGGAGAACAGCGGCGGCGGCGAAGGTGGCGCGATTCGTCTCCGGAACTTCGACACCATCAAGATCCAGCGCTGCGTGTTCCTCCGCAATCACGCCGAGGGCTGGGGGGCAGCCGTGGCCGTGGCCTACACCGGCGAACCCGGGTTGGTGCTGGACCAGTGCACCCTCGTCCACAATACCGGCTCCGGCCACGGGACCGGTGTGCTCAAGGTCGGCTGGGGAAACCTGGAGATGCGCCGCAGCATCATGGCCTTCAACGACCTCGTAGAGGTCACCTCGGGCCCGGATCACCTTGGCATGGCCGCGGCCTACTGCAGCAATCTCTACGCCAACTGGGAGCCCGGCCTGGTCCTCGCCCCTCAGGGACGCGGCGAGCCCAATCTGCAAGTCGACCCCTGCTTCTGCGACCTCGACGCCGACGACCTTCATCTGTCCGCCGACTCGTGGTGTTTGCCCGGTGTAGGCCCCGCGGTCTGCCTGGAACGGATGGGTGCGCTGGGCGAGGGCTGTGCGGCCATGGGCTGCCAGGAATCGCCGGTTCACGAACGCAGCTGGAGTGCGGTGAAGGACCTGTTCCGCTAGGGCCGCGACCGCCACCGCGCCAGCACCACCAGCCCTGCCACGCCGAGCGTCAGCGACACCCATGCCGGCACTCCCAGCCCCGCCGGCACGAAGCCCACCGCGGCGGCTACCGTTGCCGCGATCAGCGCGTAGGGCAGCTGCGTGCGCACGTGATCGTGGGGCTCGATCTCGCAGGCGATGCTGGTGACGATGGTGGTGTCGGAGAAGGGGGAGCAGTGGTCGCCGAACACGGCGCCGCTGAACACGGCGGCCACCACCACGTCGAGCAGGCTCAGGTCGGCGCCGGCCGCAGCGGCCGCGGGAACCATCAGCGGGAACAGCAATCCCATGGTGCCCCACGACGTGCCGGTGGCGAAGGACACCAGCGCCCCGGTGACGAAGGTGGCCACCGGCAGTAGCCACACGGCGCCCGCTTGCATCGCCAGGCCGGCGAGCAGGTCGGCCGTGCCCAGGTCGGCCACCACGCTGCCCAGAATCCAGGCGGCCACCAGGATGAACACCGGCGCGATCATGGCCCGCAGGCCGCGGCCGAACGCTGCGGCGGCATCGGTCCGGCGTCCGTCGGCGCGAGGCGGGAAGAGCAATGTCGCGGCCAGCGTCGCCACCAGGCCCGCCACCACCATGGCCAGGGGCCCGGCGTCTGATCCGAACGCGGCCACGACGCGATCGCGGCTCAACGGGAAGATGGGGCCGCTGGTTCCCAGCACCACGAAGCCCACCACGAAGGCTGCCAGCAGCACGCCCAGCGGCACCAGCGCCGACGCGGCCTTGCCGCTGATCCTTTCGGTGCCGGCGTCGGCGTCGATCTCGCGCCGCGCCGCCCTGGCCGCGGTCTCGAAGCCTCGCATCGCTCCCGGCTCGAATCGCCACCACGAGGCCAGCCCGACCAGCACCAGGGTGAACCAACAATGGAAGTTGTAGGGCAGCGATCGCAGGAACACCGCGTAAGGGTTCACCTCGTGACCTGCGGTCGCGAACGCCGACTCGATCATGGACAGCTGAAAGGCGATCCACGTCGACACCAATGCCACGCAGGCCACGGCCGACGAGGTCGAGTCGACGATGTAGCCCAGCTTCACCCGCGACACGCCGCAGCGGTCGGCCAGACGACGGCCCACGCGGCCCACCATCATGCTGTTGGCGAGGCCGTCGAAGAAGCAGAGGAGGCCCAGGCCGACGGCGGCGAGCTGGAAGCGGCGACCGGCGTCGCGGCCGGGAGGAGCCAGGCGGCGCAGCAGGGTGGCGAAGCCGCCGCCGGCGTCGAGCACGGCGGCGAAACCACCGAGGATGAGCGTGAAGGCCACGGCGCCGGTCTTCCAGGGGCTGGTGAGGTTGGGGGCGAGGTGGTCGGCGAAGAGGGCGAGGTAGGCTCGCCAGGGATCGCCACCGGCCAGCAGGATTGCGCCGGCGAAGGCGCCGATGAGCAGGCCGACCAGAGCGCGCCGCGTGAGCAGGATCACGGCCAGCGCGACCACGGGCGGCCAGAGCCCGCGTACGGCGACGTCGCTGGCGGCGAAGAATGCTGTGCCGGCGATCAATCCGAGACCGACCATGCCCGTGGTGCGGTTCACGATGCCTCGCACTCGGCCAGGGTGTCGTCCAGCGCCACGACCAGTCCCTCGAGATCATCGCGATCGATGGTCAGCGGTGGGTAGATTCGCAGCAGGTTGGCCACCGGTTTGAATCCGCACAGGTAGCCCCGCGCCACGAGGCTCGCGTAAATCCGGTCCTGGGTTTCGCGACCCACGCCCTCGGCGAACTCGAGCCCGATCATGAGGCCGCGGCCACGCACCTCGCCCAGCGTGGAGTACCGATTCACGAGCCCGCCGAGTTGCGCCAGCAACCACACTCCGGAGGCGCGACTGCGCGCGAGAAGGTCCTCCTCGCGGATCGTGTCGATCACTGCGGCCGCCACCGCCGCTGCAACCGGGTCGTTCTGGTGGGACTGGGCGTAGTGGAATCCGCCCACGCGTACGGCCGCGCCCACGGCGGCAGTCATGGCGACCGCACTCACGGGATAGCCGTTGCCCAGGCCCTTGCCGAGGGCGACCAGGTCGGGCTCGAGGCCGTAGTGTTCGCCGCCCAGCCAGGTGCCGGTACGACCCATGCCGGTGGTGACCTCGTCGACGGCGATCAGTCCGCCGGCCGTGCGCACGCGCTCGGCGATCTCGGTCACCAGCGCACGCGGGGGCAGCTTCACGAGCCCGCCGGAGGTGCCGGGCTCGAAGACGAACGAGGCGATGCGGTCCCAGGGTAGCGTGTCGAGGTCGCACGCCGCGCCGTCGGCGGTCCAGGGAACGCGCACCCAGTCCTCGCCCATGGGCGTGCCGGCGGTGCCGTAGGCCGCGAGGTAGGCGTGGTCGAGGGTGAGCTGGAGCGGTCGGCCGGTGATGTGGTGGGCCATCTTCACGGCCAGTTCAACAGCCTCGCTACCCGAACTCAGGAGCACGCACTGGCCGCCCTGCATGCCGGCGATCTCCAGGATCGCGGCGGCGTCGGCGTCGAGCCCCGGACAGCTGAAGCGGTAGCCCACGTGGGACGTGCGGGCGAAGCGGTCGGCGATGACGGCGGCGATGCGCGGGTGGTTGTGGCCGACCGCGGCGCACCAGACGCCCGCTTCGAGGTCCACGAAACGGCGTCCCTCGGAATCGTACAGCTCGCAGCCCTGCGCGCGGACGATGTCGGGCAGCACCAGGTCGTAACCTGAGATGCGAAGGACGGGCCCCGTGAGATCGGTCATGGATGAACGCCTCCCAGATTGGTCGGTCCGCCGGTGCGGGATGCGACCAACATGACAGACACGCCTCGGGGAATCCAGATCAGACCGGCCGCATCACCATCCGCAGGGCGATGCTCACGTCGTCGTAGACGATGTGCATGCCCAGGTGGGCGAAGAATCGGGCCGAGCCGTAGATCAAGCCCCAATCGGTGCGGTCGAGGTCGAAGTGGGCTTCCACGGCCCGGGCATCGTCCTTCAGATGGCTCACGGTGGCGTCGAATTCCAGGGGCGCACGCACGCCGCGGAGTTCGAGATGACCGGCCACCCGGTGGGTGGCGGTGGTGGTGGCGGCCCCGGCGATGGGCTCGATGGTGTCTATGGTGAACACCACGTCCGGAAACCTGTCGGCAAAGATGAAGTCCTCCGACAGGAGATGACCGATGAGACCCTGCTGGTGTTCGCTGCCCTCGAGGTCGAAGTTCCGCAGGGTCTTCGGGTCCACCGTGAAGTGGCCGCCGACCTTGCCGTTCTCGATGGCGACCACGCCCTCGGTGACGTCCACGGCACCGTCATGGAAACCGTTGGGATTGCGGCCCACCCAGCGCAGCCAGCTATCCTCGGTGACCATTCGCCACGACCGATCGGTGAGGACCGGCGGCCCGGGCGACGGTAGGGGTTCCTCGTCGGCGCCGTCGATGGGCAGTCCCGCGGCGTGCCAGGCGGCGAGGCCACCCTCGAGGATGCGCACGTCGGTAAAGCCGGCGGCCGCCAGCTTGGCGGCTGCGGCCGCGGCCTCTTGGGTGGCGTCGCTGGATCCGTAGACCACCAGGGCGGTATCCCGGTCTGCGGCCAGTTCCTCGACCTTGCCGCCGAACGCGACCTCGTAGACGCAGGCGTTGTGGGCGCCGGCGAGGCGGTGGGCTTCCCAGCTCGACGGCACCAGGACGTCGATCACCAGGGGAGGCTGATCGCCGTTCAGGGCGGCATTCAGGTCGGCGGCGGAGATCGTGCGCAGAGTGTCGGACATGGCTAGCCTCCAGTGCGGTTCGAATTGCCGGCCTCGGTGATGGCGCCGTCCACGGGCGACACCGAGTACGTGATCACCGATACCGGCTCGGGGTCGGCGCTGTCGTCACCACTGCCGAAGCTCGACATGACGGCCGCGAGCAGGTCAGTCACGAGGTAGAGGCGGTCGCCGCTGAAAAAGATGCCGTCCTCGACGGCGTTGGCCTCGAGGTCGAGATGGATGCGCTGCACGAACCGGCCCTCGGGATCGTAGACGTCGTAGCTGGTGAAGCGGTCCTCGGGGGCGCGCCACTGGTCCTGGGCGTTCTGAACCCAGAGCGTGCCGTCCTCGCGGAAGAACAGCTGGCTGATGGTCTGATGCACGGGCTGCACCTTGAACGTGGAGCCGCGGTTCCAGCTAGTGATGCGATCGTAGATGGTCTGGAACATGGCCGATTCGTCACCGGTGCGCTTGACGGCCTCGAAATCGGGGCGCTCGATGATGCGGTCGAGGGAGCCGTCGGCGTTCCAGACGTGGATGCGGTAGTCGGCGAAGGAGAGGGCGGCGGCCACGCGGCCGTCGGGAGCCACGGTCCAGCGACGCTGGAAGTCGGTGAACAGCTCTTCCTTGAACTCCCAGTTGCCGAACTGCTGCGGCCGCTTGGTCTCGTGGAAGCTGGCCAGCTCGGTGCCGTCCATGGCGAAGGTCTTGAGGTACGCACGCTGGAACTGCTCGCCGTCCTCCTGCAGCCAGGCGGCGCCCGAGAGAATGAGACCGCCCTCGGTGACCATGCCGCGCGAGGCCGACTGGAAGCTGCCGCCGTCGGTGAGCGGCAGGGAGAAGCTGTCGCCCGGCGTTCCGTCGGGGTGCAGGAGCACGATCTTGCCGGGCCAGAACTGGGTCACGCCGATCTGGCCGTTGGGCATCCAGAACATGTCGCCGCCGTTGCGGAACTCGCCGGGGCCTTCGCCCTCGCGGCCGATGGTGCTGAGCCACTCGCCGTCGGCGGCGATGACCTGAATCTCGGAGAGCTGGCCGTCGAGGATGTAGACCGTGTTCTGGTCGTCGGTGATCAGCTCGCTGACCACGCCGATGAGCATCTCGCCCTCGCCGCCCACGCGCCACAGTTCCTCGGTCTCGAGGGTAGCCTCGCCGGCGGCGGGGTTCTCGGTGTTGACGACGCGGAGGCCGTCGGGATCGTCGACCATCTTGCCGTCCCACTGGGCGAGGGCGGGTAGGGCCAGGAGACCCGTCAGCAGGGTCATGAGGGCGAGTTTCTGCAGAGACATGGTCAGTCACCTTTCGGAGCCACGCGATTTGGGGGAAGCATGGGCGTAAATAATTACTCATATGGTCGTGATTATCGGGAATTCGTCAAGTTGGAGGCGGGATCCCGGTAGGTTTCGTTCGTTCGGGGCCGGGCGGGGGGCATGGCCGGAGACCGCCGATCTCCGGCTTGTATCGCCCCGTTCCAGCCCATAGGATGGTGCGAGATTCCCCCGCCACACCAGGATTGGCAAACCTCACGGATTCCATTGCTACGTCGCGTTCGGAACTTCATGGCTCAAATGCCTCTCTGGCCGGTCCTGGCACTGAGCCTGGTTCTCTGCGTCCTGATGCTTCGCGGCGGCCAGATCTGGTCGAACGACGCGACTGTCTACCTCGGCCAGGCACGGGCGGTGGTGGAGAGCAATATCGATCAGTACATCGCCGACGTGGCGTTCGGGGTCCAATACACGGTGAAGAACAATCCGGTGGTGGTCTACGGATGGGGTCTGCCGCTGATCCTGGCGCCGATCTATGCTGCCGTCGGACTCCACTGGATGGGATTCAAGGTCCTGATGATCGCGTTCCTCGTCGCCGGAGGCGCGGTCTGCCATCGGGTCCTCGCCCGCGGCGGTCGCCGGACCGAAGCGACCGGAGCCGTCGCGCTGCTGCTATTGAGTCCACTCATGACCGGCTTCACCAACCAGATCCTGTCGGACCTGCCGTTCCTGTTCTTTTTCTACCTGGGGTTGCTCCTGTTCCGGCGCTGGAAGGACAGCGGGGCCGGCATCGGCGGCGGCATCTTGCTGGGGCTGGTCGTCTGGTACAGCTACTGGGTCCGGCCCAATGGGGTCCTGCTCCTGGCGCCGGTGGGGATGCTCGTGCTGGCGGCGATGATCCGGCGCGACTGGCGCGGCGCACTTCGTCTGAGCGTGCCGGCGGTTACCAGCCTGGTATGCGCCATGGCGGCGAATGCGTGGCTGCCCACCAGCCGGTCGGACGCGTTCGTGATCGGCAGCATCGGTCTCGATATCGTATGGGAGAATGTCAGGTACTACCTGTGGGAGGGAGGGGAGTTCTACCGCAGGAGCATGGGCCGGTTCCTGTTCTGGGTCAGTCTGGTTCCGGCGATCATCGGTCTGATCGACGACAGACGGAAGTCCTGGGATCTGGCGCTCGTGACGTTCCTCACGCTCGGGCTCTACGCCGTGTGGCCCGCCGTCCAGGGATTGCGGTTCCTGTTTCCGGTGCTGCCCATTTACGGATACTACGTCTTCGTGGGATTCGCCCGGCTGGCTCGACGGCGCCCCGCGCTGGGCTGGCTGTCGCCGCTTTTCCTGGCGGTCGTGCTGACGCACTGGACCGGCGTGTATCTTTACGAGATTCCCAACCGTTACTGGTTCTCGGAGGAGAAGGTCGCCCCGGGGTCGGAATCGCCCGCGGCGCTCGAACTCTGGGCATTCCTTCGCACCACCGAGCCCGATGCGGTGATCGCGTTCCGCCGGGCGTCCGCCCCGTATCTCTACGCCGAACGGCGCACCATCGGCTACAAGGATGATCCACCGCATGCCATGGCCGACTACGTCGTGTGGTGGAAGGGTGAGCAGGCGCTGCTCGTGGAGGGGGAGCCGGTGTTCGAGAACGAGTGGTTCCAGGTGATCCGGGCCAACGACTGACCCGTTGCCGAGCGCCTATTTTTCCTCGTGGTACTCATCCTCGGTGTTCACATCCCAGATGTTCATCTTGTCGACCCGGCCGGCGATGATGTTGTCCACCGCGGTCATGGCCGCCAGCATGGAGTGGTCCTGGTTGTTGTACCGGTGCATGCCGTTGCGACCGATGAGGAAGAGATTCTCGATGGGGTCGAGGAACTCCCGGATCTCGTCGAACCGGTCGTGGGCGCCGAAGTAGGCGGGGTAGGTCTTGGGCATGCGCAGGACGGTGCCGTCGAGCACTGCGTCGCGGTCGATGATCCCGATCTTGTGGAGTTCGTTGCGGCCCAGCTCGAGGAGGTCGTCGTCGCTGCGGCTCCAGATGTGGTCGCCCTCGTTGCAGAAGTACTCCAGCCCGATCCACACCTTGCTGGGATCGGCCACCATGTACGGGCTCCAGTTGTTGAAGATCTGGAGGCGACCCACCAGCACGTCGGGTTCCTGGATGTAGATCCAGTTGTCCCGTAGCAGCTTCGCGCCGGCACCGTCCTCGTGAACCACGAGGTCGTCCACCAGCAGGCCCACGGTCAGGAAGTCGCGGTAGACGAGGCCGTCCCTGACCTCGCGGACGTTGGCGGGAACGTCGGTGGCAAGGGCGTCGATCAACTCGGTGACGGGCATGGTGGAGAAGACGTAGTCGGCGGCCATGGTGGTCGTCTCGCCGGTGTGGGGATCACGCATGGAGACGCCGGTGGCCGTCGCGCCCTCGAACTCGATCCGGTCGACCTCCTGGCTCATGATCACCTTGCCGCCCATCTCCTTGATACGCGCCGCGCAGATCTCCCACATCTGCCCCGGACCGTACTTGGGATAGAGGAACTGCTCGATGAGGGAGGTTTCGGTGCCCTTCTGGGCCATGTCCCGCTTCTTGAAGGGCCTGTTCAGGGCGTGCTTCACGGCCCCGATGATCGACAGGCCCTTGATGCGCTGGGCGCCCCAGGCGGCGCTGATCTCGCGGCAAGGCACGCCCCAGACCTTCTCGGTGTAGGACTCGAAGAACGTCCCGTAGAGCTCGCGTCCGAATCGGTTGATGAAGAACTGTTCGAGGTTCTGCTCGTCGCGAATGGGCGCGAGGCGAGCCTTCAGGTAGCTCAGGCCGATGCGGATCATGCGAGCGAGGCCCAGGTTGCGGATGGTGCCGACGCTCAGCGTGATCGGGTAGTCGAAGAACTTGCGCAGGTAGTAGACCCGGCTTTGCCGCGAGCGCAGGAGCATCACGTCGTCGGTCTCGGTGGCGTCGGGGCCTTCGGATTCCACGGCCAGATCCCGGCTCTGGCGCTGGTAGGTGATGGTGGCCCCGGTGGCGGCGGACCGTTCCACGGGCATCAGATTCAGCCACCAGTTCATGACCCGGTCGGACTTGGAGAAGAAGCGATGGCCGCCGAGATCGATGCGGTTTCCCTTGTAGTTGACAGTGCGCGCGATGCCGCCCAGGATGACGTCCTTCTCGAGCACGATTGGGGTGACGTCTGATCGCTTGAGGAGCTCGTAGGCGGCTGTCAGGCCGGCCGGGCCGCCTCCGATGATCACGGCGGTCTTGCTGGGCATACGGGGATTCTCCAGATTGTAAGGGGTCGTCGGCGCCGCAGTTTATGCCCGACGACGCGGGAGGTGCAAGATGATACTGCCCCCCGAGATCACAACTTCACCTTTCAGGGGACGCCAGCAGTGAGCACGTACCTCGTGACCGGCGGATCGGGATTCTTCGGCGGCATCGTCAAGCAGCGACTGCTCGAGCAGGGCCATGCCGTGGTCAACGTCGATCTCGAGCAGGACGACGCCACCCACGCCCAGCTGACCTCTTATCAGCGGGACATCGGACTGCCCGATACACTCGACGACATCTTCCAGAAGCACCGTTTCGACGGCATCGTTCACTGCGCGGCGATCCTGGCCCACGCCATCGACGACAAGCGGTTCCTCTGGCGCTCCAACGTGGACGGTACGCGCAGCGTCGCCGAGGCCGCCCGGCGACACGGCGTGCCCCGGCTCCTGTTCATGTCGTCGAACTGCCTCTGGGCCCACAACTTCGGCCGCCCTGTCCGTGAGGACGATCCGCCCATGCCGGTGGAGATCTACGGCCGGTCGAAGCTCGAGGGCGAGCGGATCCTGCTGGAGTACACCGAGGATCTGGACGTGGTGATCTTCCGCTGTCCCACGATCATGGACCACGGTCGCCTGGGCCTCTTGACCATCCTCTTCGAGTTCATCGAGGAAGGGCGGAAGATCTGGGTGGTCGGCGGGGGACACAATCGCTACCAGTTCATCTACGCGCAGGACCTCTTCGACGCGTGCCTGCGCGCCCTCGAACACGGCCGCTCCGAGGTGCTGAACATCGGCTCCGACGATGTGCGGTCGTTCCGGGAGGTCTACCAGGCCATCATCGATCGGGCCGGCACCGGCAGCCGCATCGCGACCCTGCCCAAGGGACCGACGCTGCTGGCCATGCGCGCCGCCTACCATCTGGGCATGTCGCCGCTGGGACCCTACCAGTACAAGATGATCGCCGAGGACTTCATCTTCGACACCGGCAGGATCAAGGATCGACTGGGCTGGGCGCCCACGCTGAGCAACGAGGAAATGCTCTTCCGCGCCTACCAGTACTATCACGACAATCTGGAGGAGATCCGGTCCCGGAAGAACGTGTCGGCCCACAAGCAGCCCGCCGGCATGGGCGTCATCCGGCTCCTGAAGTGGATGTCCTGATCAGGCCTGGGATTCCGCCGCGGCCAGCTCGACCATGCCGTTGCGGAAGATGGCGACCTGGTGGATGTGCAGCGGCCGCTTGAAGACGACCCGGTCGAGGTCGATGGCGGCGAAGTCGGTGAGGTTGCAGTGCTCGGACGTGCGGCGCTGGGTCAGGCGGACGGCCTCCAGGACCTTCATGACCCAGTCCCACCTGGGGTGCGGGGACGAGAGCATGATGAGGCCGCCGGGCTTGCAGAGCGCGCGGATCTCGTCGAGGCAGTCGACGTGCTCGATGACCTCGAGGGCGACCACGGCGTCGAACGAACCGGGTGCGAGTCCGAGGGCGCGCCATTGCAGGATGTCGCCCACGATGTCGGCAGGAGGAACCAGATCGAGAGCCAGGACCTCGTGACCATGTTTCCGGAGCCGTCGGGCGAACCACCCTTCGCCCGACCCCACCACGAGCACACGCGATGCGCTCCCGAGCCGCTCGTGCAGCAGGGCGTACTTGCGTCGCCTGGAGACCTCGCTCAGCAGTGGCTGTCGTTTTTCCGTACTCATGGTGTCACCGTTCGTTTCAGATGTCGTCCCGGACGAGAACCTGACAGATGATATCTCCAGACGCAAGTTTCGCGACCCGTTCCACCACGATCACGTTCGTCCGCGGCATGCACCGGGAGCGTCCAGGCCGATGAATCCCACTCTCCGACGCCTCCTGGTCGAAAATACTGACAGGACGCCGATTCAGCTTCTTCGCTACGGTCTGGTCGGGGGACTCGCGGCCGTCGTGGACGTCGGCTCCTTCGGGGCCATGGTCTCGGTGCTGGGCCTCGACTACCGCCTTGCCGTCTTCCTGGCGTTCGCTCTCGGCACCGGCGCCAACTTCATCCTGAGCAACGCCTTCATCTTCGATCGGAAATCGCTGCCACTCGCCGTGGCCCTCGGACGAATCTACATGTCCGCCCTCGGCGGGCTCCTGGTCAACGAGCTGGTCATGATCGTCTTCGTCGAGGTGTTGCACCAGGAGCGTCTGATGATCGGGAAGCTGATCGCCACGGGCTGCGCTTTCGTCGTGAACTTCACTCTCGTGAAGAATTACGCCTTCAACAGCCGGATCTCGGTTCTGCGTCGCTTCTTCAGGCGGACCCGGTCGTAGGCACCTCAGTCACGATTGGCGAAGACGCCGGCCACTCCCGCCACAACCAGCGCGGCGCCTGCAAGGGTCCATCCCGTCACGGCTTCCTGGAGGATCAGCCAGCCGAGGAACACGGCGATGACCGGATTGGCGTAGGTGTACGTGGCGACCACGCGGTAGGGGAGCAGGCGCAAGGTGGCCATGTAGCTGGTGAAGGCAATGACCGAGCCGAAGATCACCAGGTAGCCGAAGGCCAGCCATGCTTCGCCGGTGGGTTGTGGTAGAGGTTCGCGGGCGATGAGCGACGCGGCCAGCAGCGACAGGCCGCCGAGCAGCTGCTGATAGCCGGAAATGGCGCGCACCGAGAGGTCGGGCTTGCGTCGCTGCAGCCAGATGGATCCCGCGGCCCAGAAGAGCGGTGCGAGCAGGCAGGCCACCACACCGATCAGGTCGGCGCGGGTGCCGGTGCGCAGGATCGGCCAGGAGAGCACGGCCACGCCGGCGAAGCCGAGGAGCACCGAGCCCACGGTGCGCCACCCGGGCATCCGTCGATCGGCGACCATGACGATCAGCTCCGCCCAGATGGGCATGGACGCCACCAGCAGCGCGGCGAGTCCGGATGAGATGCGCTGCTCGGCCATGTTCACCAGGCCGTTGCCGCCGAGCCAGAGCAGGCCGCCGGTGATGCCGAGGAGCACGAGCTCGTCGCGGGTCAGGCGCAGGCGCTCGCCGCGGAGGCGAGCCCATACCAGGAGGATCACCGAGGCGATCATCACCCGCATGAAGGCCATGGCGAAGGGTGGGAAGCCGGCGTCCTCGCGCACGGCCACGCGGATCCCCAGGTAGGTGCTGCCCCAGACCACGTAGACCACGGCGAGATGGGCGAGGCCGGGGCGGGAGAGCTTGCGCGACTCGGGCATGATGGCGTCCAGGGGTCGAGGTGAGAGCGGCGAGCGATGACCATTATCGGTCGAGCGCGGGAGAAACGCGAGGGGGATACTGCTGCCGGGTCCGGATCCGTCTTGCGGTTCCGCGAACCAAGGCCGGCAATGATTCGCATTCTCTATCTCATTAAAATAGAGCGATTTACAGGAAACTCGGATAACTCAGACCGACTCGCTGTGCTATCGTCTCGAGACCGATCCAGGTCGCCGATTGCATCCCCCAACGAGCAATCGATCTATCCGCCCGGGTCGGATTACGAATCTATTATCCCCAGGAGGAATCGCTGATGATGAAGAAATTCTGGATCCCCATCTGTTTGATCGCCTTGGCCGTCGGCGGCTTCGGCTGCAGCCAGGAACAGGCTCTCGCTCCCACCGAGGACGAAACTTCCCTCGACGTCCTCAAGGGCCGGCACAACGCTCCTCCGCAGTACTACTCCACCTACTGGACCGCCGTCGGCACGAGCATCGAGTTGATCGACGTCGTCCACGGCGAGGCCATCCCGTACCTCGACGACGTCATCCTCGACGAGTTCCCCGGCCGCGGCCTCTCGGCCGGACTCGGCATCACCTTCGACGTCGACGGCAGCTGCTACTACCTCACCAACTGGCTCATCGGCGACAATCCCAACCTCTGCGAGCTCACCAAGATCGACATGACCACCGGCGCGACCACCGTCATCGCCGAGATCCAGAACCACTTCTCCGGCTCGGAGATCGACGCCTGCGGCAACCTCTACACAGTGGGCTTCGAGCCGCAGGGCCAGAACTACGGCTACTACTTCTCACCCCTCTACGGCGACAAGCTCTGCCTTGTCGACAAGTACACCGGCGACGTGACGCCCATCGGTGCCGGCACCGGCCTCGACGACGTCATGGACCTGGCATTCGATTCCGAGGGCACGCTCTGGGCGACCACCCAGAACAAGATGTACACCATCGACCTCGACAACGGCGAGGCCACCTGGGTCTCCGACATCACCAACGTGCCGCCGGCGAACCCGGAAGAGTCGAATCCGATGATGATCATGTCCATCGCCTTCGACAAGCACGACAACCTCTGGGGCACGGGGATCATCGGCTTCTGCGAGGTCTGCGAGGATCCCTCGCCCATCATGGAGATCGATCCATACTCTGGCGAGGGCACGCTGCTCGGCTTCAACGATCTGGGCTACAACCACGGCGGCGACACCATGCCGACCAAGGTGCGGATCGCGCATCTCAACGGCGATGGTGATTATGAGTGCAAGACGATCAGTCTGAATGCCCTGCCGGCGCATCTGGCGCACGGCGACTTCGTGCCGGGGACCGATGGGCATGATTGCGAGTGTCCGAATGACGAGCAGGGACGCAGGATGGTCCGGTAGCCGGAACGATCCTGCTGCTGCCGCTATGCCGGCCGTCCCGGCAAATAGAGCGCGGTTCCCGACCCGGGAGCCGCGCTCGTCGTTGTTCCGGCGGAAGCGGAGAAATGCGATTTCGATTATCCTGAATCGATATTTTGCAGCCGTCGCCACCTCCAACCCCACGGACAACCATGCTCGGCAAGACTCTCCTCCATTACGAGATCAAGGAACGCATCGGCAAGGGCGGCATGGGCGAGGTCTACTCGGCCCGCGACACCAAGCTCGGCCGTGACGTGGCCCTCAAGATCCTGCCCACCGAGCTCAGCGGCGACCCCGAGCGCGAGGCCCGCTTCGAGCGCGAGGCCCGGGCCTTGGCCGCCTTACAGCACCCCAACGTGGCCTCGGTCTACGGCTTCGAGGAGGCCGAAGGGGTCCGATTCTTGGTCATGGAATTGGTGTCCGGCGCCGAGCTCACCGTGCGCATGAAGAAGGGGCCGATCCCCGTGGACGAAGCCCTGGCCATCGCGCGCCAGATCGCGGCCGGCCTGGAGACCGCCCACGAGAACGGCATCGTCCATCGCGACCTCAAGCCGGCCAACGTCATGGAGACCGACGAGGGCGACGTCAAGATCCTCGATTTCGGCCTGGCCCAGGCCTGGTTCGGCGACGACGACGGTTCCAGTAGCGACTCGTCCATGACGCCCACCATCACTGCTGCCATGACTCAGGCCGGCGCCATCCTGGGCACCGCGGCCTACATGTCGCCCGAACAGGCACGAGGCGCCAGTGTCGACCGGCGCGCCGACATCTGGGCCTTCGGCGTGATCCTCTTCGAGATGCTCACCGGCGACCGCCTCTTCCACGGCGAAACAGTGAGCGACACACTCGCCGCCGTCCTGCGCGCCGAGCCCGACTGGGACGCCTTGCCCAGCGAGGACCACCCGGCCCTCTGCCGGCTCATTCATCGCTGTCTCGAGCGCAACCCCAAGCAGCGCCTCCGCGACATCGGCGAGGCCCGAATCTTCCTTCAGGACGGCGGTCAGAGCACCTCCCACCTGAGCTTCACGGCGCTGGACATGGGTGCCGGCCAGGCCGAACCGGCGCCCTCCCGTCCGCCCCTGCTGCTCGCGGCCCTCCTGGCCCTGGTCTGTCTGGCCGGCGGCACGTTCCTGGGCTGGAAGGTCCTCGCCACGTCGGAGCCCGCCCCGGTGCTCCACACCATGGTTCCCCCACCGCCCGAGACCGACTACGACCTCAACGGCACGTCGCCGGGACCGGCGGCCATCTCGCCCGACGGGACCATGGTGGCGTTCACTGCCGTGGGCTCGGAGGGCGGCACGCAGCTCTACCTGAGGCACCTGGACAAGGGCGAATCCGTGGCCATGTCCGGCACCGAGACCGCCGCGTACCCGTTCTGGTCTCCCGACAGCAAGTTCATCGGCTTCTTCGACATGGGAGGCGGCAAGCTGCGCAAGGTGGCCGTGTCGGGTGGGCCGCCGGTGACCCTGTGCACGTCGACCAACGGCAAGGGCGGGTCCTGGAACAACGCCGGCGACATCATCTTCACGCCCGATGCCGGCGACGAGATCTATCGGGTGCCGGCCATCGGCGGTGAGCCGGTGATCATCACCGCCCTCGGCCCGGATCACAACTCCCATCGACACCCGCGTTTCCTGCCCGACGGGGAGCAGTTCATCTTCACCGCCCGAGCGACCGAGAACGGCCGGCCCAACGACGTGTTTCTCGCCTCGCTCGACACCACCATCACGCCGCGCATCGTCACCACGACCCAGGTCAATGCCGACTACGTCGACGACCATCTCCTGACCGTGCGCGAGGGCGTCCTCATGGCGACTCCCTTCACGCCGGATCAGGATCGGGTGATCGAGGGCGGCACGCCACTGGTGGAGGACATCCTCTCCCTGCCCGGGGCGGCGGTGGCCGTGTTCAGCCCGTCCACCACCGGCATGCTGGTCTTCCAGACCGGCGCCTCGGCGGAAACGGGCATGCTGATGACCTGGATGGATATCGAGAGCGGCGCGATGGAGGTCATCGGCGAGCCCGGCCAGATCGTCCATCCCGCGATCAGCCCCGACGGTACGCGCGCCGTGGTCGAGGTGCGCGACGTGTCCGACGAGGGCACCGATCTCTGGCTCGTCGAGCTGGACTCCGGCCTCAAGAGCCGTTTCACCTTTGCGCCCGGCGACGAGGCGGTCGCCTGCTGGTCGCGCAGCGGCGAGTTCGTCTTCTACATGAGTCATGAAGGCGGGACATTTCGCATCGTCCAGCAACCCGTGGAGGGTCAGGGCGGGGCGGCCATCCTGCTGGAGTCGGACCGAGTCGTGATGCCCACCAGCCTGAGCCCGGACGACCGGGAACTGCTTCTGGACTACCAGCGGGAAGACGGCGATACCGACCTGAGGCGCCTGTCCCTTGCCGGTGGCGACGGACAGCCCGTGGTCGTCGCGGCCTCTGACGACGGCTATCTCGGAGGCGGCAAGTACTCCCCCGACGGCCGCTGGATCACCTACCACACCCAGACCGCCGCGGCCTGGGACGTGTTCGTCATGCCCGCGGCCGGCGGCGCCCGCAAGTGGCAGATCACCACCGATGGTTCCGCCTATCCCAGATGGAACTCCGACGGCACCGAGCTGTGGGTCAGCAAGTTCAACGGCGACCTGCGGGTCTACGAGGTCGACGGCAGCGGCGAGACCTTCCGGGCCGGCACCTTCACGCAACCACTGACGATCTCGTCGCCCGACGCCACCGGCTGTTTCTACGATATCCACCCCGACGGCCAGCGCATCTTGCAGACCGGCAACGACCCGGCGTTCCGCGCCGAGGTCTCGTACCTGCACCTGGTGACCGACTGGCGGCGCGGGCTGGCGCAGTAACGATTGGAGAAATCCGATTTCCACCCCTTCGCGCCCCGGAGTCATGCTCACCGCCGCCGCCACGATCGTGGCCATGGTCGCCTTCGCATCGAACTCGATCCTCTGTCGTCTGGCCCTCGCCCCCGGGGCTATCGATGCGGCGACATTCACGACCGTGCGACTGGTGTCCGGCGCGGCGATCTTACTCGTGATTGCGCTCGCGACGGGTCGGGCGAAGCGCCGCGGCGCCGGAAACTGGCTGTCCGGAGCCATGTTGTTCGCCTACGCCATCTGCTTCTCGCTGGCCTATCTCGAACTCAGCATCGCGACCGGCGCCCTCATCCTGTTCGGCGCGGTCCAGTTTACCATGCTGACGGCGGCGATCGTCGGTGGGGAACGCCCGCAGCCGCTGCAATGGCTAGGACTCGTCGCTGCGCTGGGTGGATTCCTCTACCTGGTGTCGCCGGGACTGGAGGCCCCGTCGCCGCTGGGCTCGGTGCTCATGACGGCGGCCGGCGTGGCGTGGGGCTTCTATACCCTGCGTGGACGGGGTACCACCGATCCCATCTCGGCGACGACCGACAATTTCATTCGCGCGGTGCCGTTCGTGCTGATCGTGGGCGCGTTCATGCTGCGCAGTGTCCACGTCACGTCGCGGGGGCTGATTCTGGCGATCGTCTCCGGCGCCATCACGTCGGGAATCGGCTACGTGATCTGGTACATGGCGTTGCGGGGCCTCACAGCGACCCGAGCGGCCACGGTGCAACTCACGGTTCCGGTCATTGCCGCGCTGGGTGGTGTGATCTTCATGGCCGAGGCGATCTCGGTACGCCTAGCGGTGGCAACGGCCGGCATCCTCGGAGGCGTCGCGCTGGTGCTGGCCGGCCGGGAAACGAATGCCAGTCGCCGGGAGAATGCCTGATAGCACCAGACATGCCGGCAGCCATCTCCAGCGATCACCGGACCAGCGCCACCTTCGCACGGTCGTGGCGGTCGCCGGCCTGGAGCCGGACCAGATAGACGCCGGAGCCCACCTCGCGGCCCTGCTGATCTCGCCCATTCCAGTTCACGCCGTGCTCGCCCGCCGGCCGGACCTCGTCCACCAGCGTGGCCACGAACATGCCGCGCGCGTCGTGCACGCTCAATCGCACGTGCCCGGCCTCGGGCAGCGTGAATCGGACGGTCGTCTGCGGGTTGAACGGGTTCGGCGCGGCGCCCTTCAACAGGGTCGGCGCCGGCACGTTCGCCACGTCCACCGACATCTGTAGCAGCACGTTGGTCAGGATCAAGAGCCCGTCGTCGTCGTCGGCCACGAAGAGCTTGAAGCCATCGACGTGCACTCCGAAGGCCTCGTCCGCCGTGTCGTAGAACCCGACCTCGCTCATGGCCGGCAGACTCGAAACGTCGATCATGCGCAGGCCGGAATCCTCGGTGGCGACATACGCGAATACTCCGTCCACGTCGACCTCGCGAGCATAGTCCGGCACCGGCACGGAGTTCACCTGGAACGGGTTCGCTGGGTCGGTGACGTCGACCGCCGCGAGACCGCCGGTGCCGTCGGCGACCAGGGCGAAATCGCCGCTCGGGTCGATCTCCACGTCGCGGGCGTTGGCGGTATCCTCGAAGCCGGCGACCGTCGGCGCCGCGGGGTCGCTGACGTCGATGATGTAGAGCCCGGGCGATCCGGTGGCGATGTAGGCGTGGGGGAAGCGAACGTCCACGCCGATGGTGACGGTCGTCGGTTCGATCACTCCCAGCCCCACAGGCGCCGCGGGGTTCGACACGTCCACGATGTGAAGTCCCGACGCCTGGGCGGCCACGTAGGCCAGGCCGCCGTCGACCACGCACTTCCAGGCGGCGCCGTTGCCCACGTCGTAGGTGCCAACCAGAGCGGGGGCCGAGGGCGTGGAGATGTCGACGATGAGCAGGCCGCCGGTGTCGTCCGAGATGTACGCGTGGTCGCCATCCAGCGTGATGTGCAGCGGAATCCCAGCGGTTTCCAGGCTACCGATCTCCACCGGCTGCGCGGGGTTTCCGATGTGGAGGACGCGCAGGCCTTCGGAGCGGTCCACCAGATAGACGTGCGGGCCATGGGCGGCCACGTCGCTGGCCTTGCCGGCGGTCTCGAAGGCGCCGATCTCCACCGGGGTCGCGGGCGTAGAGACATCGATGGCGCGCACGCCGTGGTCGCGATCGGAGATGAACGCCGTGCTGCCGGCGATGGACGCGTCCGAGGCCCAGCCGGGTGTGTCGACCTGGCCGATCAGCGAGGGCGAGGCGGGGTTCGAGACGTCCACCAGGTGCAGCCCGTCGTCGCCGGCGGTGAGGTAGACCGTGTCGCCGGCCAGCCCGATGCCGGCGCCCGAGGCGAAGAGCACCGAGTAGCGCCCGGCCTCGAATGGCACGGCGGGATTGGCGACGTCGATGATGGTCATCTGGGCGACGCTGCTACCGGTGGCCGCCACGTACACGTGATCGGCGTCGGCCTCGATGCCGTAGGGAATGCCGTGGCAGTCGATCTCCGCGAGCGGGCTAGCGCTGGTGGGATTGGTGACGTCGATGACGTGGAGGCGCGAGGAGAACTCGCCGGCGTAGGCGAGGTTGCCATGGACGGCCACGGAGAAGACGTAGCCCACCGGTACCTGGTCCACCTCGAAGGGCGCGGCCGAGTTGGAGATGTCGTAGATCCGGACGCCGTCGCCCGACGCGGCGACATAGGCGTGATCGCCCTGGGCGGCCACCGAGAGTGCGGTGTCGCCCGTGGCGATCGAACCCACTTCCACCGGGGCCGTGGGGTTGGACACGTCGACGATGCGGAGGCCATCGAGGTGACTCGCCACGCAGAGCCGGTTGCCGGCCAGGGCGAGCCCGCGCACGTAGCCGGTGACCGTCAGCGACCCCACCACCACCGGCGCGCCGGGCACGGAGAAGTCGATGATCCGCACGATCGCACCGTCGCCGAGGTAGACCAGGTTGCCGTCGGTGACCACGGAATAGCAGGGACCGCTGGCCCAGTGGCCGGTGAGCGAGAGATTGGCGCTGTCGCCTGTGTCGGCGGTGATTGGGGCAGCGAGTGGGGCGGCGAGAAGGACGAGCAGGATCGGGGCGATGATTCGGTGGCGACGCATGAGGGACCTCCTGCGTGGGCGATGCCGGTCATTCGGTGTGATTCCGGTATTATTCAAGTAAGAGCGACCGTGCCGGGGTGGCCACTGCTGGTCGGTGACGTGTCAGGGGTGTTTGTCGACGCCGCCAAGGCTTACGAACCGGAACCGGCGTTGCTCTCCCGGGCGCACCCCACTGTGTCGATTCGTCATGGGATCCCGGCCACCCAACCGTTACCTTTGCTCATCATGCTCGTCGACCTCCACCTGCACACCGCCGAACGCTCCGGCTGCGCCATGTCGCCGGCCGTCGATCAATTGACGGCCGCGGTGAAGGCCGGCCTCGGTGCCGTGGCCGTCACCGATCACCATGCGCTCTCCGCGCCGAAAGAGCGCGAGGTCTGGCGCGGCCTGTTTCCGGACATCTTCGTGCTGCCCGGCATCGAGATCACCCTCGAGGAGTACGAGGACATCCTGGTGGTCGGCCTCGACGATCCGCAACTCGCGCACGGCAGCTGGAGCTGGCCCGATCTGCAGGCGTTCGTGAAGGAACGCGGCGGTCTTTCCGTCCTCGCCCACCCCATGCGCTTCTCGTCGGAGATCGGCATCGACATCGAGAACCTGCCGCCGGACGCCATCGAGGGCCACTCCACCAACGTGCCGTCGCGCCTGCGGGGGCGTATCCAGTCTCTCGCCGACCGCCTCGGCCTGCCGGTGGTGGCCAACTCCGACGCGCACGCCGCGTACGATGTGGGCCGCTTCGCCAACCGACTCCACGAGCCGGCGACCACGGTGGCCGAGGTGGTGAGCGCGATCCGCGAGGGTCGGTTCACGCCCGAGGTCCGCCCGTAAGAAGGGGCCCCGGTGTTCACCAGGACCCCTTCTGCGACGAGGACCGACCTCGCTGGTTCGACGCTTCGCTACTTCAAGAGCGTCATCTTCTGCGTACCACCCGCCCGCTGCCGATCCAGGAACAGGTTGTACATGTAGACGCCGCTGGCCACCTCGGCGCCGCGCTCGTCGCGGCCCTGCCAACGCACGTTGGTCGGGCCGGCCGGCATCTCGCCGAGATCGATGCGGCGCACGAGCGTGCCGCGGACATCGTAGATGCGGATCTCCACCGCGCTGGCTCTGGCGAGATTGAAGCGAATCTCGGTGCTCGGGTTGAAGGGGTTGGGCGCGTTGCGGAGATCGAGGGCCACCGGCACGTCGTCGATGCCGACCTCGCCGGCGATGACCGCCATGGCCACCGGCAACGGCAGCACCGGCTGACCCGGATCGTTGGACGAGAACCTCAGCTCTCCCAGGTACTGGCCCGGGCCCAGGTCGAGGGACCGGAACGTCACGGTCAACTCCACCTCCTCGCCGGCGGGCACGGTACCGGCCACCGGTGACACGTCGAACCAGGACGCCGCCGCCAGCCAGTCGAAGACCCGGTTGGCGAACAGTCGGTTGTCGGCCAGGGCGACGCTGTAGTCGTTGAACGCATCCTCGCTCATGGCCATCACGCGGCTCTGCCCCGTGCTGTAGCAGCCGGCCATGGCCACGCCGGCGACGTCGCTGACCAGCAGTGTGGCGAGGCCTTCATTGACCAGGAGGGAAGACGTGGGAAGGGTCAGCTGCATGCTCGCCACACCGACCGTGGTCTCGTGAGGTCGGATGTTCTGCGTCACTCCGGCCGTCCCGTCGTCCGGCAGAAAATCGATCCCGGCGTTGAGCAGCGCCAGGATCAGCCGGAACGTGTCGACCGTCGGGCCCGAGTCGCCCTCGAGCATGACGCGGCCGCCGCTGCGGATCCACTCGACGAGGACGGCGACCTCGTCGGGTGACCACATGGCGTCGCCCTCGGTGATCCAGAACACGCGATAGGCCGAGAGCACGTCCGCGGTGACGGGTTCGGTGTTGATCTCCACGGTGGCGCCGCGATCGGTCAGGTCGCCGATCAGGACGTTCCAGCTCAGCGGATCGGTCTGATTGTGCGAGCGGTCGAAGGCGATGGTGATGCCCGTCAGGTCGGCCAGGTCGGCCCGCAGCGGATTCTGGGGCGGATCGGACATCGGTGGGTCGATCAGGTCGGCCGGCGGCTCTCCCGGGCCGGCCGGCGGCAGCGTGAACTCCATGCGTCGCGCCATGGCGTCGCTGTAGAGGTTCACGGTCCAGTTGAGTGCGCTGCCGCCGTCGTTGCGCAGGAACAGCTGGCGATCGATGGTCTGGTCGACCGGGATCTCACAATAGAGCGAGTCCGGATCGGTCGCGATGATCGGCGCCTCGAGTGCCGTGAACGTCAGCGGCACGGTCACCAACGGCGCGTACGGATCGTTGCTCGTGATGCTGATCACGGTGTCGACCGTGTCGACCTCGGTGGGTGTGATCGTGACGGTCACCGACATCTCGCCGCCGATATCCAGATCGAAGACTCCCGGGTCGATGGATACCGCGGGGTGGTCGCAGGCGATGTCGGACACCGAGAGCAGATCGCAACCCGGGTTGGAGACGGTGAGCCACGCGTCGGCCGTGGAGCCCAGGTACACGCCGCCGATGTCCAGCGACGTCGGTGCCACGGCCAGGACGGGTTCGCCGAGCAGATGCAGGTGCGTGCCCACGCGAACCTGTGGCGTGATCGGATCGTTGCTCTGGAACAGCAGTCCGGCGAGATGGTCGCCGCCGCAGAGTTCGGTGGCATCGAAGATCACGTCGACCTCGATCTCCTCGCCGGCGGGAAGGACGCCGTACATGGGCACAACCCGCAGCCAGTCGGCGTCGTCGATCAGCCAGTCGAACATGCGGTTCGCCATGAGCTGATTGTCGGCGTAGGCAATCGCATGGTCGGCGTTGACCTCGTCGGTCAGCACCACGATGCGGCCGCCGCCGACCTCGGAGAGGGCCGCGCAGGGCCGCCCCCGGCGATCGTCGAAGATCGGCCTGGCCGGTGCGTCGAGTGAGGCCAGATAGGCCCGCGGCGACTCCAGGTAGATCTGCTCGGCATCCTGGTCGAGCGAGGTCGCGTGGAGCGTCGTGGTCACCCCGCTCGTGCCGTTTCCGGACTGGAGAGTGATTCCGGCCTCGAGGTCGGACAGCAGGTCGCCGAACGTGGCCAGGGCACGATGATCGTCGCCCTCCAGCAGCAGCGACCCACCGGTCTCGACCCAGTTGACGATGGCCCGGCGTTCGGCCAGGTCCAGGGCGATGGTGTGGTCGGTGAGCCAGAGCACCTGGTGGTCGGCCAGCACGTCGGCGGTCAGCGATCGCGTGGTCGCCGTCACGACGGCGCCACGGGTGGCGAGATCGTTGACGATGGTCGACCACATGGACAGCGGATCCTCGCCGTGACCGAGGTCGTACAGGATGGCCGCGTCGGTGAGATCAGCCAGCCGTGCGGTGACCGCCAACTCGCGCGGCGCGATGGCCGGGGGAGATTCGAGCGGAGCGTCCGGCGACTCGGCGCCGCGAGTCGGCAGATCGAGCGTCATGGCCTGGTTCGGGCCGTCGCCGGCCTGCTCGACGGAGTTCCAGAAGAGGTCCGACCCGCCGCTGTTTGCCAGTACCACCGTCAGGGTGTCGATGGTGCCGCCGGGCATCTCCAGGTAGAGCGAATCGGGCAGGACGCTGATCACCGGCGGCTCCACGGCGGCGCCGCTGACCGGTACGGACAGCTCCGGCCACTGCGCCGCGTTGCTGGTGATGACGAGATCCGTGGCCAGGTCGCCCACGGCGCTCGGAGCATAAGTGATCGCCACGCTCTGCGTGCCGGCCACCGGCACCGAGAACGTGTTCGGCGCCGCCGAGAGGTCGGCGGCATCGCTGGCGATCGACGCGACCTCGAGCACGTCGCACCCGTCGTTGGTCACGTACAGGCTGTCGACGACCACGTCGCCGACGAACCGCACGCCGAAGTCCAGCAGCATCGGCGCCACCTCGATGGTGGGCAGACCCGCCGAATGCATGTGGGTGCCGACGCGCACACTGGGGTTCAGCGGGTCGTCGTTCTCGAACAGCACCGCGGCCAGACGGTCTTCGCCGCAGATTCCCGTGGCGTCGAAGGTGAACTGGACCTCCGCGCTCCCGCCGGGCGGCACGATGCCGCTGGTGGGCTCGACGATCAGCCACGAGGTGGCGCCGGCGAGCCAGTCGAAAGTCTGGTTGGCGAAGACCTGGTTGTCGGCGAGGCCCACCATCCAGTCGGAGAAGATCTCGTCGCAGGTCACGAAGACGCGTCCGCTGCTCGGCCGGCTGTATGCCGTATGGGGCCGCATGAGAAGGTCGTCGACGAGGATGCCGGCCGGTTCCGCCACCGTGCTCAGGTAGGCGAGGGGCGAGCCGAGGTAGACGCCCTCGACATCCATCGTGGTCTGATGTTCATGGATGCTGGTGGTCGTGCCGTCGTAGCTATCGCCGTACAGCATGGTGATGCCCGCGCCGATCGCGGCCAGCAACTCGTTGTAGATCGACACTGAGTAGCCGTTGTCTCCCTCGATCAGGAGCGCATTGCCATCGTTCACCCAGTTCGCGATGGCCTGTTGCTCCTCGTAGGTCAGCTCGAAGTTCACGTCGATGGTCCACAGCACGTCGTGCGGTGCGAGGACGGATTCGGTGATCATGCTGTAGTTGGTGGCGACGACCGCGCCTCGCGACGTGAGATCGGTGACGGTGGTCGACCAGTCGACGAGCGAGCCCTGACCATGCGACTGGTCGAACAGGATCGAGATGCCGGTCAGGTCGGAGAGGTCGGTCACCAGGGACTGGGTGCGCGCTCCGGCCGGCAACGGTGCGGGCGCCATGGCGTCCGCATCGGGCTCTATCGCCTCCGGCGGCGGCGGCGAGAGCGTCGCCGGTTGCAGGTGGTCGTTGTTCGTGACGATCCGGGAGTGCCAGGTCAGGTCGGATCCGCCGGAGTTCTCCACCGTGACGAAGGTGGAGTCGGCGGCGCCGCCCGGAACCTCGATGTAGATCGAGTCGGGATTCACGGCGATCACCGGCGCCAGCAGCGCCGTGGCATTCACCGGAATCGTGACCAGGGGATGCATGGGGTCGTCGCTGACGATGGAGACGTCCGCGCTCAGAGCGCCGACGCTGCTCGGGGCATACGTCACGACCACCGGCATGGCTCCGCCGATGGGTACGGTCATGTCGACCGGCGAGACCGTCAGGTCGCCATGGCTGCTGGTGATCGATTCGACGATCAGGTCGTAGCAACCGGGATTGGCCACGGTCAGCGTGTCGGCCAGGATGGCGCCGACGAAGACGTTGCCGAAGTCCAGGGCCGCAGGCGCGACCTCGATGACCGGTTCGCCGAGCACGTCCAGACGCGCAGGCACCGCATCGGTGGTGTTGGTCGGGTCGTTGGTGCTGAAGACCAGATCGGCCGTGACAACGCCGCCGCACATTCCCTCGGCACTGAAGTCGACGTTCACGTAGACGCTGTTTCCGGGAGCCACGGATCCTACCTGAGGCACCACGGCCAGCCACGAACTGGCACGAGCCAGCCAGTCGAAGACCTGGTTGGCGAAGAGCTGATTGTCGACGAAGTTCAGCGGGTAGTCATAGAACATCTCGTCCGCCGAGACGATGATCCGACCGAACCCGGCATGGCTCGCCGCGGTGTTGGCGATGCCCTCATAGTCGTCGATCAGCCTGGTGGCCGGCGCCGACACTGTCGCGAGGCTGGCGCCCGGCGACGGCAGGTAGATCTCCGTCACCTCGGTCGTCGTCGGGTGCTGGTACACGCCCAGGGTGTTGCCCGACCCGCCGTTCACCGACGAGACCATGATGCCGCCGTTCAGCGCCGCTAGCAGCGTGTTGAACGCCGTGGCCGACGAATCGTTGTCGCCCTGCAGGAGCAGGCCGCCGCCCGATTCGACCCAGGCCACGACGGCGCTCACTTCGGCGGGTGTCCAGTCCGCGGCACTCTCGTTGATCCAGAGCACCGAGTACGGCGCCAGGACTCCGGCGGTGATGGTGGCTGTACTCTCGTGGATCGTGGCGCCCCGCGTGACGAGGTCGTCGAACATGGTGTACAGATCGTAGGGCGACGACTGCCCGTGACTCCGGTCATAGAGCATGGAGACGCCTGTGAGGTCCGCCAGTTCGGTCACCAGCGGCTGCACGTGTGCCTCGCCCGCCGGCGGGCGCGTCTCCTCGTCGGAGTTCGACGTGGTGACGGTGCTGCGGGGCAAGGTGAAGCTCCGCGGCAGGAGTTCGTCGACGGGCTGGACCTCGAGCTCCCACAAGAGATCGCTGCCGCCGGAGTTCGAGACCTGGAGGATCCGGGTCACCCTTTCGCCGGTGACCGCCGGAACGTCGAGGGTGTCCGGCCAGACCTGTGCGATGGGCGCCGGGTAGACCTGACTGGTGAGGGTGAATGCGTGCAGGGGCAGATCCGGATCGTCGCTGTGGACCTCGACCGTGGTTGCCAGAGGACCGACCTCGCCCGGGGTGTAGGTCACCAGCACGGTCTCGGAGGCCGCGGGTGGGATGGAGCAGGTGCTGGGCTCGATGACGATGTCCGCGTGCTCGCACAGGATCTCGCTCACCGTCAGCATGGCGCAGCCGTCGTTGGTCAGGCGCAAGGTGTCCACGACCACCGCGCCCAGGAACACCGGGCCGAGGTCGACCGTGGCGGGCAGCTCGGCGAGATTGGGCGCCACGGCGACCGTGAGGGTGGTGGCGACGGCATGCTCCGGGTCGAGCGGGTCGTTGTTGAAGACGACGATCTCGGCCGTCGCCTGGGCGCCGCACAGTTTTTCGGCGTTGATCTCGACATTGAGGATGTCGGGCGAGAAGGGAGCCACGACGCCC
This sequence comes from bacterium, assembly GCA_003353795.1. GTDB lineage: Bacteria > Krumholzibacteriota > Krumholzibacteriia > LZORAL124-64-63 > LZORAL124-64-63 > Glo-17. The sequence goes on from PIVY01000009.1 coordinate 27,573, forward strand.
GAGCTGGGCTCCACGCGGAGCCACGCCGTGGTGTCGGACAGCCAGTCGAAGACCTGGTTGGCGAACAGCTGGTTGTCCGCGATGCCGATCGTGTAGTTCTCGAAGAGTTCCTCGGAGATGGCGACCACGCGGCCCCAGCCGGTCTCGGAGAATGCCCCGACAGAGGTTCCCGCGTAATCGTCGAAGAGCCGTCCGGCGGGATCGGTGACGGAGTCGATATGCGCCTGCGGATAGTCGAGAAAGATCGTGGCGATCCCGTCGGTGGTCGGGTGGGGATACACGGCGCTGGTCGGTCCGCTGTAGGCATTGCTGGTGGAGAAATCGATGCCGGCGCCCACCAGGGTCAGCAGGTCGTTGTAGACCTCGACGGAGTTGTTGTCGTCTCCCTCGAGCAGGAGGCTGCCGCCCCCAGTCACCCAGGTGACCAGGGCGTCGATCTCGTCGGTGGTCCAGTTGTTGTAGCAGTCGGTGATCCAGAAGAGGTCCACGTCGCCGAGCATCTCCGGCGTGACCACGGAGTTGTTGGGCTGGACGGTGGCGCCACGGAGGGTGAGATCGTCGATGATCTGGCTCCGGTAGCTCATGGACGCTTGCCCGTGCGCCAGGTCGTAGACCACGACGGTGCCGGTCAGATCCAGAAGTTCGGTGGTCAGCCGACCTTGCCGCATGGCCGGTCGCTCGGCCGGGATCGGCTCGTTCGAGGCCGACACGGCTCCCGCCGGTGGCGGCTCCAGATCGTAGATCCGGGGCGTGGGCGAGTTCTGGGTCACGATCCGGGCGCTCCAGATCAGATCGCTCTCCCCGGAGTTCACCACGGTCATCAGGCGGGTCTCGCTGCCGCCGGGGGACAGTTCGCTCGCGAGGGTATCGGGCCACACCACGATCTGGGGCGGTGTGAGGCCGGCTCCAAACCACGGCACCTCGAGCATCGGCAGATCGACGGCGTCGCTGCTGACGGCCAGGAAACCGGACACCGCGCCGGACACCTCGGGCGCGAACGTGACGATCACGGTCTGGGTCTGACCGATCTCGAGTTCGAAGGTCGACGGTTCGGCGGTCACCGTGGCGTGGCCACCGTCGATGTCGGTGACGTGCAGGGTGGCGCAGCCCAGGTTCGACACCTCGAGCGTATCAGTGGCGGCGCCGCCGGCGAATACCGTGCCGAACTCCAGCGTGTCGGGGCGGGCGCCGATCATGGGTTCGCCCGTGACGTTCATGATGGTCTGGACGTGGTAGGTCGGCAGCATAGGATCGTTGCTGTCGAACAGCGCATCGGCTGTGAAGGCCCCGTTGCAGCGCAGCGTCGCGTCGAAGGTGACGGTGACGTCCTGGGCGCCGCCGGGAGCCACGGTGCCGCCCATGGGATCGGCCGTGAGCCAGAGTCCGCCCACGGACAGCCAATCGAAGATCTGGTTGCCGAAGATCTGGTTGTCGCCGGACCCGAGCGTGTAGTCTTCGAACGCGCGTTCGGCGATCACCACGACCCGGCCCCAGCCACAGAGGCTGTGTGCCGCGTTGGGGTTACCGGAAACATCCTCGACCAGGACTTCGGCCGGTTCGTAGACGCTGCTGAGTTGGGCGCCCGGTGAAGGAAGGTTGACCTGCTGCACGCCGTGCGTGGTGGCGTGGATGGCGATCCGGTCGGTGAGCCCCGAGACGCCGTTGGATGTCGAGACGGTGATCCCGGCTTCCAGCGCCTGGAGCAGATCGTTGAAGGCGTAGACGCCGGAGGTGCCGTCCCCCTCGAGCAGCAGGTTGCCGCCCGCCCGCACCCACTGCACCACGGTCTCGTATTCGGCGGTGGTCCAGTTGTCGTAGCCGTCGGTGATCCACAACACCTCGGCGGAGTCGAGGCTTCCCTGCGTGAACGGCGAGGTGTTCGTGGTCACCGTGGCGCCGCGGAGGGTCAGGTCGTTGCGGATGATCGACCAGTAGGAATCGTACTGGCCGTGGGCCGCATCGAATACCACGTCGATGTCCGTCAGGTCGAGCAGCTGGGCGGTGCGCGCCTCGACTGCCGGGGCGGACTGCGCCAGCGGCGGCGGCGTCAGGTCGTACAGCTGTCGTGACGGGGCTTCGGGCTCGGTGAAGCGAAGCGACCAGTCGAGCTCGCCGGCGCCGAGATTGTTGATGGTGATGGTGCGGTCGACCGTCTCGCCGGACGGGACGTCGGCGATCAGGACGCCGGGCGTGACCGAGATCTCGGGAGCCAGGATTGCCTCGGCGAAGAGTTCGACCACCAGGGAAGTCTCGTCGGGGTCGTTGCTGGCGAAGGTGAGCGAGGCGGTGATCGGCCCCACCTGAGTTGCGCTCACGGCGACGGAGACGGGCTGTGTCTGGTCCACGCCGACGGTGAAACTGGTCGGCAGCACGGTGACGTCGGCGTGATCGCTCACGATGTCGGTGACCGAGAGCGGCTCGCAGCCGGAGTTGTGCACCAGCAGCGTGTCGACCTGGGTCGTGCCCACCAGCACCTCGCCCAGATCCAGGACCGCCGGATCGATATCGATATCGGGCTGAGCGGAGACGGAGATGGAGGCGGCCACCGACAGGTTCGGCATGGCGGGGTCGTTGCTCGCGATCAGCACGCTGGCTGTGAAGTCGTCGGCGCAGAGATCGGTCGCGTCGATGGTGGCGTTGATGTACATGGTGGCGCCGGGCGGCACGGTGCCCTCGCGGGGAGCCAGGATCAACCACCGGATCGGGTTGGAGAGCCAGTCGAAGCACTGATTGGCGAAGGCCTGGTTGTCGGCGTAGCCCACGCCGCCATTCAGGAACAGGTCCTCGGCGATGACGATCACGCGCCCGAGTCCACACTCGCTGAAGGCGGTATTGGCGTCGCCAATGACGTCGTCGACGAGATTGCCGGCAGGGTCGCTGACTTGCGAGAGCCGTGCCGTGGGGCCGGGGAGGTAGATCTGGTCGATGTCCTGGGTGATGTCATGGGGATGGATGTTCCCGGTGTAGCCCGAGTACCCGTTGCTGGTGGACATCTCGATTCCCGCGTCCATGGCGGCCAGGATATCGTTGTGCGCATAGACGGCTGTATTGCCGTCGCCTTCGAGGAGCAGGCTACCGCCGTCGAGCGTCCAGGCGGCGAGGGCGTCGATCTCGTTCTGGGCCCACGAATAGAACGATTCGGTGGACCAGAAGATGTCGATGTCGGCCAGCGCGGACGACGACACCGGTTGCGAGTTGACCACGACGGTGGCGCCGCGCGCCGCGAGATCATCGAGGATCGTGCTGTAATCGTAGATCCCGTACTGACCGTGGCTGACGTCGAACATGACCGTGATCTCGCCGAGATCGGAGAGTTCACGCGCGAGCGGGACGGTGCGGACCGGACCGGAATCCGCGGGAGCCGCCTCGTCTCGCGGCGGCTGCGCCGAGGGATCGGGCAACGAGAGCGTGTACGCGCGCGGCAGGGGCGCGTCGGCGGTCTGGATGACCGCGCGCCAGTCGAGCGACGCGGTGCCGGTGTTGGTGACCTCGACCACGTGGACCGCGGCTCCGCCGGGATCCAGGTCGGAATGGATGGAGGCCGGCGCAACGGAGATTTCCGGTGGCGCCAGCGCCGCTCCGGTGGCCAGGACCATGACGGCCGGCTCGTCGAGGTCGTCACTGACCACGACCAGGGTGCCGAACATGGGACCCTCGCTGCTGGGCTGGTACTGCACGATCACGGCCTGGCTGTCGCCGGGCGCGACGGCGAAACTCGTCGGCGCGACCGTGATGTCGGCATGACCGGCCTGGATGTCCGAGACCGTCAGGAGATCGCAGCCCGAGTTGATCACGGCCATGGTGTCGGCGACCACCGCACCGACGTAGACGTCTCCGAACGCGATCGCATCGGTATCCAGGTCGATGTCGGTCCGGCCGGTGACCTCGAGGACGTTGGCGACCCGCATCGGTGCGGTCACGGGATCGTCGGCGAGAATCCAGAGATCGGCTGCCATGCTCTCGGTGCAGCGGGACGACGCGTCGAAGGTCAGGTTGACGACCATGTCCATGCCGGGGGGCAGGTTGCCGGCGGTCGGCGCCACGCGCAGCCAGCTGATGCGTTCGGCGAGCCAGTCGAAGCACTGATTGGCGAAGACCTGGTTGTCGCCGTAGCCCAGGCTGTAGTTCCCCATCACGTACATGTCGACCAGGGCCACGATGCGATGGTTGCCATGCTCGCTGGCAGCCGCGATATGCACTCCGCCGCCCGTGACGTCGTCGGCCAGCACCACGGCCGGACTCTCCACCGTGGGCAGGGTGGAGTACGCGTAATCGAAGAAGATGCTGTTGACCATGTCGGTGGTCGGGTGCTCGTAGACGTCGAAGGTCTCGCCCCAGTATCCATTCGCGGTCGAGAACGTGATTCCCGCGTCCAGTCGGGCCAAAAGATCGTTGAATGCATTCACGCACGCGGTGCCGTAGCCGGCGAGCATCAACCCGCCGCCGTTCAGGCACCAGGCTTCGATGGCGTTCAGTTCGTTGGTCGTGAAGGAGATGGGGCTGTCATTCAGCCACAGGACGTCGACATCCTCGAGCACGGACGCCGTGATCGTCATCTGGTTCTCGACCACTTCGGCGCCTCGAGCGGTGAGATCGGCTACCAGGGTCGAGAAGGTACTCAGGGTCGTCTGGCCGTGGGACCGGTCATAGAGGATGACCGCTCCCTCGAGATCGGCCACCAGCGCGACGACGGGCTCTTCGCGGCGCGGCAGCGGGTTCGGTCGCGATCCTTCGGGGCGTTCGGCGGTCAGCGGCGGCAAGGTCAAGACCGTGCGAGCCGGCGGCGTCTCATCGGGGGGCAGCAGGATGGCTTCCCAGGCGACCGCGTACTGGCACGGATTGCTCAACGTCACCGCGCGCATCGCGACCTGTTCGGAATCCAGCGCGACGTACAGCGAGTCGGGGTCGACCGTCAGGCAACCGTCACCGTCCTGGGCGGCGGCCACCAGCGTGACGCTGCAAGCGACGATCAGGGCCAGAGCGAAGCGGAGCGTGGGAGCTCCTCGACGAGTGCGAGTCAACATCACGAAACCCCCGGGATGAGGAACCGAGCGAGCCGGACACGCGGGCGGCCATGCAGGCCGAGCCTCGTGCTTCCGGACCGGCGGCGGCGAAACACCTGGCGATATGAAGAACCTGTGGTGGTATCGAACGAGTTGGACATGGGTTCGGATAATCGGTGGAATCGAGTTCGTCTAGTAACATTCGAGTTATGGCGCATCGTTCAGCAAGAGTCGGCATTTGCCGGTCGCTTCGGTCGCGTCGTAATAGGCTGCGAGACTATCACGGTACGAGTGTCGAATCAACTCGAAGCGGCCGGAAATTGTTGGTAGAGCACGATTCCGGGGCATCCAAACAGGATGACAATTGTCTAGAATGTGGGGTCTGGGTGCATCGTGGCGTAAGGTGTTGCCGTAGGTTCGATAGTAATATTCAGTTCAGTTATCAATTCAGAAGCGACCATAATACGGCGCAGCATGAAGCAGCCGGCGATCTATCGCGACCACCATTGCAGGTTCTCCAGATACCAGCGTAGCTCGCCCGCCGTGCGGAACTTCTTCTGGATGAGGCTTCGCTTCAGGCCGCAACACACATCCTTGAATTCGGGCGGCTGCCGGCGATAGGTGCGCTGGCCTCCGCCGCAATCGTAGAGCAGGCGCACGAGGTCGCACACGTCGTCCATGATGGCGCCGGCGGTGGGACGGCCGGGGGGGAAGAGGTCCACCAGCTTGACGTCGAAGCCGATGCCGCGGCGGCCGACGATGACGTTGCCCGAGTGGAGGTCGCCGTGGTACTCGCCGCCGGCGTGGATGTCTTCCACGCCGGTGGCCATGGCGTGCAGCAGGTGCATGGCCTGGAATGGATCGAGCCGGCCGCCCGGCTGGCGCTTGAGGAACGACGGCAACTGGTCGCCTTCCACGTATTCCGACACCATCACGGTGACGTCCTTGCCGTCGAATTCCACGGTCTCCTGGTTGTGGTACTGGATGAGCACCGGGCAGTGGCGCAGTTTGTGCAGCTTGCGGGCATTGTAGCGCGCCGTGCGGCCACCCGTATTGCGGTGTGGGAAATAGAACTTGGCCGACCGCTCCACCCCCGTGCCCACCTCGCGAACCAGGTAGACCTCGCCCTCCCAGCCCGTACCGAGGCGCTCCTGAACACGGTACTTGTCGGCCACGAGGGTGCCTGGAGTCAGATCGAACGACTCGATCCGGCCGGGTTTGCGGGACTTCTTGAACGCCATGGTGGGCTCCAGCGGCGAGCAGTGCGGGTCGGGTCGAAGACGATCGGGAGCCGATTGTAGCACCTGATTCGCGGTGGCCAAGAGCAACTTGGTTCCTGAACCCGGCGACCGCAACCGGTGGTGACAATTGCGTACCTGTTCCCGTCGTCTGACCCGGCGCCGCGCAATTGTTTGATGATTCCCCTTAACTACCGCTCTTCTGGGACGAATCAGAGACAGATCGGCGCCGCGATGAGTGCCGCCCGCAACGTCCGAGGAACATTCGTCCCGAGGGGGAATCATGAAGCTCCGCGAAAAGATCGTCGGCATGATGATCATCAGCCTGGTCGTGGTGCTGGGGGGAGTGGGGGTCTATACCTACACGAGAGTCGGCGTCATGGCCGAGGAGGCCAAGGTCGACAGCGCAGCCCTGGTCGCCGAGAGCATCAAGGGATCCATGCACGTATTCGGCGAGATCGGCGACATGGAGGCGCAGGAAGCGTACATCCAGGAGGTCAGTCACCTGGAGGGAATCCACAAGGTGCACGCCGTGCGCGCGCCTGCCGTGGAACGCGATTTCGATGTGCGTGAAGGCGCCACGGCCGAGGACGCCCACGAGGAACAGGTGCTCGCCAGCGGCGACCCGCTCACGCTGATCGACCACCACGCGCACACCATCCGCACCATCCTGCCCCTGAAAGCCTCCGAGAGTTGCCTGGAGTGCCACGACGTGAAGGTGGGAGAGGTGCTCGGCGTCGCCAGCGTTACCGTGGACACCGCCGCCAGTGACGCTGCCACCGCGCGTTTCTCAATCTACGTGGCGCTGGCCTATATCGGCGCCATCGTCCTGGCGGGCGTGCTGCTGTCGCTGGTCTTGACCCGCGGCGTGATCCGCCCGGTGAGCCGGGCTGCGGAGGCCATCATCCAGGGCGCGCGCCAGACTCTCGACGCGGTGAACCAGTCCCGCGAGGCGGGTGAGCAGATCGCCAACAACACCGGCGAGCAGGCCAGCAGCTTGCAGCAGACGGCGGCCTCGCTGCAGGAGATGACGGCCCAGACCAAGGTGTTCAGCCAGAACGCCGGCGAGGCCAACGCCAATGCCGAGCAGACCAGCGAGGCGGCTCGGCGCGGTCACGATGCCGTGGCCCGCATGACCGGCTCCATGGAAGCCATCAAGCAGGCGGCTGACGACACCAGTCGGATCATCGCCACCATCGACGAGATCGCCTTCCAGACCAACCTGCTGGCCCTCAATGCCGCGGTGGAGGCCGCGCGTGCCGGCGACGCCGGCAAGGGTTTCGCCGTGGTCGCCGAGGAGGTGCGCAACCTGGCGCAGCGGTCGGCCGAAGCCGCCCGCAACACCGCCGAGCTGCTCGACGGTTCCCGCAATCAGGCGGATCAGGGCGTCGCGGTGGTCCAGGACGTGGCCGCGATTCTCGAGGACATCACTGCCCAGGCGGAGAAGTCGCGCGAGCTGATCAGCGAGGTCACCGTGGGGAGCGACGGTCAGGTCCACACTATCGGCGAGATGGCCGAGGCCATGACCCTGCTCGACCGCGCCACCCAGTCGACTGCGGCCAGCGCTCAGCAGTCGGCGGCCAACGCGTCGGAGGTGCTCTCCATGGCCGACGACATGCGCAAGGTGGCCGACGACCTGGGAACGCTGGTGGGGCACGTCGACTGAGACTCGGCATTGACCTTTGACACCGATCGGGCCGATCATGGGATCGGCCCGTTCCTCGTCAGCCGGAATCCATCGCGAGGCCCGTCATGACGCACCGACCACAATCGCCGGACGACATCGACCACCCCGCTCCGGGCTCCGCCCTGAGCGAGGCGCGGCTCATGCTGGAGACGGTCCTCAACAGCATCCCGGTGCGGGTATTCTGGAAGGACCGCGACTGCGTCTATCAGGGCTGCAACCAGCTCTTCGCCCAGGATGCCGGCGTGGACGGTCCCGCGGACCTCGTCGGCAAGACAGACCACGACATGGGCTGGTCCGAGCAGGCCGAGCTGTACCGCGCCGACGACTTCGCCGTCATGGAGTCGGGCGAAGGCAAGATCGGCTACGAGGAACCCCAGACCACCCCCACGGGCGAGCGCATCTGGCTACGTACCAGCAAGATCCCCCTGCACAACCACCAGGGCGAGGTGGTGGGTGTTCTCGGCACCTACGAGGACATCACCATCAGCAAGAAGGCCGAGGAAGACCGGCGGCAGTTCGAGGCCAGCGTGCTGCACGCCCAGAAGCTCGAGAGCCTGGGCATCCTGGCCGGCGGCATCGCCCATGATTTCAACAACCTTCTGGTGGCCGTGCTCGGACACGCCGATCTCGCCTTGGAGGAGATGGCCTCCGATGCCGGCGGCAAGTCTCACCTCCAGGAGATCCGAACGGCCGCGAAACGGGCCCGGGACCTCACCAATCAGATGCTGGCCTATTCGGGCAAGGGCCGATTCGTGGTTCGCCGCCTCGATCTCAGTCATGTGGTCGAGGAAATGAGCCAGCTACTCGAGGCGAGTATTCCGAAGAAGGTGGGCCTGCATCGCAAACTGGCCGGCGATCTACCGGCGGTCGAGGTGGACGTGGCCCAGATCCGACAGGTGGTCATGAACCTGGTGACCAACGCGGCGGAATCCATGGAGGCCGGCGGCCGGATCACCTTGCGAACGGATCGGCACGAGGTCACGGAGGCCAATCTCGCCGACATGACCGGCCGGGACTACGTACCCGCGGGACATTACGTGGTCCTCGAGGTCGTCGACGACGGTTGCGGCATGGACGGCGACACGCACGCGCGACTCTTCGAACCCTTCTTCACCACCAAGTTCCAGGGACGCGGGCTGGGTTTGGCGGCGGTCCTGGGTATCGTGCGCGGGCATGGCGGTACCATCGAAGTGGAGACCGAGCTGGACCGGGGTTCGACCTTCCGGGTGCTGCTGCCGGCGGACCAGAGCGGAGAACCCGTGCTGGAGCCTACGGAGCCGAAGCACCAGGCGTCGGGCCCTCTGACTGGAACGGTCCTCGTGGTCGACGACGAGGAGTCCGTCCGCCGCGTTGCCGGCAGCATGCTCGAGCACGAGGGGTTCGATGTGGTGTCCGCCGCAGACGGCGTGGAAGCCCTGAGCATATACCGGGAACGCCGCCACGAGATACGCATCGTCCTGCTCGACATGACCATGCCCCGCATGGACGGCGAGGAGACCTTTCGCGAGCTCCGCGCTCTCGATCCCGACGTGCGGGTGATCCTGACCAGCGGCTACAACGAACAGGACGCCACCAGTCGATTCGTGGGGGCGGGCCTGGCGGGCTTCATCCAGAAGCCGTTCACCCTCGATGATCTCCGGACAAGGCTGCGTGAGGCCCTGGCGTGACCGCGCGGCTGTGCTGGGTCGCAATCTTCGGTACGGCCTTCGGCTGGGTCGAGGCCGCGGTGGTGGTCTACCTGAGGCGCATCGTCTATCCTGAGGGATTCGCCTTGCCCCTGGCGCCCATCGAACCTGAGCTGGCCCTCGTGGAACTGGTGCGCGAAGCCGCCACCCTGATCATGCTCGCCGCCGTGGCCATGCTCGCCGGACTCACGCGCTGGCAACGCTTCGCGGCATTCCTCGTGGCATTCGGCATCTGGGACCTCGTCTACTACCTCGGCCTGAAGCTCACTCTCGACTGGCCTGCCTCGCCCGCCGAGTGGGACGTGCTCTTCCTGCTGCCCTGGCCGTGGCTCGGACCGGTCTACGCGCCGGCGACCGCGGCCGCGCTCATGGTGGTGTTCGGCGCCCTGGTGTTCCGCCGGGAAGAGGAGCATCCCGGGCATGCCGACCGCTGGTCGTGGGCGCTGGGGGCCGCGGGGGCGAGCGTGCTGCTGGCAACCTGGCTGTACGATCTCGAGGCCGCCCTGCACGGCGCGGTGCCGCAGCCCTACCCCGTGGGCTGGTTTCTGCTGGGGGCCGGTCTGCTGGCTGCCTGCGGAACACGTTTCATGACAACACGTTGACTGGATGATGGTTTTTTACGAAGTTTTTCGTAGTTGAATACGAAACATTTCGTATAATGCCTCCGTACGACACCATCCGGAGGTACATACGACATGGTACGCAAGCCCAGCCAGCACCCGACCGACGCCGAACTCGCCATCCTGCAGGTCCTCTGGACCCGTGGCGGCTGCACCGTCCGCGACGTCCACGACGTGCTCGAGCCCACCGCCGGCGTGGGCTACACCACGGTCCTGAAATTCCTGCAGATCATGACCGAAAAGGGACTGGTCCGGCGCGACGAGAGCCGTCGCGCCCACGTCTACGAGGCCTCGCTGAGCCGTGAACAGACCCAGCGCGGCCTGGTGGGCGACCTGCTCAGTCGCGCCTTCGAGGGTTCGGCGGCGCGCCTGGCCATGCAGGCCCTGGATTCGGGCCGCGCCTCGCCCCAGGAGATCGCCGAGATCCGGCAACTGCTCGACAGCATCGAGGAGGACGGATCGTGACCGGAGCGCTCGCCCTGACCCTCGTGCACTTCCTCTGGCAAGGCCTGGCGGCGGCGATGCTGCTCGCGGGAGCACTGGTGCTCCTGCGCCGGTCGACAGCTTCGGCCCGGTACCTCGCTGCCTGCGCGGCGCTGGCCTTCACGATCATGGCGCCGCTGGTGACGTTCACGCTGCTGGCGCGCATGTCCGTTGCCGGTCATGAGGGGTTGGCCGCGGCCACGGCGTTGACCGAGCGGTTGACCCGGATCGAGGTCGCCGGTGCCGACACGCAGGCCGCGCCCGGCGTCGAGGCTACCGGCCTCGCCCTTGTCCAGCCGGCCATCGTGGCCGTCTGGATCGCGGGCGTCGTCCTGGTGGCCGTCTGGCACGTGGTCGGCTGGTGGCGCCTGCAGCGCCTGACCACCCTGGACGTGGCCGATCCGCCCGCACCCTGGATCGACCGATTCGCGGCCCTGCGAAGGAAACTGAACCTGTCCGCGCGGGTCCGCCTGCGGGTGTCGGGCCGCGTCGATACTCCCATGGTGGTGGGCTGGTTGCGGCCGCTGGTGCTGATGCCGGCGGCGGCCATGGGCGGACTCTCCGCCGACCAGCTCGAGTGGATCCTCGTGCACGAGCTGACCCACGTCCGCCGCCATGATTACCTGATCAACCTGCTACAGATCTCGGCCGAGACCCTGCTCTTCTACCACCCCGCAGTGTGGTGGATCAGCGCCGTGATTCGTCGAGAACGAGAGCATTGCTGTGACGACGCGGTGGTGGCCGCCGGGGGCGACCCGCTGGGTTACGCCCGCGCCCTGCTGCGTCTGGAAGACATGCGCACGCTGCCCATGCGCCTGGCACCGGCCGCCACCGGCGGCTCGTTGCTGGCCCGCATCCAGCGCCTTACCGGAGGTCGAACCATGAACCGTCATTCCCTCGATCGCCCGCATCTGGCGGGCCTCTTCGCCGTTGCCATTCTCCTGATCGGCGGGGCCGCCCTGGCCCTGGCCGCCGACGCCGAAACGGTCACCGGCGACTGGAACCTGCGCGAGCGCGGCGACCGGACCGTGCTCCGGCTCGAGGCCTGGGACGAGGACGGCGACCACCGAAGCAACATGAGCATGCGCCTGGACGAGTCCGAAGCAAGTGGGATCAAGAATGCCGAAGTGAGCCACGAACTGGCCCGCGACGCCGGCACCTTCGTCCTCGTCCGCGACGGCAGCAAGTCCGGCGAGTTCACCTTCACTTCGGATCCCGCGTTCGCCCGGTTCCTCGCCGGGCACGATGTGGACGACCTCGACGCGCACGAGACCTTCGTCCTGGCCGCCGCCGACGTCGATCGCGAATTCGTTGAGGGCCTCGACGAGCTGGGCTTCGACGACCTCGACGGTGGAGAGCTGATCGCCGCGGGCATCCACGGCGCGTCGCCCGACTACATCCGCGAAATGCAGTCGCTCGGCTATCGCGACCGCGATCTGGACACCTACCTGGCCATGCGCATCCACGGCGCCGACCGCGAATACGTGGAGGCCATGCGCGAGGCCGGCCACCAGCCTGAGGACACCGACCAGCTCATCGCCTGGCGCGTGCACGGCATCTCGCCCGAGTACGTGGCCGAGATGACGCGCGCCGGCCACGACCTCGACGACGACGACCTGCTGTCCTGGAAGATCCACGGAGTCGACGAGCGCTTCATCTCCGAGATGAACGAGCTGGGCTTCGCAACCGACGAGGCCGACGAGCTCGTGGCCATGCGAATTCACGGTGTCACGCCCGAGTACGTCCAGGCGACTCGCGAACTGGGCTACGACCTCGACGTGGACGATCTGCTGGCCTGGCGCATCCACGGTGTCACGGCCGCCTACATCGGCGACCTGGCCCGCCTCGGCTACGACGATCTCGACGCCGACGATCTCGTCGCCATGCGCATCCACGGGGTCAGCGCACGCTGGATCGAGAAGTTGCAGGCCCGCGGGATCGATCTGTCGGTGGACGACCTGATCCAGCTCAAGATCAGCGGCGTGGACGTGACCAAGGCTCGGCTGTGATCCCGCTACAGGAATGACCTTTCCGCGGCGTCCATCGTCGCGTTACAATCTCCCGGGGCGGACTGACCCGTCCCGGGAGGCTTGTCTTGGACGCGGAGTACTGGAAGAAACTCAGCATCGGTGCCTTGCTCTTGCTGGGCGCATTGCTGGTGATCACCGGCCTGTCTTTCGACGCGCCCGAGGCCGACGACATGCTCCTCATGATGGTCGGAGTCACCGTAGGCATGATCATCCTGATGGTCCTGCTCATGGTCCAGGCCCTCAACAAGCGCCGGCCCGGCCTGGAGCATGCCAGCCCCATCAGCGACGAGGTCATCGGCGCCATGTTCCTGGCCCGGGAGGAGACCGAGACCAGCGGCCACGCCGCCATCACCGACCTGCACCTGCTGCGAGGCCTGATGCGCACCCGCGGCTGTGCCGCCGAGATGGCGCTCAGCCGCGCCGGCATGCGCCTGGAGGAGCTTCCCGAGGCCATTCCCCAGGCCGCGGCCAACCTCGCCGACACCGGCGACGGCCAGTTGCCGCTCTCGGTCACGGCCCAGGCATGCCTCATGGTGGCCCGCGACGAGGCCCGCAACCTCGGTGACGTACAGGTGCGCACCGGCCACGTGCTCCTGGCGCTCCTGCGCCCGGACGTCTCCATGGTGGCGCCGTTTCTGCACGAGGCGGGGCTGGATCGGGAGGGCGTGGTGGCCTTCATGATCACGAGCGGCGGCTAGATCATTGGCGGCAAGCGAGATAGATCCGTATCGGTCCTGTTTGGGCGCTCTGGATGGGATTTTTGACGACTCCCCTTGACCCCCTCGACTCGGCAACCATTTTCGGTTCTAATAGACGCCTCATTTCGAGACGGGCGAGCCTGCCCGCGTAGGCTCGCAGCCAATAGGTCAACCAGCCAAGGAGACCAGGCATGCTGGAGCTGAAGAAGGGCGTGGACATCCTCACCGACGTGGGTGGGGTCAGTGCCATCGCCGAAGCGCGCGCCATCATCGAGCAGAAGCTCGATTCGGTGAATCAGGAAAAGCTCGCCCCCATCACCAACGAGGACGCGCTGATCAAGATCGCGGCCGCCATCAACATGTGCGAGCCCGACGATGTCTTCATCAACACCGGCAGCGCCGAAGATGTCGAGTGGATCCGCAAGTACTCCCTCGAGAAGGGTGAGGAAGCGCCCCTGGCCAAGAAGGGCCACACCATCCACTTCGATCTGCCTCAGGATCAGGCCCGCCTCGTGAACCAGACCTTCTACATCGTCAACGAGGACGAGAAGACCAGCGCCCTGGCCAAGAAGGTCGTGCGCTCGGAAGGCCATGCCTACGTGACCCAGTACATGAAGGGGATCATGAAGGGCAAGATCATGATGATCGGCTTCTACAGCCGCGGCCCCGTGGGTGCCAAGGCTTCGACGCCTGCCATCGAGATGTCCAGCTCCACCTACGTCTTCCATTCCGCCGAACTGCTCTACCGCAACTGCTACGACGCCTTCGACGGCGAGGCCAAGCGCCGCGGCATCTTCTTCACCAACGTCCATGCCGAGGGCAACAACACGCCCGAGGACGTGCCCAACGCGCGCATCTTCATGGACCGCTCCTGGCTCACGACCTTCTCCACGTTCTGCACCTACGCCGGCAACACCCTCTTGATGAAGAAGGGCAACCACCGCTTCTCGGTGGACTACGCCACCTACTACGGCGATGACAAGGAGCTCTCCGAGCACATGTTCATCACCGGCATGAAGGGCCCCGGCGGCCGCGTGACCTACTTCGCCGGCGCGGCTCCGAGCGGCTGCGGCAAGACCACCACCGCCATGGTCGGCACCGACTTCGTGGGCGACGACCTGGCGCAGATCTGGATCGCCGACGACGGCACCTGCCGCGCGGTCAACCCCGAGGCCGGTATCTTCGGTATCGTGGAAGACGTCAACCGTGAGGGCGATCCCTTCCTCATGAAGGCCCTGCGCGACGACGACACCGAGGCCATCTGGTCCAACGTGCTCATCGCCGAGGACAAGGTGCCCTACTGGTCCGGCTGTGGCGAGGAGATGCCCAAGAAGGGTGTCAACTTCCAGGGCGAGTGGTTCGAGGGCAAGACCAACGCCGAGGGTGCACCGATCCCGCCGAGTCACAAGAACTCGCGCGTGACGGTGGACGCCAAGGTCATCGAGAACCACAACGCCGCCGCGAACGCCGATCCGGCGGGCGTGCCGGTGAAGGTGGTCACCTACAGTGGCCGCGACGCCGACACCATGCCTCCGGTGTGGGTGGCCAAGAGCTCCGACGCGGGCGTCGCCATCGGCGCGAGCATCGTCTCGGCCGCCACCGCCACGGAGATCGGCGCCAGCGGCGTCAAGCGTCAGCCCTGGGCCAACGCCCCGTTCATTCCCGGCGCCCTGGCCGACTACATGAACGTCCAGTTCAAGTTCTTCAACAGCGGCGACCTGAACGACGACGACCGTCCGGTGATGGCCGGCCTGAACTACTTCCTCACGCATGCCAATCGCGGCAGCGACGGTAAGGGTCTGCTGGGTGAGAAGAAGGACGTGACGGTGTGGCTGGGCTGGCTCGAGCGCTACGTGCACGGCGACGTCACGGCCATCGAGACGCCCATCGGCATGATCCCCAAGTACGAGGACCTCAGGGAACTCTTCGGCGGGATCAACAAGGAGTACCCCAAGAGCCTGTACGACATGCAGTTCGCGCTGTATATCGACAAGATCGTGGCCCGCATCGATCTGCAGACCGAGGCCTACGGCAAGGAGGAGAACCTTCCTTCGCAGCTGTTCAAGGTCTACGAGGCGCAGAAGGCGGAGCTGCTGGCTCTGAAGGAGAAGCACGGGGCGGTGGTTAGTGTGGAGCAGTTGGGCTAACCGTTTTCACGAATGATCCACGACATGGGGCCGGCTCATTTGAGCCGGCCCCTCTGCGTTTGGACTCGCCTACCGTTCTTCGGCGTCTCGAGCGTGCTACCTACGAGTCGCTCGGAAGTGTCGAGATGAGCTCATCCCACATCCAGCTTCAGGGACACCCCAAGCCCAGCGCCTGTGCCATCTCCACGATGTCCGTGAGATTGAGCAGTCCGTCGTGATTGAAGTCGCAGGCCCAGTCGTATCCCACACCCAGCGCAACGACGAAGAGCGTGATGTCGCTCAGGTTGATCAAGAGGTCGCCACTGACGTCCGGGCTGTTGAAGTGGACCGGGAGGCCGGGTTGTTCGAGAGGCGCCCCGGCGACCCATACGTTGACCGGGTTTCCGGGCCGATTGTATCCACCGCCGTAAGGCGGATTCGAGAACGCGGTCTGACCGCTCTCGTCGGTAGAATGGTCGGCGAGCGAGCCGCCCGTACAGAACGACAGCGTGCCATCTTCGTCCCAGAGCCACAGGTCTTCGAACGGGTACAGGAAGACCGGATCGCCAGCGGCGTCGAGGAGCGTGAGCGTGATGGTCGCGTCCCAGGTTTGACCGCCCTCGACAGCGGCGTCGTGAAGTGCAGGACCCGAGCCGTCGGGCAGGACCATCAGGAATCGCGGCACGGGTCCTTCGGGAATCTCGGCGTGGCTCATGGCCATGTCCGGAATGCCTGCAACCGAGGTGCCGGCCAGCAGGGACACGAATGCAACGAGGATGATAATGGAGCGCATGACGACCTCCTGTTTCTGGTATGTCTGGTAAGCTATGGGAACCGCTCGTCGGTCTCGAAGATATCAACCACCATAGCACATGCGCGCCGGCCTGATTCAGTCAACTCGATATTGGATCTCGCGCGGTCGCTACCAGTATCTTCAGCGCACCAGTCCGCGATCACCGTTGTCTGCTCTCGCGATCGGAGTCTCGCCCATGGATCGCCATCTCGCATCCTGCTTCCTCCTGGTACTCGTCCTGATCGCAGCCGGCGGCAGCACCGCCGATGTCGCCGACGATCCGCTGTCGCACCTCGACTTCGAGGAGTGCGGAACGACGGAAGGCATCTCGCCCTGGCGCGGCAAACCGCCCGGCACGTTCGGCATCGACGATCAGGTCGTGCATAGCGGCGAGTTCTCGGGCCACATCGTCCGCGACGCCAACAGCCCACGCCAGTTTTCCGTGTTCACCACGTCCCTGCCGACGAACGCGGAAGGCAACGTGCTCGAACTCGTCGGCTGGCTTCGCACCGACAACGTGGACGGCTGGGCCGGTCTCTGGGTGCGTGAAGACGGCGACTCGGGTTCGGTCCAGTTCGACAACATGCAGCAGCGCGCCCTGTCCGGAACGAACGACTGGACCGAGTGCCGCATCGTTCTGCCCCTGGACGAGCAGGCGCGCTCGATCTCATTCGGCGCCCTGATCGCGGGAACCGGAGAGGTCTGGGTGGACGATCTCCAGCTCCTCGTCGACGGCAAGCCCTTCGTCGAGGCGCCGCAAATCGCCCCTGTTCTGACGGTTCTCGATCACGACACCGAGTTCGACGACGGCTCCGGCGTGACCACGACCAGCGTCGAGCCATGGCGGGCGGAATCGCTGGCAACGCTGGGCATGGTCTGGGGTTTCCTCAAGTACCATCATCCGGCCGTCACCGGCGGCGAGCGTCACTGGGACTACGACCTGCTGCGCGGCCTGGCTCAGGTTCTCGAGTCGCCCGACGCAGCCGCGGCTCGCGCCGCCACTCGTGATTGGGCCCTGGCGCTGGGTGAACCTGTAGCGAGCGATCCCGCCGGCGGCCTGCCGGAATCCGGCGTCCATCTCGCACCCGACCGCGCCTGGCTCTACGACTCCGAACGCCTCGGTGCGGATCTCGCCGCCTACCTGCGTCGGGTCCGTGAAGCACGCGCCGCCGGTCCGCAGTTCTACGTGGGGAGTCACCCCGGCGTCGGCAATCCCAAGTTCCTCCACGAGCCGGCCTACGATCAATTCGACGTGCCCGATCCCGGCTTCCGACTGCTGGCGCTGTTCCGCTTCTGGAACATCATCGACCTCTGGTTCCCGTACCGTGACCTCATCGGCGAGGACTGGGATGCGGTGCTGGTCGAGTTCGTGCCGCATCTGCTGGCCGCCGAGGACGCCGAGAGTTACGACCTCGCGCTGCTGGCCCTCATCGCCCGGGTCCACGACACCCACGCGAATCTCTGGAGCCACGTGCAGTCCCGGCCGCCTCGGGGCGATGCGAAGTTGCCGGTGGCCGTGCGATTCGTCGGTGACCAGGCGGTGGTGTGGCACTACATGGACGTGGTCGCCGGGCCGATGACGGGACTGGAGATCGGCGACGTGATCATCGCGGTCGATGGCGTCACGGTGGACGAGTTGCGTGCCCAATGGTCGCCCTACTACGCCGCATCCAACGAGCCCACGCGACTGCGCGACATCGGCCGGCACCTCACCAGCGGCGCGGTAGGACCGTGCACCATCACGGTCGAGCGCGGGGGCGAGACGCACGAGTTGTTAACCAGGCGGGATGGCGCCGCCACGCTCAAGCGCCGCCTCCACGACCGCCCCGGCGACACCTTTCAGATCCTCGACGGCGACGTCGCCTACCTCAAGCTCTCCAGCGTCGTGGCCGCCGACTGCCGCAGTTACATCGAGAAAGCTGCTGCAACGCGCGGTCTCATCGTCGACATCCGGAACTATCCGTCGGAGTTCGTGCCGTTTGCACTCGGCGGCCACCTGGTACGGGAACGGACGCCCTTCGTGCGCTTCACCAGCGCCGATCTCGGCAACCCCGGCGCGTTCCTCTGGACCGATCCCCTGTCCATCGAGCCGCTGACGCCGTTCTTCGCCGGCCCCGTCGTGGTCCTCGTGGACGAGACCTCCCAGAGCCAGGCCGAGTACACCGCCATGGCCTTGCGAGCCGGGCACGACACGATCGTCATGGGCAGCATCACCGCCGGAGCCGACGGCAACG
This sequence comes from bacterium, assembly GCA_003353795.1. GTDB lineage: Bacteria > Krumholzibacteriota > Krumholzibacteriia > LZORAL124-64-63 > LZORAL124-64-63 > Glo-17. Next base: position 46,170 of record PIVY01000009.1, read on the forward strand.
TCTCGAAGATTCCCCTGCCCGGCGGTCGCCGCTCCATGATCAGCGGGATCGGCGTCTTCTACCCCGACAAGTCGCCCACCCAGCGCGTTGGCATCGTGCCCGACGTGGTGGTCACGCCCACGGTGGCCGGGCTGGCTGCGGGGCGCGATGAGGTTCTCGAGGCGGCCGTGGCGAAGATCCTGGAGTGATGAACCCGCCGATACGCACAGGGCCGGACCATCTGAGCCGTCCCTTTAATGAAGATACGTGAGATCTTTTTTTTGAATCGTCCTGCTCTTGTGATATCATCGCCGCGCGTCGTAGATCGTCCATCTCGCTGGTTCGTAGCGCCTGACGCCGTCTACTCGCCCAACCGAATCGTCCACCTCCATCCACTTAGACTGTCCGGTCTAGAAGGGGGAATCCATGAAATCCTTGAGACTGATTCTCGTACTCGCCTGCGCCGCCCTCTCATTCGGCGTCGCCCAGGGCCAGATCGCATCGGCGCTCGTCGCCGAGGGCGAAACTTTTGCCAATGCGCCCGACTTCGTCGTCAGCACCATCTCGGGGCCCGCCTCCTCCGGCCCCGACGGCTGGGCCTTCAACTGCAACACCATGTACATGGGTGACACCGTGGCGGCGGCCTACGGCACCTACGGCGTCGCATTGCCCGACGTGCTGGCCCAGGAGATCGCCACCGACGTCTACACCCAGAACAGCTGGGAAGGCTTCTTCGGCATGTCGGACAGCGGCATCTGCAACAGCGCGTCCTGTACCCGCAATGCTGACCAGGTCACCGGCCTGGACAGCGTCTGGTACTTGGACACCGTGGTCGCCATCGAGGAAGAGCCCTTCCCCCACGACGCCGCGTTCTGGTGGAGCTTCGGTAGCCGCCCCAACTGCACCCGTGACGGCGTTCCGTACTTCGTGGGCGGCATCACCGACACCCAGGGCGGGTCCACGGACAACCGCGGCCTCTTCTACGGCTTCGACAACACCGTCGTGATCCTCGGCGGCATGATCATTCCCGGCCTGCCCGACCCCGTGGTTCCGGGTAGCGCCGCGGTGAGCTTCGACTACCGCTACTCCGCCTACGGCACCCACTTCCTCGCCGAGACTGCCACCGAGACCGGCTCGAGCACCAATGACAACAGCATGGTCTACGACGGCGCCCTGCTCATGGTCGACGGCATGGCCGTCACCGAGGGCAGCCCGCTGCCCGAATCGGCCGGCGGTCTGCCGGGCGAGAACTGGGACAACTTCGACTTCTGCGGCGTCACCGAGGACGGCCAGTGGCTGCTCACCGGCGACACCGACGGCGACTCCGCCATGGACGAGTTCGTCATGGTCAACGGCACGATCGTGCTTCGCGAGGGCGACATGATCGACGGCATGATGCTCGCCGGCTCCATCGAGGGCGGCTACATGAACGAACAGGGTGACTGGGCCGTGACCTGGGACGTGGATCTCGATGACGTCACCAACGTCGAGTGCCTGATCCTCAATGGCGAGATCGTGCTCATGGAAGGCATGCCCGTGGATGCCGATGGTGACGGCGAGATCGACGAGGGCACCATGGTGACCAACTTCACCGGCATCTCCGCGCTGGTCCTGGCCGATCGCGACGACCAGGGTCGGGCCAAGGCCTACTTCACCGCCGACGTCGAGGTGCCCGATCCGGCGCCGGCGGCCGGTTCCGACCAGTCGCTGCCTCGCGACGAGGAGTTGGGTACCGACGAAGCCTACGTCGAGACGCCCGGCACCCGCGCCGAGATCGAACTCGGTCTCGTACTCGTACCCGAGGGCGTGGTCGCCATCGACGAGGACAACCTGCCCGGCGACGAGGCGCCCGATCTGCGCCTGGCGCTGGATCAGAACTTCCCCAACCCGTTCAACCCGGCGACCACCATCCAGTACAACCTCCAGCGTCCGGGCGACGTGCGGATCTCCATCTTCGACGTTCAGGGCCGCCTGGTGCGGACCCTGGTCGAGGGATCCCGCGCTGCCGGGCCGAACTCGGTGATCTGGAACGGCATGGACGATCAGGGGCAGGCCGCGCCGGCCGGCACCTACGTCTACCGACTGGAGACCAACGAGCGCATCCTTTCCCGCACAATGGTTCTCTTGAAATAGCGTCCGTTCGAGCTGACGGGCGGCCCTTCGGGCGCCCGCAGCTCAACGGACGATTCAGGGGGTAGAGCGCGGCTATCTGGTGATAGCCGCGCTTTCTTGCGTTGGATCGAATGGGGTGGGAAATCGTCGAAATATGATAATACTTTAACGACAAATTGGATATGTTCGATCATGGTCGGAAAAGTCAGAATCTTACCGAGTAGCATGATCAACAAGTGATCGACGGTGGCTGAAAATCCACTACCTCGTTCCTGGTGCGACTTATTCCTGAATACACTATCGATTGAATTCGGAGCAGGATCCCGGCTGAATTTGATCATATATCAAATAATTTTGTGCAAATCGTTCATGTTGGGCCGATTTTCCTTGCCGCCCACCAAGGAGGCTGTTTATTTGCGAACATCTGGTGTGCAGATACGCGAATCTCCAGCTGGTGGGCCCGTCTGGGTACGGCAAGTGCATGCTGCAGCTGGAGCTTCCCTGTTTCTCCCTCGCCTAAGGAGAGGACCCCATGGTTCTACTGACCGAACGGGATCGAATCCGGCAATCCCTGTCGGAGCTCGTCGAGCGGTACGGCAACACCCGCAGTTCGCTGCTGCCCATCCTCCAGGACATCCAGCGGCAGCACTATCACATCTCCGAGTACGCCATGCAGGTGGTGGCTGATCTGCTCGGCATCCACCCCGTCGAGGTCTTCGCGGTGGTGTCGTTCTACAGCTTCCTCGACTTCAAGCCCCGGGGACGCTTCGTGATCCGGGTCTGCCGGACCATGTGCTGCCACATGCAGGGCAAGGACCGCGTCGCCCGTCAGCTCGAGACCGATCTCGGCATCAAGTTCGGCGAGACCACGCCGGATGGTCGCTTCACCCTCGAGTACGCCAACTGCATCGGCATGTGCGACCTCGGACCGGCGCTCCTGGTGAACGACCGGGTCTACACCGAGGTCACGCCCAACGAGGTGCACCACATCATCGAGGAATGCCGCAAGGTGTTCGGTGCGCACGCCGTCCAGTCGCAGGAGGTCGGGCTATGATCAAGAGCTTCGTGGACAAGAAGCTGACGTTCCGGGACATGGATCCCGACGTCAGTCTGAAGGCCGCCGCGGACATGTCGTCCGCCGAGATCATCGAGACCGTCTCCGCCTCGAGCCTGCGCGGCCGCGGCGGTGCCGGCTTCCCCACCGGCGCCAAGTGGAAGTTCTGCTCCAGGGCCGAGGGCGATCAGAAGTACGTGGTCTGCAACGCCGACGAGGGCGAGCCCGGGACCTTCAAGGACCGCGTCATCCTCACGCGTTTCCCGCACCTGGTCTTCGCCGGCATGAGCATCGCCGCGCGCGCCGTGGGCGCCACCCGCGGCCTGCTCTATCTGCGTGGCGAGTACACCTACCTGCGGGAGGGTCTCATGGCCGCGCTGCAGAAGCGGCGCGACGATGGTCTGCTCGGCGACGAGATCATGGGCGTCGACGGTTTCGAGTTCGACATCGAGATCCGCATGGGTAGCGGCGCCTACGTCTGCGGCGAGGAGACCGCGCTCATCGAATCGCTGGAGGGGCATCGCGGTGAGCCGCGCAACCGGCCGCCGTTCACCGCCGACACCGGCATGAACGCCATGCCGTCGGTGGTCAACAACGTCGAGACCTTCGCCTGGGCCGCGGCCATCATGGAGAAGGGTCCCGAATGGTTCCGCGTGGTGGGCACCGATCAGTCCACCGGCTTCAAGCTCTTCTCGGTGTCGGGCGACATCGATCGACCGGGCGTCTACGAGCTGCCCCTGGGTATCACCGTGCAGGAACTGCTCGCAGCCGTGGGCGGCGAGAACGCCAAGGCCGCGGTCATCGGCGGCGCGTCCGGTCGCGTGGTGAGCCAGGCCGAGTTCAACCGCAAGGTCTGCTACGAGGACGTGCCCACCGGCGGTGCGGTCATCGTGTTCGGTCCCGGGCGCGACATGCTCGACGTGGCCGAGAACTTCCTCGAGTTCATGTGTGAAGAGAGTTGCGGGCAGTGTACGCCCTGTCGGTTGGGCAATACCAAGCTGCTCGAGTGCGTTCGCATGCTGCAGGAGGGCACCTGCTCGGCCGCCTATCTCCGCGAGATCGTGGAACTGGGCGAGTCGATCCACCTGGCCAGCAAGTGCGGCCTGGGCCAGTCCAGCGGCAACATCTTCCTCTCGATCGTGGAGAACTTCCGCGAGGAGATCATGGGCCGGGCGCTCGGCGCCGTCGAACCCGCAACGCTGAGGAGCTAAGGTCATGGCCGAGAAGATTACCATCGATCACGGCGTCGTTCGCGCGCCGACCTCCATGCGCCGGAGCCGGCCCGAAATCGAGAAGGACGCCGCGCATCCGGTGACCGTCACCATCGACGGTCTGGAGACGGAGGTGCCCTACGGCACGCCCATTCTCGACGCCGCCCGCATGCAGGGCATCAAGATCCCGACCCTGTGCTTCCACGAGGATCTCTGCATCGCCGGCGTCTGCCGCATCTGTCTGGTGGAGGTCACCGGCCACAGCATCCTGCACGCGGCCTGCGCCTACCCCATCACCGAGCCCATCGAGATCCTCACCAACACGCCGCGCGTGCGCCGCGCTCGGCGGCACATGGTGGACCTGATCCTCAGCGAGCACGTGGGCGAATGCTACTCGTGCTGGCGCAACAGCAACTGCGAACTGCAGAACCTGGCCTGGGAGTACGGGGTCCGCAGCTACAAATTCGGGCACTCCAGCGAGCCGCGCACCGAGGTCGACCGTTCGGCCTTCTCGGTGAGCCGCGAGATGGACAAGTGCGTGCTCTGCCGCCGCTGCATCCGCACCTGCATCGACCTGCAGGAGGTGGGTGTGCTCGAGGCCGTGGGCCGCGGCCACGAGACCAAGATCGGCACCTTCATGGACAAGCCGCTGGGCAACGTGGTGTGCATCAACTGCGGCCAGTGCATCAACCGCTGTCCGACGGGCGCGCTGCGGGCGCGGGATCCGGGCGACGACATCTGGGACGCCATCGACGATCCCAAGAAGCACGTGGTCATCCAGACCGCGCCGAGCCCGCGTGCGGGCATGGGCGAGTGCTTCGGCCTCGAGCCGGGAACGCCGGTGACCGACAAGCTGAACACCGCGCTCAAGCGCTGCGGATTCGACAAAGTCTTCGACACCAACTTCACCGCCGACCTCACCATCATCGAGGAAGGTACCGAGCTGATCCTCCGGCTCTACAAGGCGTTGGTCGAAGGTGACGAGGCCGTGGCGCTGCCGCAGTTCACGAGCTGCTCGCCGGGCTGGGTGAAGTACCTCGAGCACTTCTATCCGGGCATGATCCCCAACCTGTCGTCGGCCAAGAGCCCGCAGCAGATGTTCGGCACGCTCATCAAGACCTTCTACGCCGAACGCGAGGGCATCGACCCCGAGAACATCGTCTCGGTGGCGCTCATGCCATGCACGGCCAAGAAGTACGAGTGCAACCGGCCGGAGATGTGCGACAGCGGGTACAAGGATGTCGACTACGGCATGACCACCCGCGAGCTGGCGCGCATGATCCACCAGGCGGGCATCGATCTGCCGGCAATGCCGGATACCGAGTTCGACGACCCGTTCGGCGGCGCCACCGGCTCCGGCGTCATCTTCGGCGCCACCGGCGGCGTGATGGAGTCGGCCCTGCGCTGCGTCATCGAGCTGGTGACCGGCAAGACCGTGGAGAACTTCTACGATCACGCCGACATCATTCCGGTGCGCGGCATGGAGGGGCTGCGTCTGGTGGAGATCCCCATCACCGAGGTCGGCCCCGTGCCCGACATCATCAAGCATCTGGTCCCCAACTGGGACTGGCTGCTGGGCGCCAAGCTGCGCGTGGGCGTGGCTCACGGCACGGCCAACGCCCACAAGGTGATGGAGGACATCAAGGCCGGCGGTCCGTTCTCGGAGTGTCATTTCATCGAGTTCATGGCCTGCCCGGGCGGCTGCCTGGGTGGTGGAGGTCAGCCCATTCCGACCTCTCCCGAGATCCGGAAGAAGCGCGCCGAGGCCATCTACGCCGAGGATCGGGGCTGCGAGGTTCGCAAGAGCCACGAGAATCCGGCGGTGACCAAGATCTACGGCGAGTTCCTCACCGATGGGCCGTGCGGGGAGAAGAGTCACCACCTCCTGCACACCCATTACGTGGCGCGCGGGAAGTACATCGACTGAGGTACAGCGAGCGTCTGAGCGGGGCCACCTCCGGAGGGAGGTGGCCTCGTCGTCAGTCCTAGAACACATCCACCGACAGTAATGTCACGTCGTCCTGTGGCTGTTCTCCCGGGCACCAGCCCTCGATCCTGCGGATCGCCTCGGCCAGGCTCTCGTCCGGCGGCATACCGTGGAGTTCGACGAGCCCGTCGAGCATCTGCCGCTCCCCCATTTCCTGATCATTCTCATCGATGGCCTCGAAGGCACCGTCGGTGTAGAGCAGCATGCGGTCTCCCGGCTCCAGTTGCACCGTCTTCTCTTGATACTCGAAATCCGGAAGGACTCCGATGGGCAGGCCGAGAGCCAGGGGGCAGGGCCGGGCGTAGGTCGCCGTGATGCGTACCGGTGGCGGATGACCGGCCGTCACGTAACGGAAGGTGCGCGTGCGCAGGTCGAGGATCCCGTACAGGATGGTGAAGAATTTGCCGGTCTCGGGGCCGGCGCCGTAGAGTCGGTTGAGGGTCTTGGCCACCGCGGCAGGATCGGCGGGAACGAATCCAGTCTTGCTGGCCGGGTCGGCGTCGAAGAGTACCGAGTCCCCGGGCAGCGGCGACAGCCAGCGATAAAGCGAGGCAGACAGCAAGGCGGCCGGCACTCCGTGGCCGCAGACATCCAGGATATAGAGGCCGACGTGGTCTTCGTCCAGGCGCATGACGTTGAGACCGTCCCCGGCCAACTCGTCGCAGGGTCGAAAGCGAAAGGCGAACTCGTAGCCGGGCACCTCGGGCAGCGACTCGGGCAGCCAGGCTTTCTGGATGACCGCCGCCTCCTCGAGATCGCGCCGCATCTGGTTGTTGATAGCCCGCAGACGATCCTCCGCTTCCCGCCGCTGGGTCACGTCAGACTGGATGCCGATGAAGTGCGTCACCTCGCCGCTGTCGTCGCGTACCGGCGTGATGGACAGGCGGTTCCAGAACGGTGTGCCGTCCTTGCGCAGGTTGAGGATCTCGACGCTGCAATCCCGCCCTTCCTGCATCGCCC
>PIVY01000288.1 GCA_003353795.1 bacterium
TTCCTGCAGAAGTTCACCGGCCCGACCGTCCAGGCCAGTGGTGGAGGCGTGGCAATCGCGGTCGGTGAGCCGCCCGACGCCCTCGAGAAGCTCGTCCAGGCGATTGAGACGCTTTTGGACGACGAGGTCGTCAGTGACGTGATCCTCTTCCAGCTCGGCCAGGCGCGGACGTGCCTCTACGAGGCCTTCCACAGCAACGCAAATCTGGGGCTGGACTTCGACAAGTTCATGGTGGGCATCGTCACGGTGCTCGAGATAGTCATCGAGGTCGCGGTCGACGTCGCTAAAGTTATCGTCGGCTTCCTTTTCGACCTGGTGGCCGACGCCGTGACGTGGGTCCGCGACGCCCTGGAGGCGCCGATCGACCTCGGGCCGATCACCGCGCTCTGGGAACACGTCACGGTCGACGACGAGCTCGGTCCCCTAGAGCTGAACCTGCTAAACCTGGTCACCCTGGGAGTGGCCCTTCCGACGACCGTGGTCTACAAGGCCATCACGGGTAAATCGCCGGCGGGCGTCGCCAGGTACGAGCCCCTGCAATCTGGCCTGGCGGAGACGAGCTCCCCACCGATTGACTTCAACCGGGACCTGAAGCTCATCTTCGCCACGGCCTCTAGCTGCTTCACCATGTTCGGAGCAGCGTTATCGATCCTCCTGGACGCCGAGTCGGCCGGAGAGATGGCGGTCAAGCTGAGCAAGGCCAAAGGAACGACCGTCGAGCTCATCATGCCCGAGGACGAGGGCAAGCTGCCGGAGATCCTCCCCAACGTCCCCGTTCCGGCCTGGACGGAATCCGTCCAGCTGGCTGAGAACTGGGCGGCGAGGTTTGAGTGGATGGCCTGGGGTTGCAGCTTCGGGGGCCAGGTCTGCGGGTGGCCGGGGGGCTTCCCGTTCGCCAAGCCGATCAACGGCGACTTCTTCCCCGGCGATGATCCTTCCGAACAGCTCGGCGATGCCCTCTGGTTCAGCGAGTGGGCTCTGCTCCTGCTCAACGCTGCGTCTATCAAATTCGAATTCCCGGACAAGTTTATGGCCAAGCGGCAGCTGCGGCGGAAGGACGAGGTGTGCCTGGTGGCGGACAACGTCCTGGGAGCGCTCCACCTGGCCCTGGTCCTGGCCGTCTGGAACTCCGAAGCCACGCACAAGGACCAGTGGTATCGCGACAACGTCCTTATCCCGAAGAACATCCAGGGCGTCGCGGGCGTGCTCCCCGACATGCTGGCCTTCCTCCAGCTGCCGGCTCTGACTATCGACACCGAGGGAGCCACGCTGGCAATCTATCTCGCCCTGGAAGCGATTGCCGCGGAGCTCGAGGTCGGGCTCTCGATGTACATGGGGATCGCCGGTCTGATCGACACTCCGGCGGGCGCGGAATTCAGCGCCGGGGCCACGACTGCGCCAGCGGGATCAACGATCAATTTCACCGACCACTCAACGGGCCCCGTCGCCAGCTGGAGCTGGAATTTCGGCGACGGGGTCGGGACGCAGTCGCGACTGCCGAACCCCAACCACGTCTACCTGGCCCCCGGCGTGTACTCGGTCAAGCTGACGGTGACGCCTCCCGGTTCCGACAGCGTCGCGTTCAAAGACCACTACATCACGATCACGGGGCGCCCTGCATGAGTCACTCCTAGCCAGGCCTCCGCCGCCGTGCGGCTGCCGCTTCGCTTCATCAGAGGGCGATCTTCCATCCCGCCGTCGATCTCGACGACACGGTCATCGCTAAGGTCCGCGACCAGCTCCGCCACCGCGGCCTGCGCTGGCTCGTGCGCCACGGGCATCTCGACGCGGCCGCAGCCGCGGACATGCGCGGGTGGCGACACGGCGGCGGCTTGTCGGTCGATGCATCGTTGCGCGTGGCGGACTGGACCCGGAGGTGATCGCGTGGATCCTGCGACACATGGGCGAGGAGTGGGTGGAGGTGGGACCAGACGGCCGGTTGGTCGGACGACGTGTAAGGGGAATCAAACGAGATGACGACCGGATTGGTGGCCGCGATGAGCGGGCCGGATGGGGACGTTTGCGCCGTGGATGCGCATCGAGGGTGTCGGGTGGGTCGGTGTGCGCGGCCGGCACGACGTTGTCGCGTTTGAGGACGAGTCGACGTGCTGGAGCCGATGTCCTGGGCTTGCGCGCGCTGAGGACGGCGGCGCGGACACGGCTCAACCCAACGCTCGCCAACTCCGTGGGATGACGGTCACATCGACGAGGACGGCTCGTGATAGCGGGTTCCGTTGCCCGGGCTATCCCTATCGAACCGGGTATCTTACTGGTCGGCCCTGGACCCCGGGAATGACGCACCGGGCGAGCAGTGGGCACCGTTTTTCTCCCGCCCCGCGAGAGTCCTGGAACGGCCGTGGACGCTCGCCAACTCAACCAGAATCGCATGGCCGAGGAGCAAGGGGGGTAGAGGGGACTTCCCCGGTCCCCTTTACTTGTTCTGAATTTTGGCGGAGACTTTTTTTGAGACCTTCAAACTGGACGAATGAAGCGTCATCGATGAACAACCTGCAGGCGGACATATCGCGGCGTGTGGCCATGCTCCTCTCTTACTGAGCCACCGACCGGAATCTGCGTGGGATGATGGACGCGACGACGAGGTCGGCGTTTGACGAGATATCCTAACCTACCGCTTCGATTGCGCCTTCTACTACCTGTGCGACAGTTAGAATTGATCCAATGGGACTATATCGTTGTTTTGATAATGTTCAGATGCGTTTTCATGGTAGCAAGTTTCCATTTATCCCGATAAATTCGCTCCGGCTTACGGATGGCGGATTTATGCGCTAGCCCGGAGCGCGCACAGTTCACTTGGGTCAGGATCGCATGCAATGTGTTTTATCGAATGCATAATCTCGGTTTTCCTAATTTGACGCAGTCGTTGCCTGAATAACCTGGGGAAGAGGGAGTTCAAGTTGCAATCGACTCTCTACAACAACGCCCGTCGAATGGGCTTGACCGTCTTCATCTGGCGAATTGAATTTTCTGAGAAATGCGTTAACACACTGCTGCCAACAATCACGGAATAGGAGAGGCTGTCCCAATGGGATTTCGCAAAGATAGAGGGAAGCCTGTAACAGCAGATTCCTCCGCCTCGAATCACGGACGCGTCAGCCGCCGCTATGTGTTGCGCCGCCCCAAGGATGAGCTGTTTCTCGAGCTCGAGGCCATTGGTTTCAGAGAGTACCGATTATTCGGTAAGCGGTACCTACGCAAGATCGGCGATCACCCGGAACCGCTGCTGATCTTCCATCTTCCGCCCCAGCATTTCGCGGAGAAGGCGATTCCAGTCGAT
>PIVY01000575.1 GCA_003353795.1 bacterium
CGGGCGGGCCTTGCACGACGATGGAATTCGAGCCGGGCAAGGTCGAGATCTGCAGCACGGCCTCGGTCACCCCGCCTCGGCGGCCGCGAGGGGACGCGCCTTGCAGCATCGTCCGCAGGACCTCGATCAGGTCGTTGGCGTCGGCGTGCTTGAGGGTAAAGGTCTTGGTGGCCATGGCGAGCACGGCCGCTTTCTCCACGTCGGAGATGGACTTCTCGATCTCCTCGAACTGCAAGGCGGTCGCGCCGATGATGAGTTGGTTGGTGGCCACGTTGACCGTGAAGGTCGGTTGGGGCGGGGCGTTCTTGGGGTTCTTGCGGCGTTCTTCCTGCCAGCGAACGGTGAAGATCTGTGTCAGCGAGGCCGACAACTCGGTGGCGTTGGCGTCCTTGAGTTGGTAGGTCCGCACGAGCAGTTCCTGGGTGGACTCCTGCACGTCGAGCTTGGTGATCAGCTCCAGGATCTCGGGCATCTTGCGGACGGGCGCGTCGATTACGACCGACCGGTCGTCGGGCGAGGCGGTGATGACGATCTTCTCGCCCGGGTCGGTGGCGGCCGCGCTGCCCCGGCCACGGCGGGCGGTCTGGGTCTGGGTGAACATCGTCTGCACGGTCATCGCGACCTGGTTGGCCGACGAGAACTGGATCTTGACGATCTTCATCTCCCGCGTGGGCTCGGCGACGTCGTCGAGCTTGGCGATCAGTTCCTCGACCATCTTCCGCTGCTTCTCGGACGCGCGGACGAGGATGGAGTTGGTGGTCGTGTCGGCCTGGACGGTGATCTCGTCGGCCCGGCTC
>PIVY01000139.1 GCA_003353795.1 bacterium
TCGGCAGGTTGGGTTGGGGCAGTGGGGAGGGGTCGTAGGGCATGGAGATTGGGGTTGGATAGTCATGAAGTGGGCTCAGGCAAGACCTGAGCCCGTCAACAGTCTTTGAGGCACGTCTCATCCCTTGGAGCGTGGCCTCGGCAAGATTGGATTTCAGAAATCTTCTACCCGAAGAACGGATGGTTGCCTCAGCCCGCCAACTGGTCCGGAGTTATTGTGTCCACAGCTGATTCGCCACCCTGCAAGTCCTCATCCATTGCTCAGCAGCCCACGCCAGCGGTCACTCAGTGCGATGCTACATCCAGCCGGTAACAGATCACCACCACGGGTCCGTTCCCCTCGTTGGGCCTGGTATTACCCTTCAGGTCCAGCGCGGCCTCTTTCCCGTTCTGAACCACGACCAAGCGGTCGGATCCCAACGGACGCAGGACATCGCGATCGGGATCGAAGGGACACTCGATCGACACCTGGTGCTGGAACCGGCACTCCGAATCGTACACGTCCAGGACCATGGCGGCGCCAGTGGTCACCGGGTGATCGCCGCGGCTGGTTCTCACCCAAAGGTCTCCATTGGGCCTCGTCCAGAGGCCTGTGATGCATGGTTCTGACGGGCAGCACCTGATTTCGCTCGGCGGACTCTTGTGGTATCGGGACCATGCTTCCAGGTCGTGCCTGACAGCGGCAAGTCGTTCCGACGAACGGGGCAGGCCGTCCATCTTGCGTTTGAGCTTGCACTGCAGGCTGCCGTCGGGCCCAAAGATCTGGACCAAGTAGGCGTTCCGGTCGGGTGCAATGTACAGACGACCGTCACTGCCCAGAACTGCCCGTTGCCAGATCTCGTCATGGTCCATCTCGTCGATCACTCGACCGCTGTAGTCAACCGCGCGATGCCGCTCTAGATACCGGCCCAGTTCGCGGCCGTCAGGAGTGCAGCGCGAGATGAAGTCCACCTGAGCATTGCCGCTTTTGCCAGACTTGTTGTCGGACTCCATGCAGAAACCCCCGAGGACCAGCAGATCTTCCGCTGCTCTCAGCCACCTCAAGACCATGAAGCCGCAGCTGGAATCATCGACAGGACTGTACTGGATATCACCGGCTGGTACTCCATCGAGCCCGAGGGTAACAACGCGGCCGGGAAAGGAATGGGCCATCCCGAAACAATTCCGTCCGAGCAGGCACAGATCGGTCGGTTGACGACTCTCGCCCGGCCCTTCGCCCTCAATGGACCGAGCGTCGAGTTGGTCGCCGTCTGGTCCAAAGGTGTAGATGATTGATAGCTGACCATCCAGAACATGGATCCGGCCATCGTCGTCGGCTGCGATTCCCGTGATGGCCCCGAAGATCACGTCATCGTCTTCATCGCCGGCGTGCCAGACTTCATGAGCGCGCCAGGCGTGCTGAACGTGCGATGGTTCGAGGTACTCATCAGCTTGTTGTGGCATATGGGATTCAGTAGCACCACTCGGGCAGATCCAAAAGATCGTGATGAGAAGGCATGCAATCCTGGCTCGAAACAACGTCAACTCCCTATCAAGCCGGGCCCTGCTCCGATTTCTCGCATCCCAGCGGTTCGATTCAAATTGACATCACCGCGATCGTCTAGTCAACCGACCGGCAATCGCCGACGTGAATAACACGTTCTCCTTCAAACTCTCATGTTTCAACATGCGGGTCCAGCTTCCCGGGCAGGCTTTAATCCCCCTACCCAGGGGGGTAGATTAGTGAACAAACCCCCCGGCCAGCCCCCCGTTAACCGTAAGTGGTTATGTAGATTGCGGATGCGTGTTCTCGGCTACCCGAAGAACAGGTAGCTCACCAGGATCGCCACGATGATCCCCGCCGCGTCGGCCGCCAGCCCGCAGGCTGCCGCGTGCCGCGAGTGCTTGATCTTCACCGCGCCGAAGTACACCGCCAGCACGTAGAACGTCGTCTCGGTGGATCCCTGCACCACCGACGCTACGCGCCCGGCGAAGCTGTCGGCTCCGTGGGCGTTCATGGTCTCGATGAGCATGCCCCGCGCACCGCTGCCCGACAGCGGCTTCATGAGCGCCGTCGGTAACGCGTCGACCCAGCCGGTGTCCACGCCCGCGCCGCCCACCGCCGAACGCACTCCATCGAGCACCAGGTCCAGCGCGCCGCTGGCCCGGAATACCCCGATGCCCACCAGCATGGCCACCAGGTAGGGGATGATGCCGACCGCGGTCTTGAACCCGTCCTTCGCGCCGTCGACGAACGCCTCGTAGAGGTTCACCCGCTTGCGCACGGCGAGCGCGAAGAACGCGATGATCAACGAGAAGATGAGCAGGTTGGCCAGCAGCGACGACTGCTGCTCCATGGCCTCCCGCGGCAGTCGCGAGAAGTACGCCACCAGACCGGCCACCACCGCGGTCATGCCACCCAGATAGCCCAGCACCACGGGCTGGAAGAGGCGCAGGCGCTGCACCGCGGCGGTCACCACGAGGCCCACCAGCGTGGAACAGAACGTCGCGATGAGGATGGGCAGAAAGACGTCGGTGGGGTCGGCGGCGCCCAGCTGCGCGCGGTAGGTGAAGATCGTCACGGGCACCACGGTCACGGCCGACGTGTTGATCACCAGGAAGAGGATCTGATCGTTGCTGGCGGTGTCGTCGGACGGGTTGAGGGTCTGCAACTCCTGCATGGCCTTCAGGCCCAGGGGCGTGGCGGCGTTGTCGAGGCCCAGCATGTTGGCCGCCATGTTCATCACCACGGCGCCCTCGGCCGGGTGACCCTTGGGCACGCCGGGGAAGAGTCGTCGGAAGAGGGGCGAGAACGCCCGTGCCAGGTACTCCACCGCGCCGCCCTGCTCGCCGATGCGCATGATGCCCAGCCACAGCGCCATCACGCCGGTGAGCCCCAGCGCGATCTCGAAGGCGGTCCTGGCCATGTCGAAGGTGCTGGTGACCATGGCCTGCCACACGCCGGCGTCGCCGAAGCCGAGCCAGCGCACGAGGGCGGCCACGAAGGCGGCGAAGAAGAAGAACGTCCAGATGCGGTTGAGCACGGGGAGCCTCGCTTTCTGATCGCGAGACTAGATGGCCGGGCGCGGAATACCAAGGGGATCTTGGCCGGAGAGGTGACGGTCGCGGCCTCTCGTGGGCCGAATTTACTGGACATTAAAGATCGATTCAGTGGAGGATCGACTGCGCCGCACGCGGCCGGGAGAGACGGCGGCATGCGACAACGAGGAGGGACTCGTGGCGCCAACATCGAAGACCGGCGACGGTCCGCTATACATCCTCGCCGCCGGCGGCATCGTCGAGCGGCAGGACCACGACGCGCGTCGCATCGCGGTCATCCGTCGCCGGCGCTATGCGGACCGCGACGGGGAGCCGGGCGATCGCGTCCTGCCCAAGGGCAAGCTCGAGCCAGGCGAGAGCCTGGAGGAAGCTGCCCTCCGCGAGGTGGGCGAGGAGACCAGCTGCCGCGCGCAGATCACCGGGCCGCCACTCTTCTGCGAGTACGAGGTCCGCGGCGTACCAAAGGTGGTGGCCTTCTTCCGCATGACGAGCACCGGCGAGAAGACGGACCTGGACCAGTCGGAGGTCCACGCGGTGGACTGGCTGGAGCCGCGCGAGGCGCTATCGGCGCTGACCTACGCCAGCGAACGGGATTTGGTGGCGCGGGCCTATCCGGAACTCGAGGTGCCGGACGAGGAGGTCGGATCGTGAACACGACGCCGGAAGTTGAACCCAACGGTGGTTCAGATCCTGCATGCGACAAGATCCCGAGACCCGACCTGCCCCAGCTGCGTCGCACGCGGCTCGAGTCGGCCCTGGCCACGCTCGGAAAGCTGATCGCGTTCAAGGAGGCGACGTCCGAGCTGAATGATTCGCAGAAGAAAGCCGTGGGCATGGCCAAAGACTCTCACGGGACTGCGAATCGTTGCTTCAAGAAACATCGTGACGAGGTCGCCTGGGCGCACTGCAAGCAGGCCTACCGGTTCCTGATTTGGGCCTTCGACAAGAACGACATCGAGGCGCACCGCCGAGCGCTGAGACGCGAGGCGGAGACGAAGCTGAAGAGTTGGCGCCGGGAGGCGGTTCTCGACGTTCTTGGGCGGGATGTCGCGGGCTCCGCAGAGATCGGGCCGGCCGAGCTGAGCCTGGCCCAGTTCCTGTTCGATCTGCACTACGACAACGCCTACTTCAAGCTCGAGGCGGCAGCGGTGCGGATACGCAAGCTGCCCTTCTTTCTGGGCGCGCTCATAGTATTACTCATCATGGGGTCGTTTTTGGGCAGTGTGGGCGACGGCGACTTGTTCCTGGTCAATCCGAGAAAGATCCTTCTGGTGATGCTGGTCGGCGTGGTGGGAGCAGCCTTGAGCAACACCCTGAGTGTGCTCGGTGTTGCCACGCGGATCCCGGAGTTCGTGGGCGAGTTCCGGAGCTGGCTGGTCCGGCCCCTGATTGGCGCTCTGAGCGCGGTCGGCGTGGTGCTCGTGGTCCAGAGCGGTATCCTGCCGCTGAAGGAGCCCACCGGAGCCGCTCTCTACGCCTGGGGCCTCGCCGGGGGATTTTCCGACCAGCTGCTGAACCGGGTGATGCAGCAGGTCGAGAAGAAGGCCAAGAGCTGAGCGAGTTGTGGCGAGAAATTGCCGGGCATTGATCTCGGTCAAGGCCGCCGCCCGCCAAAGAGGGCAAATTGTGTCCAGTAATCGGCGGCACATGGACCCCGCTCGAAAGGCCATCCCATGAGCGAGCTCATCCGCGACAAGCAGAAACGCAAGGCCCTCCTCAAGCACATGATCGGCGAGCTGCACTCGGGCCAGGCCCCCGACGCGGTCCGGCCCCAGCTGGTGCGCCTGCTGGGCAAGGTGCCCTACGACGAGGTCGTGGAGGTGGAGCAGGAGCTCATCGCCGAGGGTCTGCCGCAGGAAGAGGTGCTCAAGCTCTGCGACATCCACCACGCCGCCCTGGGCGACGTCCTCGACAGCGGAAGCGAACTCGACCTGCCCGTCGGCCATCCCGTTCACACCTTCCAGCACGAGAACGAGGCCCTCGCGTGGGAGGTCAAGGAGCTGGGCAAGTTCTACGACGGAATGGCGGGCATGAACGACGGCGACTCCCTCGAGGACGTGCTCCCCGGCATCCGCGGCCGCTTCAACAACCTGATGGATGTGGACAAGCACTACCTCCGCAAGGAGAACCTCCTCTTCCCCTTCCTCGAGAAACGCGACATCACCGGACCCCCCACGGTGATGTGGGGCAAGCACGACGAGACCCGCGAGTTCCTGAAGAACGCCCAGACCGCGTTGCACGAGGCGGCCGTCGCCGAGCCCGCGGTGAGTGACCTCCAGGCCCTGGTCGACCTGGTGCTGCGCCCGGCCAGCGACGCCGTGCAAAGCATGATCGACAAGGAGACCCAGATCCTGCTGCCCATGTGCATGGACACCCTCGACGAGGCAGACTGGTGGGAGGTCGAGCAGGGCACCGAGGATTACGGCTACTGCCTCTACGCACCGGAGCAGTCGTGGCGCCCCGAGGGCGTGGAGGCGCCGGCGGCCACCGGCGCGGACGACGGCCTCATCAAGCTCTCCACCGGAACCTTCAATCCCGCCCAGCTCGAGGCGGTGCTGTCGAACATCCCCTTCGACATCACCTTCGTCGACGAGGACGACACCGTGCGCTTCTTCAGCCACGGCCGCGAGCGGATCTTCGCCCGCAGCAAGGCCATCCTGGGCCGCAAGGTGCAGTACTGCCACCCGCCCAAGAGCGTCGACACCGTGGAGCGCATCCTCACCGACTTCAAGTCGGGCGAGCAGGAGCGCGCCGCCTTCTGGATCCAGATGGGCGGCAAGTTCATCTCCATCGAGTACTACGCCCTGCGCGATCAGGACGACAAATACCTCGGCACTCTCGAGGTGAGTCAGGATCTCACCGCCAAGCGCGCGCTGGAGGGCGAGCAGCGCCTGCTCAGCTACGACGACGAGGAGACGAGCGCATGAACGACCGCCCCGACATCACGCCCGATCTCAAGGTCGGCGCCCTGCTCGATGCCTATCCCGAGCTGGAGGAGACCCTCGTGGGCATCGCGCCCCACTTCGCCAAGCTCCGCAATCCCATGCTCCGCAAGACCGTGGCGAAGGTGACCTCGTTGCAGCAAGCGGCGGCGGTAGGCGGCGTCACCGTGGGCAAGCTCATCGGGACCCTGCGCTCGGAGGCGGGGCTCGAGGCGGCGGAAATGGGCGACGAGGGCGGCGCAACGAGCGCTACCGAACGCCCGGCATGGGTCGTCGATGAGGCCAACGTGGAGACCTTCGACGCGCGGGCCATGATCGAGGCCGGCGAGATGCCCATGGCCAGGGTGATGGGCTCGCTCGACAAGCTTTCTGCGGGCGAGGTCTACACCTTCATCACACCGTTCGCGCCGGCGCCATTGCTGGATCGGATCGCCGCGGCGGGGTTCGAAGCCTGGACCGAATGCGCCGGGCCCGAAGATTTCAGGACGCATTGCACGCCGCGCGGGTGACGGCTCAGGCTGCTCTCGCACGGCCGCCTAGCCTCGGTTTCCGGTCCATTCGATGAACATCACGATCGCGTGAGACATGCCGGAATTCTGTACGGCAGACGGATTTGTCATGACCAGACGAGTCATCATCGGGGTTCGTTGCCTCGTGCGTCATCAGCCCGATTCGCAAAAACTCCCACTGCCGTGGTATAATAGGTTCGCTCTTGAAACCGCAGATCGTCTGATCTCGCGCCTCGTCGTGCCTGAGCCAAACAGCAATGCGGCCGCGCATCCTGCACGCGTTCCCTAGAGGAGTGACCGATGTCCCGACATGCTATGACCGTCTTCCTGTCCGCAATCCTGCTACTCGGCCTGACCGCCATGGCCACCGCCGGCCAGCTGGACACGCGACACCTCGACCACCGCACCACCGCCAAGCTGCTGATCCAGCCCGAGTGGGACGCCATCCAGGGTCTCTCTCCCGAGGGTACCGCTCACGCGTTCCTCGAAACTCGCGGCGACGCGTTCGGCCTGCCCGCCGACCTGGGCAACCTGGTCCTGGCCGGTGAGCGTGAGAGCCTCCTGGCCCGTCACTTCACCTTCCAGCAGATGCTCAACGGTGTTCCCGTGGACCACGCCGAGGTCATCGTCTCGGTGTCCAAGGAAGACGGCCGGGTCATTCGGTCGTTCAACAACTCCTATCCCGTGGCCGACGCGGCCGCCGTCGCCGGCGCCGCCAGCCTGTCCCTCGACCAGGCCTACGAGGCCGCGTGGCAGCGCCTGCGCGTGCACGGCGAGCTGAGCTACACGCCCCTGGCCCGCCTGGTCTACACCCCCGAGGGCGAGACCTTCCGGCTCAACTGGATCGTCGACTACGATCTCACCGGTCCCGCCGGCGCCTGGCAGGTTCGCATCGACGCAGGCAGCGGCCAGGTCGTCGAGTTGACCGACCGCGCACTGCCTCGCAAGGTGACCCCCGAGACCGAGCGCTCCCTGGACGACCGCATCAACGAGTACCAGGGTCCGCTGGCCTTCCGTCAGGCCGAGTTCGAGAAGCGCACCGAGCGCGACTTCGACGCCGCCGAAGCCCGCGACTCGGCCGCCAAGTCCCGCGCCAGCGGTACCGCGCTGACCTTCGATCCCGATCCCCGCACGACCCTGCGCGACAACTACCTGCGCGACAGTTCGCCCGCCGGTTCCTTCTCGGCCGCGTACTACACGCGCGACCTGTTGGACATCGCCTACAATGGTTCGTACTACTCCCTCGACGGACCCTGGGTCGAGATCATTAACTTCGAGTCGCCCAACACCGCTCCCAGCACCACCACCGACGGCAACTGGGATCGCGCCCGCGGCGTCAACTCGTTCAACGACGCCCTCTGCTACTTCCACCTCGACCAGAACCAGCGCTACATGCAGGCGCTGGGATTCACCGGCGATATGGCCATCCAGGACGGCCCCATCGGCTGTGACAGCGACGGTCTCAACGGCGCCGACAACTCGCACTACATCCCCAGCTCGAACCGCCTGGCCTTCGGCCACGGCTGCGTGGATGACAGCGAGGATGCCGACGTGGTGCTGCACGAGTACGGTCACGGCATCAACCACGACATCAACAACAGCTGGTACGGTGGCGACACCGGCGCCATGGGCGAGGGCTTCGGCGATTACTGGGGCGCCGCCTACAGCTATGGCACCTACAACGGCGACGTCTTCTTCAAGAATTACATCTTCCACTGGGACGGTCACGGCGCGGGCAACTGGTGCTGGTATGGACGTATCCTGAACGCCCACAACGCCCAGTACGTGCACTCGACCACCTACGGCGCCCATCAGGGCATCCCCGGTGGCTATCAGTCGGACGAGCTCTGGAGCACGCCCTGCTACCAGACCATGCTGACCTGCGTCGAGACCCACGGCGAGACCAAGGATTCGGTGGACGCCATCATGCTGGAATCGCAGTTCGGCCTCGGCAGCGGCCTGAAGATGCGTGACATGGCCAACGTGATCATCGCCACCGCCCAGGCCATGGAGCCCGACGGCCCGCACGCCGCGGTCTTCGTTGAGAAGTTCCTGGTGCACAACATCATCCTGGCGCCCGTGCCGGTGGTCGGTGTCGAGGCCTTCGACATCACCTACGAGCCCTCGGGCAACGGCGCCGCCGATCCCGGCGAGACCGTGTCCGTGTCGGTGACCCTGGGCAACAACGGCCTCAGCAGCGCCACCGGCGTGACGGCCGTGCTCACCGCCACCGTGGGCGGCGTGAACGTGAGCCAGGACACCGCCAACTTCGGCGACCTGGCCGTGGGCGGCAGCACCACCGGCGACGTGGACTACACCTTCTCCGTGGATCAGAGCATGGCTTGCGGCACGCTGATGACCTTCAACATCGAGGTCAATTACTCCGACGGTGGCAACCCCACCTCGGTCGACCGCCATGGCCAGCTCTTCGCCGGCGTCCCCGTGGGCGGCTACGGCATCCAGACGCCGTACCAGCCCATGCCCGACAACACCGGCGATCAGATCTTCAGCACCATCACCGTCAGCGGTACCGGTGCTGTGGTGTCCGAGGGCATCAACATGGACATCAACATCACTCACAGTCACATCGGCGACATCGTG
The DNA here is from genome assembly GCA_003353795.1 of bacterium. Lineage (GTDB taxonomy): Bacteria > Krumholzibacteriota > Krumholzibacteriia > LZORAL124-64-63 > LZORAL124-64-63 > Glo-17. The sequence goes on from PIVY01000139.1 coordinate 9,091, forward strand.
ATGTGGCTCACCTCGCCCTCCGGCACCCGCGCCTACCTGCACCTGCTCGGCGGCGGTTCGGCTGACGACATCATCGGCAACTACCCCGGCACCCTGACGCCCGGCCAGTCGTTCGACCGCTTCTACGGCGAGCCCCTGGACGGCGACTGGGAACTGATGGTGCGTGACGGCGGCGACGGCGGCACGGGCACGCTGAACTACTGGGCGTTCTACGACATCAGCGACTTCGAGTGCGACATCGACATCCTGGCCACTCCGGACCTGGTGCCGACCACCTTCGCCCTCGCGCAGAACGCGCCCAACCCGTTCAACCCGGCCACCACCATCGCCTTCGAGGTGCCCGCCAACGCGGGTCTGGTGACCCTGGCGATCTACGACGTCAGCGGCCGTCAGGTCCGCACCCTGGCTCAGGAGAGCCTGGCGCCGGGCCAGCACACCCGCACCTGGCAGGGCCGCGACGACGGCGGCCGGGCCGTGGCCTCGGGCGTGTATTTCTACAAGCTGACCGGTGACGGTTTCACCCAGACCCGGAAGATGGTCGTGGTTCAGTAACCAAACCGAACATACGATCACTCATGGCATCCTGGCCCCGTTCCTTCCGGAGCGGGGCCAGGTTTCTTCCCGCCGCACCCGTTTCTTCCCGCCGCACCCGCAGATGCCATGGTGATACCCGGACCGTTTGCGGGTATCTTGACGTGGATGACGAGGGAGTCCCAGAGCTAGCCCAGGATCGTGAGCATTGACCACGCCGCCACTGCAACCACCGCACGACGCCGTTCCTGCCCTCGTCATCGGCCAGGGCATGACCCTGCTCGGGGTCCTGCGTGGCCTGGGCGAGATGTCGATTCCTTGCTACGCCACCGCCGCCGCCGGCGACAGCGCCCGCTGGTCGCGATGGTATCGCCGGTATCCCGGTCCATTGGCCTGGGACTCGCCGGACCGTCTGGCCGAGGACCTGGCGCGGTCGCCGCTGGACGCCGCGGTGCTCATTCCCTGTTCGGACAGTTCGGCCGTGGCGGCGGCCAGCCTGCCCGACGATCTCCGCATCCGGTTCCGGACGAGCTGCTCATCGGCCGAGGTACAGGCAGTCCTCGCGGACAAGCTGCGCTTCGCCCGGGTCCTGCAGCGGCTCGAGATTCCGCACCCCGAAACCCTGGAGATCACGTCACGGTCCGTCATCGAGGACATGTCCGACGAGGACGTGGCGCGGTTCTTCCTCAAGCCCCAGGACTCCGAATCATTCAGTCAGCGCTACGGTATCAAGGCCTGCCTGCTCGAAGGCAAGGAGCATGCCCTGCACAAGCACGACTGGCTCGACGGCGACGGTCAGGGACTGGTGTTGCAGGAGTTCATTCACGGTCCGGCCGACTGCCACTTCTTCGTGGACGGATTCGTCGACCGCCACGGTCGGGTGCGGGCGCGATTCGCCCGCCAGCGTATCCGCATGCATCCGGTGTCCCTGGGCAACAGCACCTGCCTGGTCTCGGTCCCCGTGTCCGAGGTGCCCGACGCCTGCGAATCACTGGACCGCCTGCTCGCCGATCTCGGTTTTCGCGGCATCTTCAGCGCCGAGTTCAAGCGCGATCCCCGCGACGGGGTCTGCAAGCTACTCGAGGTCAATGCGCGGCCCTGGTGGTACGTCGGGTTCGCGCGGACCTGCGGCATCAACGTGGCGTCCATGGCCTACCAGGACGCTCTCGACCGCGACGTGCCCGAGGTCACCGACTATCCCGTCGGCCGCTGGTGCGTCAATCAACGCACCGACCTCAAGGCCAGCCTGCGCGAACTCCGCGAGGGGAAGCTCGACGGCCGTAAGCTGATCACCGCCTGGTCGCGCGGCGTCAAGCCCGTATTCGCGTGGAACGATCCCGGCCCCTGGGCATGCGAGGCCGCGCGCCTGGTGCCCAAGGCCTTTCACATCCTGGTTCCGGGGAGGAAGCGTTGAGCGCGAAGATCGAGGTCGGGGAACTGGAGACCACCGAGTACGAGGCCTGGGCGCGGTTCGTCGCCGCGGCGCCCGGCGGCAGCATCTACGCCATGCCCCGGTATCTGGAGGTGCTCTGCGAGGCTACCGACGCGCGATTCCGGGTGGTGGCCGCGCGTCGCGGCGGCGAGATCCTCGGCGGCCTCGCCGTCTATGAACGGCGCAACGCCGCCGGCGTGTTCGTGGCGCCCCGCCTCCTGCTCTACTACAACGGTCCGGTGTTCGCGGCGCCGCGGTCCAGGTATCCGTCCGAGCACACGTCGCTCCACCTCAAGCTCGTGGATGCTTTAGACGACTGGCTCGCGCAGCAAGGGTACGCCCACGTCTGCCTCAAGAGCCGGGGCGACCTCACCGACGTGCGTCCCTTCCAGGCCCGAGGCTGGTCCACCGCTCCGGCCTACTCGTACGAGGTGCCGTTCACCGATCCCGAGGCGGACTTCGGGCGTGTCGAGGGCAACTTCCGGCGCCTGATCCGGCGTTGTGACCGCGACGGCATCACCCTCGTTTCCGACGAGGATTTCGATACGTTCTTCAGCCTCCACACCGCCATCCATCAGCGGAAATCGTCGCCCATCTACTTGCCGCGCGAGCGCTTCCGGACCTACTTCGAGGAGCTCCGCAACCGCGATCTCGGTCGGCTCTATCACGCGCGCTTGCCCGACGGCACGGTCGCTGCGTCGCAACTGGTGCTCCTGGGGCCGCATCCGGTCTCACACACCGTCTGTGCGGGCGCCACCGCCGAGCACCTCACTTCGGGTGCCTCGGTATTCCTGCGCTGGAAGGCCCTCGAAGCGCTCATGGAGGACGGCTACCAGGGCAACGATCTGACCGACGCGGCCCTGGGAAACGTGACCCGTTTCAAGAGCCAGCTCGGCGGCGACCTCCGGCTGTCGCTGGTGGTCACGCGACCGCCGTCGACCCGGTGGCGCCTGCGAGAGCAGGTCCTGGCGCCCATGAAGTTCGCCAAGCGTGCCGCGCGTTTCGCCGCGCGGCGGATCGGACGTCGTTGATCATGCGCCCCGACCCCATCATCGACGCGCTCAAGTCTGCCGGGGTGTCGCACGCGTTCGGATTGCCGGGGACCCAGAACCTGGCCGTCTTCGAGGCGCTGCGGACCTCGTCGCTGCGCACGGTGGTCGCCAGTCACGAACTGGGCGCCTCGTTCATGGCCAACGGCTACTACCGCGCCTCGGGCAAGGTCTCGCTGCTGGCCACGATTCCGGGGCCGGGATTCACCTACGCCATGTCGGGGCTGGCCGAGGCCTGGCTCGATTCGGCGGCTCTGGTGCACCTGACCTCGGCGCCGGCGCGCGAGCCGGGGCAGGCATTCCAGCTCCAGGCCATCGACCAGTCGACCATGGCCCGACCGGTGGTCAAGGCAGTGCTGGGAATCGGGTTCGGGGACGATGGCGCGGCGGTGGCGAAGCAGGCCGTGGACCTGGCCCGCGGAGGTGAGCCGGGGCCGGTGACCGTTCAGCTGGGCGGGCCGGGACAGCCCGTGGCCGCGCCGTCGGACGAGCCGGTGGCCGAGGCGACGGTCGACGAGATCGTGACGCTGCTGGCGCAAAGCCGGCGCGTGGTGTTGCTGGCCGGTCAGGGTGCTGCGGGCGCGGCCGGCGAGCTGACCGACCTGGCCGAGAAGATCGGCGCCGCCGTTGTGACCACCACCTCCGGTCGGGGAGTGGTGCCCGAGGATCACCGCCTGTCGCTGGGATTCGAACTGGCCGGGACTCGCTGCGGGCCGCTCAACGAGCTGGTGGCCGCCAGCGATCTGGTCGTGGCGCTGGGATGCAAGTTCTCGCATAACGGAAGCCGGGGCTTCGGACTCGTCCTGCCGCGCGAGAAGCTGGTGCACGTGGACGCGTCGGATGCCGTGATCGGCAAGAATTACGAGGCGCGGCTCGGTGTGGTCGGTCGCTGCGAGGATGTGGTGCCGCGTCTGCTGGCCCGGGTCGCCGATGCCGAGGGCTGGCCTGCCGAAGATCTGGCCCAGTGGCGACGCCGTGGCCTGGCCGGCTCGTGGCCCGATGAGCCAGAACCACGTTTTGCCGGGCGCCTGGCCGCGGCCGATCTGATCTCCGCCCTTCGCGACGCCCTGCCGCGCGACGCCGTGGTGGTCACCGACTCGGGCCGCCACCAGATGCTGGTGCGCCGATGGCTGCGGGTTCTGGCGCCACGGGGGCTCGTGGTCCCCACGAACCTGCAATCTATGGGTTTCGCCATCCCGGCGGCCATCGGTGCGCAACTGGCCGCGCCCGACCGCCCCGCGGTAGCCGTGGTGGGCGACGGCGGCCTACTCATGTCCGGGCTCGAGATGCTGACCGCGGTGAAGGCGCGCATCCCCCTGACCGTGGTGGTCTTCAACGACGGCGCCTATGGCCTGATCAAGCGTGGGCAGCTCGCCGCCTACGGCACCGCCCCGAGCAGCGAACTGGTCAATCCCGATCTCGGGAAGTTCGCCGACGCGCTGGGCGTGAATTATGCCCGCATCGGCGCCGACGATCCCGCGGGCCAGTTCGGCGCCGCCATGGCCATGACCGGGGTCACCCTCATCGAGGTTCCCGTGCAGGAAGCGCCGGCGATCCAGGTGGTGCGAGCCAAGGGACTGGTGAAGCGGCTCCTGCGGCCGCTGCTCCGGCGCGGCTGACCCCCGGCCCGACTTTTTCCAGTTTCGTGCAAACCTTGGCCCGGGCGCGTGCGTCTTAGTTCAGTCTGGTATGAATCGACGCCCATCCGGAGGTCCA
>PIVY01000576.1 GCA_003353795.1 bacterium
GTCGGCGCCGGTCAGATACTGGTACGCCGCCGAAACGTGCAGCTGCTGGCCCAGGTCGCTGCCCAGGCGGCCGAAGATGCCCGAGAGGCTTTCGCCGCGTAGTAGCAGGGCGTCTTTGGTCCGGGCTCTGCCGGTGGCCATGTCGACGCGCGCCCGGTCGAGTTCGTAGAGATTGTCGAAGTAGCCGGAGTCGAAGTCGTTGCTGAAGTGGCGGAACTCGATCTGACCCTGGAGCGGTCCCATTTGCATCCAGACTCCGGGGGCGGCCAGGCCAAAGCCTTCGGCCTGGCGGTTGCCGGCGGCCACTCCCTGTTCCTCGATTTCGGCTCTGCTCAGTTCGTCGTCGTCGTCGAGGAGGAGGGCGAACTGGCCGTAGAGCTTGATTTTTATGCGCTCGCTTTCTGTGAGGGGATAGGCCACGTCGAGGCCGAGGATGCCGAAGCGGTCGCCGCCGACCTGGTCCTTGTTGAAGGGCTTTTTGCGGTGGATCTCCTGGTCGACGGGAAAGGTGGTGCCGTAGCGGGCGTTGAGATCCTTTAGCTCCTCGATTACATCGCGAGGCAGGCCGCTGGCGTCGTCGATGTCGAGGACTCCGTTGTTGTCGTCGTCGATGTCCAGGGCATCGGCGACGCCGTCGTTGTCGTTGTCCAGCGCCTGGTCCGGGTCACCGGGAAAGGCGTCGACAGCGTCGGGGAAGCCGTCGCCGTCGCCGTCGCGCAGACCGCTGTACTGGTCGAGGTCGACCACGTAGGTCAGGCCGAATTCCACTTTACCGGCGACTTTGCGCGAAGTCCG
>PIVY01000577.1 GCA_003353795.1 bacterium
CTGCGGCGGCGTATCGACCAGGCCGAGGCGGGTTACACGATCCAGGACGTGCTCGACCGCAGCGGCTCGCCGTGGTCGCTCGAGGCAGCCTCGGTCGCCAACGCCGTGAGCCCGGGCGAGATTCTCGACGCCGGACGCTACGTCAAAGCCGCACTCTCCGAACCCTACCGCCCTTCAACCACCGCACCTTCAGCCGCACCGGCAACCGCCGGCGAGCCGTGAGATCCCATGCCTCGCAAAGATTCCTCTTTCAACGCACTGAGCTTCCTGTGGCGCTGGGCGCTGGCGCTCACCGTCGTCATCGGGACCTACAACCCGACGACCTACTCCTTCGTGCACTGGGTGCGGGACGAAGAGGGGCGGCCCGCGGTCAAGTTCTTGGTCGGAGTGATCTTCCTGATCCTCTACATCGTGTTCCTGCGAGCGACCTGGGCCTCCGTGGGAGTGGTCGGCCTGATCCTGATGACGGCCCTGGCAGGGGCGCTGATCTGGGTCGGCATCGACCTGGGTGTGCTGACCCTCGAGTCACCGACCGCCGTCACCTGGGTCGCGCTGGTCGTGGCCGCGACCATCCTGGCGGTCGGCATGTCCTTCTCTCACGTATGGCGCCGGCTCACCGGCCAGGTGGACGTGGACGAGATCGAAGAGTAGGACGGAGCTCGCCCCAGCGGCGTAGCGGCCCGGGTCCACCTCTCCCGCTGGCGCGGGGCTGCGACATCCGATAGAAGGGGTCCCATGACCTCGACCGCGCGTCCAACGAAGCTCGCCCTCGGTCTTGCCATCGCGCTCGCGGC
>PIVY01000578.1 GCA_003353795.1 bacterium
CCGGGCCAGTTCGCACGCCGCCAAATGACGTTCGGCCAGTCCGCCGGTTCGCATAACCTCGAGAACGGCGTCGCGATCATACTCGCGACCGTAGCGAACCCTTTGGCCGGCCTTGAAGTTCTGGCGATTGGCTTGCCACCAAGACTTCAGGTTTTCCGCCGCCGGCCACGGCAGCGCCTCGTCCGGATCGGTGGGCGGATCAGCGAAATCGTCGTCCGGTTGTTCGCCGTCCGGTTCACTCTCGTCATTCTCCGATTCGTCCGGCTCCACATCCTGTCGGGTCAATCCCGCCGCCACGAGATCCACACCGACGATGCGGCGTACCGCCGCGCCGATCTGGCGCGACAGATCCGGACCGTCTTCGCAATCCAGCCTCCCAAGAAGCTCATCGATCGTCTCGATTCGGCCCATCCAGCCCAGGGCGATCACCGCGCCGCGGCTCAATTCTTCCGACTCGAGTCCGGCGACCAGCAGACCGACATCGGCAGCGTGGCCGGCCAAACCCAGCCAGATCTGCAGATCGGCGCCCTGCTCGCGTCCGGCCGCAAGCGAGGTTCGACACTTTTCCAAGCTGCTGTCATCGCTGAAGATGAACCCCGCGCGCACGGCCTCCCGCACCAGGTCCGAATCCTCTTCCTCCAGGAACTCCCGCACCCGGCCGATGCCATCGCGCCACCCGATGGCCGCAGCGGCGCGCACTCCGGCGATGCGAATTCCGGTGTCGTCGCTGCCGAGTACTCCGCCCAATTCCTCCGGGGACAGGCCCTGGCGGTGAAAAGCCAGGATCTCCAGGA
>PIVY01000579.1 GCA_003353795.1 bacterium
GCTGCCGTTGATGTCCATCATCGCCGGGCCGATGAGCAGGCTCCAGGTGAGCGCGTCCCCATCGGGATCGTAGGCGATGGGCTGGTAGAAGTAGAGATCGTCGACGCCAGCCACCAGTGGCGGCGCACTGGTCAGGATCGGGCCGTGTGGATTCGCCGTCGCTACGCCGACAGTAAGGCTCCAGGACTGGACTGCGGATCCGCCTCGCCCGTCGTCGGCGCGCAGCTCGATAGCGTGCACGCCCGGTGCCGTGACCGCCCAAGTGACCTCGCCCGTCGCCACGTCGACGACCATGCCGGCCGGAGCCAGGTCCAGCACGTACTGGATCGGGTCGCCGTCGTTGTCGATAGCTTCGGCCTGGTACAGCAAAGACGTCCCGATATCGACCCGGGTCACAGGAGCGGTGGCGAAGACCGGCGGCGTGTTGACGTTGCCGGCATCGACCGTGAGCACGAACTGCTGGATGGTCTCGCCGCCGTACCCGTCTGTGGCGGCGATCTGCATTGGATAGACGCCGACATCGACCAGGGCCGGGGTCCAGCTGGTCACGCCGGTATCTGTGAACAGCGCCAGACCTGGGGGGCCGTAGTCGAGGCGATAGGTCACGGTGTGCCCGTCGTCGTCGACCGCATCGGCGTCGTATTCCCAGGGTTGACCAGCCACAACGCGTGTGGTCGGAGCGCTGGTGAACCGCGGGGCGCGATTGCCGGTGGCGAGCCACTGCGGATCGAAGCGAACGAGGCTTCGCTGCGGATCGTGGAAGACCAGGGTGTGCTCTGGGGTGGTTTCGCCTG
>PIVY01000580.1 GCA_003353795.1 bacterium
CCTTCCGGGACAGCCACTCGGTAGAGAAGAACTGGCTGGTGGCCGACTTCCAGGCCGGCGCGGCGCTGGTCGCGTACGGGGTGCGGCTGGCTTATACCTACGTGGTGCGTACCGAGGAATTCGAACTCCAGCAGGGACACGACGCGTTCGGAGCGTTCACCTTGTCGGTGCGGCTCTGACCTTCACGGGTTACAATCTTCTGCGACTGCCGACCCGCCTCGTTCAAAGGACCGCCTCCGTCATGTCCGACCTCGTCGACCGTGCCCGCCACTTCGCCACCGAGGCCCACGAGATCATCGGCCACCGGCGCAAGTACACCCAGCAGCCGTACGCCGTGCACCTGAAGTCCGTGGCGCAACTGGTGGCCGAGTTCACCGACGATCCGGAGATGATCGCCGCTGCCTGGCTCCACGACACCGTCGAGGACACCGAGGTCACCTTCCAGGACCTGGAGCTGGAGTTCGGTCCGGCCGTGACCCAGCTGGTGTCCGAGCTCACCGATGTCAGCAAGCTCAGCGACGGCAACCGCGCCGTGCGCAAGGCCATCGATCGCGCCCACCTGGCGCAGGCCTCGCCCCGCGGCCAGTCCATCAAGCTAGCCGACCTCATCGACAACTGCCGTGACATCTGCAAGCACGACGACAAGTTCGCCCGCACCTACGCCGTGGAGAAATCGGCGCTGCTGGAGGTGCTCGGTCAGGGCGATCCGCGCCTCATGGACCGCGCCCACAAGACGCTCCGGAAGTGCCTCGACAAGCTCGGGATCGTGCTGCCGACGGCCACGCCGGCGAC
>PIVY01000581.1 GCA_003353795.1 bacterium
TCGAGTATCCCATCATTCTCTGCGGCATTATGGGTATCAGCGACGGGCGGCTGACCGCTGCCGTGTCCGAGGCCGGTGGCCTGGGAACCCTCTCTACGGCGACATTCGGACCCGACGGGACGCGCAGCGAGATCGAGAAGATCGCTTCGCTGACCGACAAGCCCTACTCGCTGAATCTGCCGATCTTCCATCCCATGGTGCCCGAGCTCGTCAAGATCGTGAAGGAGTGCGGCATCGGCATCGTGACGACCTCGGCGGGGAGTCCGGACAAATACACCCGCGAACTCAAGGATGCGGGGGTCACCGTCATTCATGTGATCTCCTCGCTTCGAACGGCCCGAAAGGCGGCGGCGGCCGGTGTGGATGCGCTGGTGGCCGAAGGCATCGAGTCCGGAGGCAAGGTCGCGCGCGACGAGGTCCCGACGATCTCGCTCGTTCCGCAGGTGGTCGATGCGGTGGACATCCCGGTCATCGCCGCAGGTGGATTGGCCGACGGTCGCGGGCTGCTGGCGGCGCTGGCTCTGGGCGCAGAGGGCGTTCAGCTGGGGACCCGATTCCTGGCCACCGAGGAATCTCCCGCCCACGAGAACTGGAAGAAGGTGCTGGTCGAAGCGGGCGACTCCGACACAGCGGTCGCCTGCCGGCTTTCGTCGCCGACCCGTATGATCCAGAACGAGTTCTTCGCCGAGATGAACGCACTCGATGCGCCGGGGAAGAGCGCCATGGATTATATGGGCATTCAAGGCCAGGGTATGGCTCGGATTCCAGACGATCCCGACGGCAGCAAGGGC
>PIVY01000582.1 GCA_003353795.1 bacterium
ACTGGTCCAAGGTGGACAAGGCCTTCGTCAGTCACCTGCACTCGGACCACGTGGGCGGCTTCGCCGAACTGTACATCGGCGGCTGGATGAACGGCCGTTACACGCCGCTGCACGTCTACGGTCCGTCGGGGTCCGAACCGCGATTAGGCACCAAGGCCTTCGTGGACAACCAGCGCGACTCCTGGGCCTGGGACATCGAGGGCCGCCGCACCGGCTTCCCCATCGAGGGCGGCAAGGTGATTGCGCACGAGTACGACTTCCGTACTGAAGGTCCCATCTACGAGGAAAACGGGGTCACCATCTCGTCATTCCCCGCCATCCACGTGCTCGACGGTTCGGTGAGCTTTCGCCTCGAATGGAAGAACCGCAGCTTCGTCTTCGGCGGCGACAGCTACCCCAACAAGTGGTTCATCAAGCACGCTGCGGGGGCTGAGCTCGTGATCCACGAGTGTTTCTTCACCCCGGCAGGCCTGCAGAAGGCCCTCGACACGCCCTACGCCCAGGCCGTCTGGATCACGTCGTATATCCATACGCCGCCCCAGGCCTTCGGCAAGATCATGGCAACCGTCAAGCCGCGTCACGCCGTCGGCTATCACTTCTGGACCTGGCATGACGTCTACGACGAAACCCTGGAGGCCGTACGCGAGACCTATGACGGTCCGCTCACCCTGGCCACCGACATGGTCGTCTGGAACGTGACCGACGAGCAGATCGTGGTGCGCGAGGCGATGGTGGACGAGAACGTCATGCCGACGGGAACCACCGAGGCCTACCGGCGGGCGGAGCGTGAG
>PIVY01000140.1 GCA_003353795.1 bacterium
ACTCTCCCAGGATGTCACGCTCCACGGTGGCTTCGTCTGCCTGGCGCAGGCGTCGTCGGGTCTGGTCACGGCGTACCAGCAATGCACCACCACCACGGCGGTGCCCGACCCGGGCAGCGTGCCGGCGCGCGACGCGTTGAGCCTGGTGAGCATCTACCCCAACCCCTTCAATCCGCGCACCACCATCGCCTTCGAGCTGAGTGAATCGGCGGAAGTCTCGATGAGCATCCACGACGCGGCGGGGCGCCGTGTGCACAGTCTGTTCGTCGCGCGACGGCTGGAGGCCGGCCGCCACGAGCGACGCTGGGATGGTCGGGATACCGCTGGTCGGCGAGTCGCCGCCGGTGTGTACCTGGTGCGGATAAGCGGGGCGCGGGGCGTGGTGAGCGGCCCGCTGGTTCTGGTGAAGTAGGTCGGGTTGGCGGGGCTGCAGGACGAGATGGATCGAATCCGCCCAATTCGAAGTGGTTAAAAGAATCTAGACAACAACCTTGCATTATTCGCGATTCGCGAATAGCATATGTCCATGAACCTCAAGCCACAGGATATCGTCATCGCCCTCAAGTTCGCCGTGATGGGCGAAGTTTCGTGGACCTACCGTTCCATGTCCATCGACCTGGTCATGAGCGCCTCCGAGGTCAACGGCGGCGTCAAACGTCTTCTGCACTCGGGCTTGCTCCAGCATCCCGTCGGCCTGGAGACTCAACCCGAGGTGAACCGTACCGCCCTAGCGGAGTTCATGCGCCATGGCCTCCGCTACGCGTTTCCCATCGTCACCGGTGCCATGGTGCGAGGAACCCCCACCTCCTACGCCGCGGCGCCCCTGTCGAGCGACTTCAGCGCCCCCGAGGATCCGCCGCCGGTCTGGCCGTGGGAGCACGGACAGGTGCGCGGCCTGGCGTTCCAACCCCTGTATCGGACCGTGCCCGAGGCGGTGGCGAAGGACGACCTGCTCTATCGGGCGCTTGCGGTGGCCGACGGTATGCGGGACGGCTCGCCGAGAGTCCGGGAATTGGCCGGCAGATACCTGGACGATCTCCTCGGAGTTCACCGCGATGCGCCATAACGCCAATCTGGATCTCGTGCGGCGCGCGGCTGAGAAGATCGCTCCTTTGCTCAACGACGTCGTGCTCGTTGGCGGTTGCGCCGTCGATCTCCTCGTCACCGACCCCGCGCCGCCGCCGCCGCGAGTTACCATCGATATCGACCTGACCGCCGAGGTGTCGAGCTATCTCGAGTACTCGGACCTCTCGGCCCGGCTGGTCGCTCTGGGCTTCAGCCCGGGGCAAATGGACAACGACCCGATCTGCCGGTTCAGAGACGGGGACGGGCTGACCATCGACCTCATGCCGTCGGCCCCTGCGGTTCTCGGCTTCGGGAGTCGGTGGTATCGACAGGCCATTGCAGAAGCCTGGAGTTGTGAACTGACGGCGGCGATCGTAATTCGCTGTATCACGGCGCCGTTTCTTCTGGCCAGCAAGCTCGAAGCGTTCCGCTCCCGAGGTCGGCAAGACTACATGGCGAGCCGCGATCTCGAGGATGTCGTGACACTGGTCAACGGGCGTGAGGAACTGATCGCGGAGTTGGAATCCACGAACTCAGCGCTGGCGAACTACGTCGCCGAGGAGTTGATGCGGCTGACCGCCAGCGAGGGGTTCAGGAACGCACTGCCGGGCCTGATCGCGGCCCAGGAGCGCGACCGACTTTCGATCCTGTGGTCACGGATCGAGGAGATGGCCGGGATGTGATCCGGCGTCCTACGCCTCCAACCTCCGATAAACGATCCGATGCGGACGATCCGCCTCGTCGCCCAGCCGCTGCCTCTTGTCCTCGAGGTAGTCGCTGAAGTTGCCCTCGAACCACCGCACCTCGCTGTTGCCCTCGAAGGCCATGATGTGGGTGCAGATGCGGTCGAGGAACCAGCGATCATGGCTGACGACGACCAGGCAGCCGCCGAAGTCGAGCAGCGCATCCTCGAGGGCGCGCAGGGTGTCGACGTCCAGATCGTTGGTCGGCTCATCCAGCAGGATCACGTTGGCGCCCGACTTGAGCAGGTTGGCCAGGTGCACGCGGTTGCGCTCGCCACCCGACAGCGTGCCCACCTTCTTCTGTTGATCGCCGCCCCGGAAGTTGAAGCCGGAGCAGTAGGCACGGGCGTTGACGAGCCGGCCGCCGAGGTCGAGTTCCTCGGCGCCACGGCTGATATTCTCGTAGACCGACTTGTCGTCGTCGAGGTCGTCGCGGGCCTGGTCGACGTAGGCCAGCTGCACGGTGTCGCCCAGGCGCAGCTTGCCAGCATCGGGCTGCTCGTCGCCGGTGATCATCTTCATGAGTGTGGTCTTGCCGGCGCCGTTGGGACCGATGACGCCCACGATGCCGCCCTTGGGCAGGTGGAAATTGAAATCGTCGAAGAGGAGCTTGTCGCCGAAGGCCTTCCTGATGCCGGCGCCTTCGACGACCAGATCGCCCAGGCGCGGGCCGGCGGGAATGCGGATCTGCGATGACCGCTGCTGCATGGCGCGGTCCTGCTCCACCAGCTCGTCGTACTTCGAGAGACGGGCCTTGCTCTTCTTGTGGCGGGCCTTGGGCGCGGTACGCACCCACTCGAGTTCGCGCTCGAGGGTCTTGATGCGCTTCTGGTCGGCCTTCTCCTGCGCCATCAGCTTGGCCTGCTTCTGCTCCAGCCAGCTGGAGTAGTTGCCCTCCCAGGGCACGCCTTTGCCGTGGTCCAGTTCCAGGATCCAGCCGGTGACGTTGTCCAGGAAATAGCGATCGTGGGTCACGAGGACCACGGTGCCCTCGTACTCGCGGAGATGCTTCTCGAGCCAGGCCACCGACTCGGCGTCGAGATGGTTGGTGGGCTCGTCGAGGAGCAAGAGATCGGGCTTCTCCAGGAGTAGGCGGCAGAGGGCCACGCGGCGCTTCTCACCACCGGAGAGGGTGGTCACGTCCTGGTCGCCGGGGGGGCAGCGCAGGGCGTCCATGGCCACGTCCAGGCGGCGGTCCAGCTCCCAGCCGTCCACGGCGTCGATCTTGTCCTGCAGCTCGCCCATCTCGTCCATGAGCTTCTGCATGGCGTCAGGCTCGATCTCGGGGTCGCACATGGCCTGGGAGATCACATTGAAGCGGTCGACATTGGCCTGCACGTCCTTCACGGCGATCATCACGTTGCCCTTGACGTCGAGGCTGTTGTCGAGCTCCGGCTCCTGGGGTAGGAAGCCCACCTTCACCGACGGGTCGGGGGCCGCCTCGCCGTCGAAATCCTTGTCCAGGCCGGCCATGATGCGCAGCAGCGTGCTCTTACCCGAGCCGTTGAGGCCGATGACGCCGATCTTGGCGCCCGGGAAGAAGCTGAGCCAGATGCCGTCGAGGATGACGCGTTTCGGCGGAACGGTCTTCTTGAGTCCCTGCATGGTGAAGATGTACTGCTGGGCCATGGAAATCGTGCTCCCGGTGGGGGTGGACCGGCAAGGTCGCAGGTCATGGGTCGGAAAGCCAGTCGACGCTTCGGTCGCCGGACAGGATAGGACCAGAGGTCGGACACCGAAAGAGCTAGCGAAGTCCTTGGTGTTTTGAGGCTTACGTTCAAAAATGTCACAGAAAAGTGAATATTTGTTCATTGATGCGGTCATAGATTATGATGTATCATTTCCATGTCTTCCGATCCGTCTGCCGGGGATCCGACGGATCGAGACTTCCGCACCCCACGCTCGATCAACTTGCAAGGGAGACCCTAGCAATGAAGAAGCTACTGCTGATCGTCCTCGCCGTGTGTGTCGCTCTCTCGGCGACCGCCATGGCCAAGCCCGCCCTCGAAAAGCCGCTCGCTCCGAGCACCGTCATCGTCCGCGCCGACGAGGTCGAGCCCAACGACGATTGCGCCACCGCCAATCTGCTGACCGACGCCATGAACGGCGAGATCATCGCCGGCGACATGGACTGGTTCGAGTTCACCGTCATGGCGGGCGACCGCGTGGTTTTCGAGACCGGCGTCCAGGCTGACAACCCGTCCATGGACACCAAGCTCTACGTCTACGCCGACGACTGCGCCACCGAGCTGGCCTACAACGACGATGGTGGCGAGGGCTACTACTCGCTCATCGAGTTCGACGCCGCCGACGACGCCACGATCTTCGTGGTCGTGACCGGTTACGGTTCGACCACGACCGGCCTCTACACCCTGACCGCCACGGTGGAAGACATCCCCGATCCCGAGCCCAACGACACCTGCGACGGCGCCATCGACCTGGCCTCCGTGGGCGAGACCTACTTCGAGGTGGACCTCTGCCTGTTCCAGGACGACTACAGCCCGGCCTCCGGCGGCTGCACCGGCTACACCGCCAACGGTTCGGACGCGGTCTATTCCATGAGCCTGATCGCCGGCGACGAGATCTTCGTGAGCATGGATCTGGTCGACGGCTACGCCGACCTGGCCATCTACCTGGTGACCGATTGCGCCGACGTGGAGAACTCCTGCGTGGCGGGCGACGACTCGGGCAACCCCGAGGAGATCGTCTACACGGCCGAGGCCGACGGCACCTATTATCTGATCCTCGACACCTACAGCGGCTGCGCCGTGGTGGGCGTGACCACCAACGAGACGGTGGCCGTCGAAGGCGCCAGCTGGAGCTCGGTCAAGGACCTGTATCGCTAGATATCACAATATCTTGTCGGGCTGCCCCCGGCCCGCGCGGCCGGGGGCATTTTTTAACCATTCGGTATGCGATTCGTGTTAGGATACTCGCATGCCAAACCGTCGGGACCCGGGAGGAACCCATGCGCCCAAGTACTTGTCTGGTCGGTATCGCCGTCTTGATCGTATCGACCATCGCCATCGCCAATTCCGACTCCGATAGTCTCGACCCCGGCAACCGCTTCGATCCCCAGACCCGTCAACACCGCACCGTCGCCGGCGACCTCTGCACCTCGGCCGAAGAGCTCGGCCGCAACCAGTCGGTGACCGTGGACCTCTGCCAGGCCTGGAACGACTACGATCCCGGCCTCACCTGCTCGCCCTGCTCGTTGCCCGGTCCGGAGATCGTGGCCCGGCTCGACACCCAGGCCGGCGAACAGCTGCGCGTCACCATCGACGTAGTATCCGGCAGCGCCGACGTGCGCGTCTACCTCGCCACCGATTGCGAAGATCCTCATGGCACGTGCATCGCAGGGTCGAGCGGCCCCGGTAATGAGTTCGCGCATACGATGACCGGCGCGGGCGAGGTCTATCTCTACATCGACACCACCGGCGAGTGCGCCACGGTGCAGGTGTCGCGACAGGCGCCGGCGTCGACGCTGACCACCACGTTCGGTGCGCTGAAGGCCGTCTACCGCTAACCGCCGCTCCGCCGCACGGTGACGCCGCGCTGCTCCAGCACGCCCATGACCTCGTCCACCTTGTCGCCCTGGATGGTGATCACTCCGTCCTTGGCCGAACCACCTACACCGCAGCGCTTCTTGAGTTCGCCGGCAAGCTCGGCCAGGTCCGTGGGCGCCAGATCCAGCCCCTGGATCACGGTGACCGTCTTGCCGCGGCGGCCCTTGGTTTCGCGTGACACTCGGGCGATACCGTCGCCGGCCGGCGACGACTCGCGCGGTTTCGCGTCCGGAACCCGCCCGCCGTCGGACGACCAGACCCGTCGATTGCCGTCGTTCATGGATGCCCTCCGGATGGAATCAGGCCCCGATCGTCGTCGACCGGGGCCTGGACTTTCAACGCAGCGCTCGGGCGCCTGGATCTACTTCGCGAGCGTCAGCTTCTGCGTGGTCACGCCCGCCTCGGTGCGCAAGACCGCCAGGTAGAGCCCCGAAGGCAAGGCGCGTCCGTGGGAATCCTGACCGTGCCAGACGGCGCTGTGCTCGCCGGCGACCAGGGAGCCGTCATGCAGCACGGCCACTTCCCGGCCCCGAACGTCGCAGACGGCCAACCGAGCCGAACCATCCTGCGGCAACGCATACGATACGGTCACC
The DNA here is from genome assembly GCA_003353795.1 of bacterium. Classification (GTDB taxonomy): domain Bacteria; phylum Krumholzibacteriota; class Krumholzibacteriia; order LZORAL124-64-63; family LZORAL124-64-63; genus Glo-17. Next base: position 5,968 of record PIVY01000140.1, read on the forward strand.
CGCGGATTGAACGGGTTGGGCCAGGCGCCGGTCAGACCGGAGAGTCCGGCCGTGGCGTCCGGAGCGGCCGTGGCGCCGCCTGTGTCGTAGCAGATGGACATGAGGTCGTTGCTGGTGTCGTAGCTGTAGCAGTAGCCGGTCACCACGACCTCGCCGCCAGCACCCACGGTCACATCGCGGGCCTCGTCGCTCTGGCCGTAGCCGTCGAAACGGTCTTCCCAGACGAGGTAGCCGTTCGTGCCGTCGAAGCCGACGGTGGCCACGTCCCAGCCGGTGCTGGTGCCGTCGGAGAAGCCGCTCGCGACGATGGTGCCGTCCGGCGCCTCGGCCACGCAGGTGGCAACGTCGTACCAGTCCGGCGGACCGGAATAGAAGCCGCGCCACATGAGCTTGCCCAGGTCGGCGGAGAACTTGGCGGCCATGTAGTCGCCGTCGGAGACCCCGGCGAACACCACGTTGCCGTCGGCGGTCTGGATCATCTCGCGCGGGTCGTCGGCGGTGGTGCCGCCACTGTTCCACTGTTCGTGGTAAACCTGTGCGCCGTCGGCGGCCGCGAAGCGGTGCAGGATCAGATCGTAGCCCGTGGTGCTCGACCAGGTGCGGGTGCCCAGGATCACGTCGTCGTTGTCGGCGATGGCCAGCCAGCCGGCCTTGACCTCGATGTTGTAGACCGCGCCGGGGAACGACTCCTGCCACACGGTCTGCCCGAACACGGGCTCGAGCACGGCCACTGTGGCCTCGGCGTCGCTGAGCGAGGTGCCCAGCATTGCGGCCACCACCACGCGGCCCTGGCCGTCGATGGCGATGTCCCAGCCGACGTCGTCCAGGATCGCCGCACTGGCGATGAACTGCGTCCACTGGTTGGTGCCGTACTCGCCGTGAAATTTCTGGATGATGACGTCGTAGAAGCCGGTCCCGAAGGAACGGCCCACGATGTAGAAGTCGCCGTAGCTATCAACCGCGGCGGCCATGATGCGTTCGTTGTTCAGCGTCGAGTAGCTTTCAAACCAGACCAACTGTCCGGTCACGCCGTCAACTCGAATGACGACGATATCGTCCCCGCCGGTGCCTCAGCTCTCGCAGTTGCTGACGTAGCCCGCCACCATGATGTCGCCGCGATGGTCGATCACCATGTCGGCGAGGGCCATGTCGTTGCCGCCGGGCGCGGCGTATTCGTAGGTCCAGTCGGTCAGTCCGTCGGCGCGCCCGAGTTTGCGGATGTAGAGGTTGCCCGCGCCGCCGAGGGCAGTGCGGACGCCGCCGACGATGGCGTTGCCATCGGTGTCGGTGAGGGCCACGTAGCCGTCATCGATCAGGTTTGCACCGCCGTCGTGCAGATCGGACCAGCCCAACTCGGGGCCGCCCGCCAGCACGGCAGTAGGGGCGAGAGACACGGCTGCCACGGCCAGAACCGCGGCGATATGCCGGGAAATGCTCATGTTGGCTCCTTGCCAGGATCTGGGCTCAGATGGGGACCAAGCCTTGTTCACCTGGTAGATTTTAACACGAATCGGTCGGATTCGAAAGGCGACCTATCGAGTATGACCTGGAGCTGCCGTGGTGGGGCCGGACGGTTTGTAGTCCCGTGGCGGCAGGAAATGGTCCTCGGCGACCTCTACGGTCTCAACCGAAAGCAGGCGGGTCTCGGTGCGACCCTTGCGGCCCATGACCTCGAGGACCGCGAACGACTGCACGGGGAAACCGTCCAGGCGGGCCATTTCGGCCAGGGCGTCGGGGCCGCCCGGCAGTGCGGCCAGGGTGGGCTGGGTGATGCGATGAATCAGTTCCCAGTCCACGACGATGTCGCGGGTGAGCCAGAGCTCGCTGACGGTGGTCTGGTCGCCCATGCGCTGCTCCACGAGCCAGCGGCGGCACTGGTAGCCGTCGATCTCCGCGTCTTCCTCGGTGTCGGTCACCTTCACGTTCACGTTCAGCATGTCGCGGACGCGCGCGAAACGCGGGTCGTCGCTGGCGAAGCCGAGGGTGTCGGCGGCAAGCAGGGCGATCTGGCGACTGAGTTCACGACCGGTCTGGCTGGTCCAGGTGCCGCTGGCGTGGTCCAACCAGGTGAGGCGGTCCTGAGCCGCGTGCACGAGCAGCGAGCCGCCCGCCACGTCGCGGCGGGCCACGCCGGGGCCGAGCCAGAGGGTGATGGTGTCGGCGCTGGCGGGAACCATCTGGCCGGGTAGGGACATGGCATCGGACTCGCTGATGGTGACCAGCTTCTGAGCCTGGACGCGGGGCTCGGCGGTGTCGTCGCCGGAGCCGCAGCCGCAAAGGGCGAGCAGCAGGATGAGTGCGGGGGTGAGGTTTCGCATGCAGGGACGATAGGAATCCGGGACGGGAATGACAAGGCGGCGGCCGCTCGTTCCCTCTTGCCCCCGCCGCCGCATCCTGCTTTGATATCCGCCGATTCGAAGCGCGCCATCACCCAGCTTTCCGGAGGCCTCCCATGCGTCGCCGCACCTCGAACGTCCTGCTCGCCCTCGTCGCCTTGACTCTGGCCCTGACTGCGGCGGCCCAGGACGAGGTCCGCACCACGCCCGGCACCTTCACCATCGAGGACTTCCTCGAGGTGCCCACCATCGGTTCGGTCCGCGTGTCGCCCGATGGTTCCCAGGTGGCCTGGGTGCGGTCCCGTCGCGATCTCGAGGACGACACCCGTCTCAACGAACTGTGGCTCAGCGACAAGGACGGCAAGCAGCCGCGCCGGATCACCTACCAGAGCGAGTCCACCGGCGGACTGAGGTGGCGCCCCGACGGCACGCTCTGCTTCCGGCGCACGGTCGACGACGAGTCGCAGGTCTTCATCAACCCGCTCGACGGCAGCGAGCCCCGCCCGGTGACCGATTTCGACCAGGGCGTGGGAGCCTACTGGTGGTCGCCCGATAGCCAGTGGCTCGCGGTACTGGCCGCCAAGGAAGAAGACGAGGACGAGGAAGAAGACGACAAGGCCGACTGGACCGTGCACGACCGCCTCGAACTGCCCGAGGAGTACCCGCAGCTCTGGATCGTGCCCGCCGGCTGGTGGACCACGCCCGACGACGAACGCGAGGCCCGCCGCCTCAGCGATCCGCCCTTCCACTGCTATCACGTGGCCTGGTCGCCCGACGGCAAGACCCTGGCCGTGACCTACAACCCGCTCTTCTCCAGCCTGGTCGACGAGGAGCAGCGCGTGGCGCTGGTCGACGTGGAGACCGGCGAGTGGCGCGACATCAGCGATCCCGAGCGCCACGCCTCCTTCGCCGCCTTCAGCCCCAACGGCAAGCAGGTGGCCTTCCTCACCGATCGCGAGGCCGACTACCGCGCCTACCTCAACCTGGTCGATCTGGTTGTCCACGACCTCCAGAGCGGCGAGACCGAGATCGTCTATGGCGCCACCGACCACGTGCTGGCGGGATCCGGGTCCACGCCCCGCCACGCGCCGATCTGGAGCGCCGACGGCAAGAGCCTCTATCTCAGCGCGGCCCTGGGCACCACCCTCGACCTCTACCGTGTCGACGTGAAGAAGCGCCAGCTCGAGCCCGTGACCGAACTGGCCGGCGCGCTCGGCAGCTGGGACGTGGCCGGCGGCACCTTCGCCTTCGTGGAATCGGCCCTGCACGAGCCCGGCACGCTGTACGCGCGGCCGGTCAAGAAGGACAAGCCGGTGGCCCTGGACACCACCAACGACACCGTCGAATCGTTCGGCCTGCTGCCCGCCCAGAAGCTGCAGCTACCCGGCAAGGACGGCGTCGTGGTGGAAGGCTTCCTGTTCCTGCCTCCCGGCGCCGGCATGAACGACAAGCTGCCGGCGGTCATCGAGATGCACGGCGGACCGTTCTCGCGCTACGGCAATGCCTGGACCACCCGCTACCCCTGGCAGGTGCTGAGTCACCAGGGCTTCGCCGTGTTCATCGCCAATCCGCGCGGCGGCACCGGCTACGGCGCCGAATTCCTACGCGGCGTCTACCGCAACTTCGGCACCGACGACTTCGACGACCTCATGGCTGCCGTGGACGCCCTGGTCGAACGCGGGGTCGTGGATGGCGACCGGCTGGGCTTCACCGGCTACAGCTACGGCGGCCTCATGACCAACGTCGTGGTCAGCCGCACCGACCGCTTCCAGTGCGCGGTCTCCATCGCCGGCATCTGGAACTACACCTCGGCCATCGGCCAGAACAACTCGCAGCTCTTCATCGACAGTTATCTGCAGCCCTGGGCCGGCGATCTGGACCGCATGTGGGAGCACAGCCCCGCCTCGCGCGCGGCCACCATCACCACGCCGACCCTGGTGATGCACGGCCTGGACGACGAGCCGGTGGATCCGCGTCAGAGCATCGAGATGTTCAGCTATCTGCAGCTCAACGGCGTGCCCAGCCGGCTGGTGCTCTACCCCGACGAGGGACACGGCATCAACCGGCCCAGCCACATGCTCGACTACGAGACGCGAGAGCTGGAATGGTTCCGCCACTACCTGATGGGCGACGAGGAGGCTGCCGGGGCCGCGCCGCCGGTGCCCGTGGAGGAGACCGTACGATGACCGTGGGGCGTGGCCTCAGGGGGAAACGGCCGTAAATTGGCTCTTACCCCGGGATCCAGGCCAATGAGCCACCCGGCCGTCGCGGCCGTTTGACGAGGAGATCGCCATGTACCGAGTTCGTCTGTTCGCCCTGTCCATCATCATGCTGGTGGCCGTGCTCGCGGTCGCCCAGCCTGACTGGCAGGAGATGAGCCCCGAAGAGCAGCAGAAGATGATGGTGGAGTGGCAGAAGCTGGGCGCGCCGGCCGACGCCCACAAGCATCTCGAGGCCCTGGTCGGCGACTGGAAGACCACCACCAACATGTGGATGGCCGGCCCCGACAGTGATCCCATGACCAGCCACGGCACGTCCACCAAGACCATGATCATGGGCGGTCGCTGGTTGCAGGAAGACTTCGTGGGCGACTTCATGGGCCAGCCCATGAACGGTCTCGGCATCACGGGCTACGACAACTACAAGAACATGTACCTCAATACCTGGGTCGACAACGTCAGCACGAACGTCACCTACGCCACGGGCATGCGGCACCCGCACACCGGCGTGTTCACGTTCTACGCCCAGGCCGACGAGCCCATGCTCAAGGTCCAGGACCGCACGGTGAAGTATTCCATCACCGTGGAGAGCGCCGACAAGCACGTCTTCGCCATGTACGACCTGCACGCCGGCGACGACTACAAGGTCGTCGAGATCATCTACGAGCGCGCGGAATGACCACCAGCGTGGACAATGATCGCAGTCTGGCCGGCCGCCGGGTCGTGGTGACCCGGGCGGCCGCCCAGTCCGAGGCGCTCCGCGAGGCTCTGACCGCACGCGGAGCCGACGTGGTCATCTGTCCGGTGCTGCGTATCGAGGCCGCCGACGTCGACGCTCCGGCGCTCGACCGTTACCGCTGGATCGTCTTCACCAGCCGGAACGCGGTGCGCCAGTTCCGCAGTCTGCTGGTGGCGGCCGGCGGCACGCCGACCCTGCCCGCGGACATCCGGGTGGCCGTGGTGGGACCGGGCACCGCGGCGGCCCTGGCAGTGCTGGGCCGCGAACCTGATCTCGTGGCCGACCCGCCCACCGGCGCCGGACTGGCCGCCACCTTCGCCACCGTGGGATTACCGGCCGGCACCGCGGTTCTGAGGGTGCGCGGCGACCTGGCGCCCACCGAGGTGGAGGACGAACTGGCCCGAATCGGCGCCGTGGTGGACGTGCTCACGGCGTACCACACCCGCACCGTGGCGCCTCCCGCCGAGGCGCTGGCCGCCGTGCGCCAGGGCGCCATCGACGCGGTCACCTTCTTCTCGAGTTCCGCGGTGCAGGGTTTCGAGGCCGGCCTTCCCGAACATGGACTCCATTCTCGCGCCTATGCCGCCTGCGTCGGCCCGGTGACCGCGGCAGCGGCCCAGGCTGCCGGCTGGCGGTGCGTGATCACCGCCGCCGAACCTGCGGCGCCAGCTCTGGCCGCCACGCTTGCCGCAGCCCTCGCCACCTCCGCCTGATTCCCCCAAACTCCGGACTCAACTGCCCGTTCCAGTGGCCGATACATGGGGAGACCGCCGAGGGCGACGTTGCCCGCGAGTCGTCATCTTTCGCCCGTGGGAGACCGGGAAAGGGTTCACCGAGCATGCAGAAGCTCCTGACCGATCACCTGCACGCAATCTGTCGCGCCATCATCGCCGCGCTGGACGAGTCCGTGTCCGGCGAGATCCTGGCCTGCGACCTCGTGCAAGTCGATCATCGCGAATTCCGGTTCCAGGCCGTGGCTGCCGCGCATTTCCCTGGCGGGCCCGTACGGCGCCTGTTGCTGGGATGCGAGGAGCGGCTCGCCGAGCACTTCGCCGAGATGCTGCCCACCCTGGAAGGCGAGTCGTCCCAGATCTGCGCCGGCCTGGCTGCGTTCTCCCAGTGCGTGCAGTCGAACCTGAGTAGCAGCGGCCTTCCCTGGGCGGGCGACCAGGACTTCCTGGTTCACGACAGCGACCAGTTCCGCGTGCACTGCGACGGTGTGCGCAACTTTCTCTTCCGGGTGGCCGTGGCCGAGGGGCGCCTCGACCTGGTCATCGACATGGCCCCGCGCGCCCTGGGCTGCGAGTGGCTCAACGACGAGATCGCCAAGGGCGGCCGCACCCAGGTCGGCACCGGCGAGGAGTCCATCACCGACCCCCAGGTCGTGCGCCGCATCATGGGCCACCTGGCCGAGAGCGGCGCCGACATCGAGGTCAAGGTTCCCGGCGAGGGCGACCGCTTCGAGCTCCTGCAGGCCACCTTCCTGGCGCGCGCCTTCCAGCCCGACGGCGAGAAGCTGGTACTCACCTGCGCCCGGCGCACGTCGCTGGAGACCGCCGAGGACATTCCCGACAAGGTGACCCTGGTGTTCATCCTGCAGGACAAGCTCCTGCAGTGCAGCTGTCCGGTCCTCGGCCACGACCACGTCTGGCTCGACGACGACATCGCGCTGCCCACGCTGGAGGTGGGATTCCCGGCCGAGGTGACCTACGGCCAGCGTCGCGGCGCCTTCCGCCTCGAGCCGCCCGAGCGCGTGCTGGGAACGGTGCAGCGCGTGGGTCGCGGTGACGGCTCGTTGTCGCTGACGCCCAAGAAGGTGCCCATGCGCATGGTCGACGTGAGCTTCACCGGCGCGAAACTGCACCTCTCGAGCGGCGCCATCATCTCCGGTTTCAAGGGCGGCTCCTCGGTGACCTGCCGGATCGAGCTGCCGGCCGAGTTCGGCACCGTCGAGTTGAACTGCATCGTACGACGCCTGCACATCAACCAGGACGACACCGGTCGTCGCGGCGCGAGCCTCGGCGTGGAGTTCGACGAACCCGAGGACAGCGAGGATCTGGCCGCGGTGCGCGGGTACATCCAGGACCGCCACACCTCGCGCCTGTCCACCGGCAGTGCGGAGCTAGAGATCGGCTGATTTTCCCCAGGCCGGCCGCTCGAAGGGCGCCGCGAGCCTCAGGTTCGCGGCGCCGTCCTTTCCTGGACCACCGCGCGGACCGGTTTGACGAGCAGCAGGTTGGCCGCCAGGCGCCCGACCATGAACGCCACCGCCGCCGCCGTGGCGCCCACCAGATCCAGCAGCCCTACCCCGCAGGCCAGCACCACCGCGATGACGCCCACCTCGAGCAGGCTGGCCGAGGTCACCGGCCCGGTGCGACGATCGTGAACCAGGAGCGCCCGTTCCAGGTTCAGCAGCACCGACAT
>PIVY01000583.1 GCA_003353795.1 bacterium
GACCGCGACGGCCACGTCACTCTCGACGCCTGCATCATGGACCACGCCGGCCAGGCCGGCAGCGTGTGCTTCCTCGAAGGGTACGAGCACCCAATCTCGGTAGCGCGCAAGGTCATGGAGGAGACACCGCACGTGATGCTGGCCGGCGAGGGCGCCGCCGACTTCGCCGCCGCCCAGGGCTTCCCGCGGCGCGACCTGCTCACCGACCAGTCCCGCAAGAGATGGGACGAGTGGCGCGTCGAGGCCGACTACCAGCCGCGCGCCAACGCCGAACGCCACGACACCCTCGGCATCCTCGCCCGCGACGGTGGCGGACACCTCGCCGGCGCCTGTACCACCAGCGGCATGTCCTTCAAGCTGCACGGGCGCGTCGGCGACTCGCCCATCATCGGCGCGGCACTATTCGTGGACGGTGGGGTTGGCTGCGCCACGGCCAGTGGGCACGGCGAGTTCGTCATGCGCACGCTGGGCAGCTTCCTGGTGGTCGAGTTGATGCGCCAGGGAAGGTCGCCCCAGGCCGCCTGCGAGGAGGCCGTCGATCGCATCGCCCGGGATCTCGGCGGCGACCCCGGCGAGATCCAGGTCGGCTACCTGGCCATGGACGTGCACGGGCGCACGGGCGCCTTCTCCGTCCAGCCGGGCTTCCAGTATGCGTTGAAGGATGCGGACCAGGATCTGGTCCTCGATGCTCCGAGCTTGTTTCCGGGATCCTAGACCGCGCGCGTCAGTTGCCCCATGAATCGGCCTGTGTTCAGCAGACGTTCCGCGACCATGATCCGCAGGTCGAAT
>PIVY01000584.1 GCA_003353795.1 bacterium
CCGGAAGGTCCCGTCGCCGTTGTCGGTGATGGTGAAGTCGTCATCGTCGGTGCCCGGGTCGCCGGTGTCCTCGTCTGGGAAGTCACAGGTGCCCGACTCCTGCTCGGTATCGACCGTCCAGGTGCCATCGCTGGGGGCAAACACCTCGGTCTCGCCCTCATCGTCGCCGGTGTCGGCCGAGTCGGTTTCGTCATCTCCGCCACCGCAGCCGACCAGCGCGACGGTGAGTGCAAGGGCTCTCCACATTTTCGTTTCCTCATGAGTACAAGGACAGGACACGCGAGGCGCCTCGAACGGAAACGTTTTCTCTCTGGTCGGTGCATGCGTGAGCCACCGTGAGCCGTGAGCCTCGAAGGGCTCACGGTTCATGGTTCACGGCTCACGGCATCGCCATGGGAAGCAGAGGCACACCCTCCTAATTCAAGGCCTCAATGCTTGTGATTGCGCAGGCGACGGCATAGTGGAGCTGGCCATGACCGACAATCCCTTCGCCGCTCCAGGTTCAGAAACCGACGCCGACGAGTCTCGAGCGGCGGCTCGCCTGGCCGGCCTCCTCCTCATGGTCTCGGGTTCAATGATGATCTTGGTCGGCGCCCTTCAGTTGGTGAGTGCAGCCTCGCTCCTGGCCATGCCCGGACTCGGGAATGGAGAAGTCGGCAGCACGCTGATGGGCGGGTTGGCCGCTGCGTCGACCGGCGGAGCTGCGTTGTGGCTGGGCCGTAGGGCGTGCCCAACTCCCCCCCCGCGTGGACCCCGGTGCCATCACAGGGACGAGAAAGGGAAGTCC
>PIVY01000585.1 GCA_003353795.1 bacterium
GAAGCCGTCCTCGAAGATCAGCGTGTCGAGCCAGACGTCCGCCCAGGCCGTCCCCACGATCTCCACCTGTTCGAGCGGCGACGCCCCGGGTGGGGTCAGCACGGCCTGCAGGCGGTAGCTGCCGTGCCCCGGGAAGGTCACGCCCAAGGCCTCGATGAAGATCTCTTCCTCGGTGGTTTCCTCTCCGAACTCACCGCTCTCGACCCTCGGCTGGATCCCCTCCACCCATCTCGGCTCGCCCCGGCCTGCACCGACCAGGCTGAACCACACCCCTTCGGCGGTCTGAAGCAAGACGTACTGGTCGAGGACGAGCGCGTCGCCTTGCGACTCGACACGCAGGGTGACCTCGAACGGGTCGTCCCGCTCCAGCACGAGCTGATCCGTGATCATCTTCACCGCCGGAGGCGGGAAGTAGAGCGGCGCAAGCACGAAGACACCTTGCACGTGTGTTTCCATGTTGCCGCGCAGGTCTTCGAGGACCCACGTGACCGGCGTGAAGCCGAGCGGGAAGTGGTTGCCGGCCGGCACGTCGTGTGAAACGCGCACCTCGCCGGAGCAGGTGTCCGATCCGCTGGCCGTTCCCGGGTCGACGACCGCACCGGTCTCGTCCTGGCGCAGCACCGATACGTCCGCCGGGAAGCTCGTGAAGTCGATGCCGGCGTCACCCACCTCCAGATCGAACGCGGCCGTGCTGGTGATCCCGGCGTTGTCCGTCACCATCAGCAAGACGCGGTGCAGACCGAAGCTCATCGTGGTCACGACCGTCGACGTCGTTCCGAGCACGGTC
>PIVY01000289.1 GCA_003353795.1 bacterium
CGGCCTCCATGGGGTGAACGCGGGGCGGAATGGCTGCATATTAAGGGGCTGATCGCGGCGGGCGCCACCCCGGATCTCCTCACGGCGTTGACAGTACGCTGCCACCCGAATAGATTCCTGCCATGACGACCCAGGACCCACACCCACTCCCGCCGGTGATCATCGGTGTAGCCGGAGGCTCAGGCTCCGGCAAGACCACCGTGGCCGAACGCGTGTGGGAAGCCGCTCCTGGGCGCACCGTGGCCATCCTGCATCACGACTCCTACTACCGCGACAATTCCCACCTCGCCCCCGAGGACCGCACCCGGATCAACTACGACCATCCCCAGGCCTTCGAGACCACGCTCCTGGTGCGCCACCTGGAGATGCTGCGGGCGGGCCAGGCGGTCAACGTCCCCATCTATGACTACACCACCCACAGCCGCACCGCCGAGACCCGCTGCATCGAGCCGGCGGACATCGTGTTCGTGGAGGGGATCCTGGTGCTGGAAAGCGCCGAGCTGCGCCGGCAGATGGACATCCGAATCTACGTGGACGTGGACGCCGACGAGCGCCTCATCCGCCGCCTCCAGCGCGACATCGCCGAGCGCGGCCGCAGTCTCGAGTCGGTGGTGGCCCAGTACCGCGACGTGGTCCGGCCCATGCACCTGCAGTTCTGCGAACCGAGCAAGCGCCACGCACACCTGATCATTCCCGAGGGTGGCCACAACAAGGTGGCCATCGACCTGTTGAGCAGCAAGATCGCCGAGATCCTCAGATCGCGGAGCCGCTGGCCGGACGAACGACCGGCCATGCCCGCGACCACGAACGGAGACGCGACGTGACCTACGACGACCAGGATTATCTCCGCCGCCTGCCGCTTCTGGACCGCGTCCTCATCGGATCCGAGGAACTCTCCCTGCGGGTGCAGCAGCTCGGCAACGAGATCGGCCGCGACTATCCCGACTCGACGCCGCTCCTGGTGTGCATCCTCAAGGGCGCCTACGTCTTCCTGGCCGACCTCGCCCGCTGCCTGAGCGTCGATCACGAGGTCGACTTCATGGCGGTTTCCAGCTACGAGGGCGGCACCCAGTCCACCGGCGTGGTGAAGATCGTCAAGGACCTGCGGGCCAATATCACCAACCGCGACGTGATCCTGGTGGAGGACATCGTCGACAGCGGCCTGACCCTGAGTTACCTCATCGATCTGCTGGCCACGCGCTCGCCCCGCAGCATCCGCGTATGCGCCCTGCTCGACAAGACGGCGGCCCGCGAGAAGGACGTCCGGGTCGACTACCGCGGCTTCGAGATTCCCAAGGAGTTCGTGGTGGGCTACGGCCTGGATTACGACGAGAAGTACCGCAACCTGCCGTTCATCGGGGTGCTGAAGCCCTGACGAACGATCGACGTTGCTTGATGGCGAGACTTTGATGGCCAGACCACGGAGGCGTGTCCCATGGACCGGATGCAGGATCGAAACGCGGCCAGCGAGAAGTTTCCCGAGGGGCTGACCTTCGACGACGTGCTGCTGGTGCCCGACTACAGCGAGGCCGTGCCCTCGGAGATCGATACCGGCACCCGGCTGACCAGCGCCATCTCCCTACGCATCCCCTTCCTCTCGGCCGCCATGGACACGGTCACCGAGTCGGAGATGGCCATCGCCGTGGCGCGGGCCGGCGGCATCGGCGTGGTCCACAAGAACCTCGAACCGCGAGTCCAGGCCGCCGAGATCGAGCGGATCAAGCGCAGCGAGTCGGGCATGATCACCAAGCCCATCACCATGGGACCCGACGAGCCCATCGACGATGCCCTGGGCCTCATGGCCCACTACAAGATCTCCGGCGTGCCCATCACCGAGGGCGAGAAACTGGTGGGCATCCTCACCAACCGCGACCTCCGCTTCGTGCGCGACACCAGCCGCCCCGTGCGCGAGGTGATGACCTCGGAGAATCTGGTGACCGTGCCCGAGGGCACCACCCTCGAGGAAGCTGCCGAGAAGCTGCACGAGCACCGCATCGAGAAGCTGCTGGTGGTGAACAAGGCGGGCGAACTGCGCGGCCTGATCACCGTGAAGGACATCCAGAAAAAGCTCGACTACCCCCTGGCCAGCAAGGACGAGATGGGCCGCCTGCGCGTGGCCGCCGCCGTGGGCGTGGGGGCCGAGACCATGCTGCGCGCCGAGCTGCTCGTCGAAGCGGGCGTCGACCTCCTTTGCGTGGACACGGCCCACGGCCACTCCCGCAACGTCATCGACACCGTGAAGGCGCTCAAGGAGAAGTATCCCGACCAGCAGGTCATGGCCGGCAATATCGCCACCGGCGGCGCCGCCCAGGCCCTCATCGACGTGGGCGCCGACGCTTTGAAGGTGGGCATCGGTCCCGGTTCCATCTGCACCACCCGCGTGGTGGCCGGAGTGGGCGTTCCCCAGATCACCGCCATCATGAACGTGGCCGCCGTCGCCGGTCCCGCCGGCATTCCCGTGGTGGCCGACGGCGGTGTCCGCTACAGCGGCGACGCCGCCAAGGCCATCGCCGTGGGCGCGGACTGCGTCATGATGGGCGGCCTCCTCGCCGGCACCGACGAATCGCCCGGCGAGAAGGTCCTCTTCGAGGGCCGCGTCTACAAGACCTACCGCGGTATGGGTTCCATCGCCGCCATGCGTAAGGGCAGCAAGGACCGCTACTTCCAGGGCGACGTCGAGGATGCCGACAAGCTCGTCCCCGAAGGCATCGAGGGCCGGGTCCCCTACAAGGGCCGCGCTCACGAAGTCCTCTACCAGATGGTCGGCGGCCTCCGTTCCGGCATGGGCTACTGCGGCTGCCGCACCGTGGCCGAGTTCCACGAGCGGGCCCAGTTCGTGCGCACGACCTCGGCAGGGGTCAAGGAATCCCACCCGCACGACATCCACATCACCAAAGAAGCGCCCAATTACGGGAAGCGGATGTAGGGTTTCCGCCTCACCGCACACACGTCCTGCTTGGAATGTCCTCGCTTCGCTGCGCTCGCTGTGGAGTTTCCAAGCAGGACGTGTGTGCGGTGAGGTGGAAACCCGCCCCCATCCACCGGAGTTTACCTTGCCTGCGTGACATACGGGTACGGCCGTGAGTGGGGAACGTCGTCCCCATATGGTTGGCCATCCCGACAAACACCCATCCCACATGCGTTGATTCCCCGGGGGGGCGCATCGCTTGGCTTGCTTGAGGGGGGGGGGGGGAGCGGGGGTCACGCCCCGGGGGAGTGTTATGTCCCACCCGTCCCGCCTCTTT
>PIVY01000586.1 GCA_003353795.1 bacterium
CCCCCACCTCCGGGTCGGCGAGCCACTCCTTGTTCACGCCGTCGTACCGCTCGCCCCGATTGGGATAGACGATGACCGGCTTGGTCGTGCCCCGACGTGCCTCGCCGATGAGTTCGGCCACGTGCTGCGGCGCCGTGCAGTTGATGCCCAGGGCGACGACCTGGGGCTCGCCGTCGATCTCGCCGGCGACGTCGGCCAGGGCGCTGCCATGGCTGAGGTGCCGGCCGTCACGACAGGCAAAACTCAGCCAGGCCTCCCGACCGGGCGACTCCCGCAGCAATTCCAGGAGCACTCGAGCCTCGCTGAACGACGGCAGGGTCTCGCAGGCAATCACATCGGCCGGGGCGTCGGCCAGGATGCGCCAGCGGCGCTCGTGGAAATCGCGGAGATCGGCATCTCGAAGATCGTAGCGGCCATGATACTCCGAACCGTCAGCCAGGAAGGCCGCGTAGGGACCGATACTGGCGGCCACCAGCGGACGCCGGCGTCCGTCGCGGTTGGCCGTGTCGGCCCAGAACGTATCGCGGGCCTCGACGGCCAGGTCCACCGATAGCCGTAGCAGACGCTCGCCTTCCGACTCGTTCAATCCCCGCACGCCGAAACCGATGAGGCTGGCCTGATAGCTGGCGGTGGTGATGACGTCGGCGCCGGCGGCGAGGAACTCACGGTGGACGCGCAGGACAGCCTGCGGATCCTCGAGTAGCACCCGCGCCGACCAGAGCGGGTCGTCCAGGTCGTGGCCGTGGAATTCGAGCGTGGTGGCCAGGCCGCCGTCCAGGATCACCG
>PIVY01000587.1 GCA_003353795.1 bacterium
TATGACAATGACGCGGCTCTGCCGGGGCTGACGCTGCATGACAATGCCGACAATCTGGTGGTCACCGCGACCGCCGCGGTGAATATCCCCAGCGCGGGGCAGTGGACCTTTGGCGTCAATAGCGACGACGGGTTTGGGCTGCTGCTGCGGCGCGGTTATCATTTCTTCGACTCTTTCGTGCCTGTCCCGTCGGTTGGCGGACCGGCTGATGCGCTGGCGGTCTTCAATATCACCGAGCCGGGCGTTTACGATCTGATGCTGGTCTTCTTTGAGCAGACCGGTCAGGCGAACCTGGAACTCTTTGCCGCGCCGGGCTCGCATGCAAACTTTGACCCGGCTGTTTTTGACCTGGTCGGCGACGTTGCCAGCGGCGGTTTGGCATTGGGGAGCAACTGGACAAGCGAAGGCTTTGACGATAGCGCATGGGCAAACGGGACCGGGGCGGTCGGTTATGGCTATCCGGTCGGGCTGGATATGGAAGCGACGATGAAGGGCGAGAACGCCTCCTGTTTTGTTCGCATTCCCTTCCTCGCCGCGGCGGCCGAACTGGAGGCGCTAACATCCTTGACCTTAAAGATGAACTATGACGACGGGTTCATCGCCTATCTCAACGGCATTAAAATCGCCGAGTCGAACACCGAGTTCTGGCCCGGCTGGAACGCCACGGCCACCCTGGGCCATGACGGCGGTGAGTTGGTCGAGTTTGACGTCAGCGATTTTTTGCATGTGCTGCGGGACGGCGACAACGTGCTGGCGATCCAGGGGCTCAACACCTGGGCCGGCGA
>PIVY01000588.1 GCA_003353795.1 bacterium
CGCGCAAGGCCAGCCGCAAGCAGCGCCACGAGGAAATCGTGCGCGCCCTGCAAGACGCCTCGCGCAGCCAGGAGCCTCTGATCAACGACCTGCACGTGGCCGGCGCCGGCGGTGACGTCACGGGCTTCACGAGCTACTGGATCGCCAACCTCATGGTGGTCGAGGCGCTGCCCGCGGAGATCGAGCGCATCGCCGCTCGCCGCGACGTCTCGTACGTCGAATCCAACTTCCAGCCCACGCTCATCGAGCCCGTGGAAGCCCGCCGCGCCTACACCGGCAACGAGGGCGAGATGGACGCCCGCGGCATCGGCACCACGCCGGGCCTCGACGCCATCCGCGCCCGCGAGGTCTGGGAACTGCTGGGCGTCGACGGTTCGGGCGCCATCATCGGCTCGCTGGATACCGGCGTCGACGCCAACCATCCGGCCATCGGCTCGCGCTGGCGCGGCACCGTCGCCCCGGCCGACGAATGCTGGCTCGACGTCATCGGCAACGACCCCAACTTCCCCACCGACGACAACAGCCACGGCACCCACACCGTGGGCACCATGTGTGGTCTGGCCCCCGATGACACCATCGGCGTGGCGCCCGGCGCCATGTGGATCGCCAGCAACGCCATCGATCAGGGCGTCGGCAGCGCGTTCGCAAACTCCATCAGCGTTTGTTTCCAGTGGTTCGCCGATCCCGACGGCGACCCCGGCACCTCGGCCGACGTGCCCGACGTGGTCCAGAATTCGTGTGGCATCCACGAAGGTTTCACCGGCACGCCTCCCTACACCGACTG
>PIVY01000589.1 GCA_003353795.1 bacterium
GCATCGGATCTCCCTGGGTTCGTGGGCCGATCGGCCGATCAGGAGTATCATACCCGGGATACACATTTCGACCAGTTGCGACCCGCAAGAGAGGCGACCCATGACCGCAGACACGTTCCGAGCCCTGGTGGTTGCCGAGACCGAGGACGGCGAGTTCACCCGCAGCATCGAGCAACGGACCGCTGCCGACCTCCCCGACGGCGACGTCCTGATCCGCGTCGAGTACTCCTCCCTCAATTACAAGGACGCCCTCTCGGCCACCGGCAACAAGGGTGTCACGCGTCGCTACCCGCACACGCCGGGCATCGACGCCGCGGGGGAGGTCATCGAGAGCTCGAGCGGCGCCTTCCGGCACGGTGATCGCGTCGTGGTGACCGGCTGGGACCTCGGCATGAACACGGCCGGGGGTTTCGGACGGTACATCCGGGTGCCGGCCGACTGGCCGGTCGACCTGCCCGCGAACCTGACGGCGCGCGAGGCCATGATCCTTGGCACGGCCGGCTTCACGGCCGCCATGTCGGTGCATCGGCTCGCGGCCGAGGTGCCACCCGACCGCGGCGAGGTCCTCGTCACCGGCGCCAGCGGCGGGGTGGGCTCGGTGGCCGTGGGGCTGCTGGCCAAGCTGGGCTATACCGTGGTCGCGGTCTCGGGCAAGCCGGCCGCCACCGAATACCTGACCGGTCTCGGCGCCCACGAGGTCATCGATCGGGGCGAGGCCCTCGAGGGCGCCGATCGTCCCATGCTCAAGGCGCGCTGGGCGGGCGCCATCGACACCGTTGGCGGC
>PIVY01000590.1 GCA_003353795.1 bacterium
AAGACCAGCGCGCGCAGCTCCAGCCCTCCGACCATGCCTTCGCGCTCGAGTGCTCCGGCCACGATGGACGCCACCGCGGCGGCCACGATTCCACGTGGTGCCACCCAGGCAACGAAGAGCCGCTCGCGAAAAGCGAGTTCGGATCCCAGAGTCGAAAGAAACACACCAGCGGGTCGCACGATAAATACCAACGCCAGCACCACCGCGAGCCCCTGCAGGCCGAGCTCTCGAACCTGCTCGAAGCGCACGTCGGCCGCCAGCATGACGAAGAGCAGCCCGATCAGGAGCACGCTCAGCTGATCCTTGAACTCGCGCAAGTCGCGATCCACCAGGCTGGGCACGTTGCCCACCACGACTCCGGCCACGGTGACCGCAAGAATGCCGCTATGGGACACGACGAGATCACTGCACTGGAAGAGCAGCAGCACCGAGGAGAGCACGAAGATATTCTCGTGTCCCTCCGGAACCAGCCGCCGACGACGCAAGAGCAACGCGAGCGCGCCTCCGCCCACGACCCCGGCCAGCGCGCCAAAGCCCAGGCGAAGCGCCAGGCCAAGGCCCCCGAGAGCCAGCGAGTCGACACTGGGCGCGACCACCAGTTCGAGCACCAGAACGGCCAGGATCGCGCCGACCGGGTCGATCAGAACGCCTTCGGCCTCCAGCACCGTGGCCACACGCGGACGCAGGCGCAGCCCGGCCACCAGCGGGCCGACGACCGTCGGCCCGGTCACCACGACGAGACTGGCGAAGAGCACTGCCGCCACCCAATCCCATGCGAGAAA
>PIVY01000591.1 GCA_003353795.1 bacterium
ACCAGAAAGACACCGTCTCGTACGAAAAGATCTTCCTGCGGGCCGACGCCGACCGCAAAAGGCTGGAGAACTCGTGCATCGCCAACATGTTCGAGGTGGGCATCGAGGCGGCGGAGAGGTTCTCGGTGGACACGACGTTTGCACCTGGGCGCTGGGTGGTCTACCCAGACGATAAGCGCGTGTCGCAAACGAACGTGTTGCTGAAACACGTCGTGAGGAACGGCGACAACACCGTGATCGTGGTCAGCGACTACTCGCCGGACCTGCTGGCGGCCGTCGTGGACAGGTCAACGGTAAACAGCCAGCCCCATACGTACAAGACAACGGTCAAGGTGATGACATACAGGATCGTGTTCGGGTCGGGCGCCCCGGGCGAGGAGGACCACATACCCGTGGCGCACCACACGCCGGAGGTGCGGCGCCAGCGGGGCATGTCCCCGTCGGACCCGCCGATCCCAGAGACGCCCATAGACGCGATATTTGTGTTTTCGCGGTACTATAACCCAGACACCGGCTGCCCGGTGGGCCGGGCGAGGACAATGGTCCTGCGAACGTGCGGCGAGGTGGCGCTGGCGGAAAAGGCCGAGGACGTGCTGTTCGTGGCCAACGTGCGCCAGTGGAACACGGGGCGCACCCAGTCTCCCGAGATGGCGATGGTGCACAGCTTCCTGCGCCTGGTCGACACCTGTGACTACGTCGTGGGCTACAAGCCGCTGGATGCGTATGCGCCCAATTCCCTGCAGTACGTACTGCGCCGCTGCGTGGCGACAGGCAACACCAGG
>PIVY01000290.1 GCA_003353795.1 bacterium
TTCGGGTGGCAGCGTACTGTCAACGCCGTGAGGAGATCCGGGGTGGCGCCCGCCGCGATCAGCCCCTTAATATGCAGCCATTCCGCCCCGCGTTCACCCCATGGAGGCCGATGACCGTGACCACCAACCTCGTCTCCCTCCTCGGCATGGTCGTCCTCCTGGCCCTCGCCTGGGCGCTCAGCAACAACCGCCGACTCTTCCCCACCCGCACCGTACTCTGGGGCCTGGGCCTCCAGTTCACCTTTGCGGTCCTGCTCCTGCGCACGGGCTGGGGCAAGGCGGCCTTCGGCTGGCTGCGCGGCGCCGTGGTCCAGCTCCTGGCCTTCACCGACCCCGGCGCCGAGTTCATCTTCGGCCCCCTCTTCCGCACCGGCCCCCAGTACGTGGAGAACCTGGCGCCGGGCTCGAGCTGGTGGCAGGCCGTCGATCCGGCCACCGGTACGCCCGTCACCCTGGGCATCGTCTTCGCCATCCACGTGCTGCCGATCATCATCTTCTTCTGTTCCCTGATGGCCATCCTCTACCACCTGGGCGTGATGCAGCGACTCATCCAGGGCGTGGCCTGGGTCATGCAGAAGACAATGAAGACCAGCGGCGCAGAGACCCTCTCGGTGGCCGCCAACATCTTCGTCGGCCAGACCGAGGCGCCCGTGGTGATCCGCCCCTACCTCAAGGGCATGACCCAGAGCGAGCTCATGGCCGTCATGGTCGGTGGATTCGCGACGGTCGCGGGCAGCGTCATGGCCGCCTATGTGCGTTTCGGCATCGACGCCGGCCACCTGCTCACCGCCAGCGTGCTGTCGGCACCCGCGGCCCTGGTCATGGCCAAGATCATGCTGCCAGAAACCGAGGTTTCACAGACTGCCGAGACCGCCGCCATCAATCGTGAGAAGGAGTACACCAACGTGCTCGAGGCCGCCGCCGCCGGCGCCACCGACGGCGTGAAGCTGGCTCTCAACGTGGGCGGCATGCTGATTGCCTTCATCGCCCTGGTGGCCATGATCAACTTCGCGTTGAGCTGGGTGGGCACGTCACTGCAGGAGATCTTCGGCTTCGTGTTCTCGCCGCTGGCCTGGACCATGGGGGTTCCCTGGGACGAGGCCCGCACCTTCGGCAACCTGCTGGGCACCAAGATCGCCATCAACGAATTCGTGGGATACATCGAACTGGTGGGCGCCGCCAAGTCCGGCGCGCTCTCTCCGCGCAGCGTGGTGATCGGCACCTACGCCCTGTGCGGCTTCGCAAACTTCGCAAGCCTGGCGATCCAGATCGGCGGCATCGGCGCCATGGCCCCGGAACGTCGCGGCGAACTGGCGCGGCTGGGGCTCAAGGCCATGCTGGCCGGGGCGTTCGCCTCATGGCTCACCGCCTGCGTGGCAGGCTTGTTGACGCCGGCGTAGGCGGGATGGGATGACCATGCTTTCGTCGACTCGAGCGCTCGTGGCACTGGTTGCGACAACTGTCGCGGCTCTGACCTGGTGCGGTTGTGGCGACCGGGTTCCGGACGCCCCGCCCAACCTGGTGATCATCCTCGTCGACACGCTCCGAGCGGACCACCTCCACTACCACGGCCATCACCGAGAGACCTCACCCCGGATCGACGACTTGGCCGCCCGCTCCGCCGCCTTCATGCGCCACCACTCCACCTCGTCGCGCACCGGCCCCTCCACGGCGAGCATCTTCACCGGCCTCTTCCCCCGCAGCCACGGCGTACTCAACCCGTTGACCGAGTTCGACGCCAAGGGTGTCCTCGCCGAGGATCGGACCACCCTGGCGGAGATCCTCACCGCCGGCGGCTACGAGTGCTTCGGCTACACCGCCAACATCAACGCGTCCGACCGCTTCGGCTTCGGCCAGGGATTCGTCGACTACCAGTACATCGAGTCGAGCAAGGCCGTCGAGGTGCGCCGCCATGCCCTGAAGGTCCTGGCAGAACCGCGCGAGAATCCGTTCTTCCTCTACCTCCACTACATGGAGCCACACAGCTCCTACTCGGCCCCGCAGGAGTACCGCTCGCTCTATGTCGACCCGCGCTACGACGGTCGCATCGACGGTCGACACCTGCAGCTCAACCAGATCGTGGAGGGTACGCTCGCTTTGTCCGAGGCCGGCGCCGAGCATCTGCGCGGTCTGTACGACCAGGAGATTCGCTACACAGACGACGAGATCGGACTCATCCTCGACGCTCTGGCCGAGCACGACCTCGCCGAGAACACGGTGGTGGTATTCGTGGCCGATCACGGTGAGGAGTTCCTGGACCACGGATCGGTGCTGCACGGCTACACCCTGTACCAGGAGCAGCTGCACGTACCGCTGTTCGTCCACGACCCGCGTCGATCCGACGCGCGGCGCATCGAGGCAATCACCCGGCACGTGGACGTGTTGCCCACCCTGCTCGAGTTGCTGGGTATGGACGGCGGCGACGAGATCCAGGGCGAGAGTCTCGTGCCCTTGATGGACGGCCGCCAGGACCAGCGCGGCGAGGTCCCCGTGCTGGCCGAGGCGAGCCTCATGGCGGTCAAGACCGTGCGGCAGCGGTCGCTCGCCCTGGGCGACTGGAAGCTCATCGAACACCTCATCCCCGAGGCGCCGCCCGAACTGTACGACCTGCGCCGCGATCCCGGCGAGCAGCACGACCTGATGGCCGTCGAGCCGCACGAGGCCCAGCGGCTGCGCGTCCGCCTGGCCGACCTGCTGGAGTCCCTGCCGGAAGCCGAGGGCGCGGTCACCACGCTCAGCGAGGAAGAGATCCGCAAGCTTCGGTCGCTGGGCTACGTGAAGTGACCACTGCCCATGCGATTCCACATCTGACCGCTATTCTGTATTAGATCACTCCTGTATAGTCCGCCGGGTCGCCCCGGGACCTTTCCCGAACCCCTAAGGCGGATCATGCCCGCTTCGTTCCTGGCCATCACTGGCCCCTTCGAGGCCATCCAGTACGTCGGCACGCCGTTGACCCTCGTCGCGTTCGTGGTGGCCGTGGCAGCGTGGGTCTACCGCGCGCGCCTGGCCGAGCGGCGCAAGCTCATCGAGACCGCACCGTCGGAGCAGCGGGCCGAGATGATGCTGGCCAACGACGCAGCATACAGCGGCGCGTCGTGGCAGCCCTTCAGCGGTGGCGCCTCGTGGACCCTGTCCGGCGGGGACGGAGCCAAGACCGTGTACTTCAAGGTCCGCGACCGGGCGGGCAACGAGGACGAAGCCAGCGGCGCGATCGAGCTCTT
>PIVY01000291.1 GCA_003353795.1 bacterium
AAATTCGTGCGCTGTCGTGCGGGTTGACCACGTCCGCAGTCCATTGTGAGGACCTCGAAAGTCCACCCGTGTTCTCGTGCAGCGATATCCACGGTAACGCGCAGGGCGACTGGACGGGCTGTATCGCCGATCAGGCAGGCCAGGCCGGAAACCTTTCGGTCGATCCGCTATTCTGCGACCTGTCCAGCCTCGACCTGGCGTTACGATCCGACTCGCCTTGTGCCGCGGACAACAACCCCGCCTGCGGATTGATCGGCAGTCTGTCGGTGGGTTGCCAGGTTCCGACGAGTGTGGAATCGCCCGGCGGGACCCGCCCGTCGGTCCTGGTCGTGCAGAACCATCCCAATCCGTTCAATCCGACCACCATGATCAGCTACGAACTACCTGAGGCGGCCGTGGTGTGCCTGCGGATCTTCGACGCGGCCGGCCGCGCGGTGCGGACGCTGGCCCACTGGCAATACCGGGCCGCGGGTCGCCACGAGGTGAGGTGGCACGGTCGTGATGATTCGGGGCTGCCGGTCGCGGCGGGTGTCTACGTCTATCGATTGCAGACGCCCCGGGCCAGCGACGCCGGGCGGATGGCTCTCTTGAAATAGAGTGGTGGCGTTGACCGGGTGAATCGACCGGACAAGGGTATTGACCACCGAGCGTCAGGCGGGTAATCTAACGAACATTAGTTCGAAAACTCGTCACTGCCTCGTGCCGGCACCCGATTTTCGGGCCCAACTCTCCGAGAGGGTCGAATCTCCATGGCCTTGAATCCATTCACCTTACACTGCCCAGCCACGGCAGCCGAGGCGTGCCGGCTCGGCGCGCAGTATGGCCGGGAAGCGGCGTTCCTGGCTGGCGGAACCGAATTGCTCGTCGATCTGCGATCGGGCCGCAGATCGGTGGCCCACGTCATCGATCTCGGCGGGCTCACGGAATTGAAAGGGATCCGCAGCGACGGGGAGGAGCTGGTGATCGGCGCGCTGGCCGTCCTTGCCGACATCGCCGCTTCGCCGCTGGTCCGGAACGTCCTGCCCGCCCTCTGCGAGACCATCGACCAGATGGCCGGCCGACAGATCCGCAACCTGGGCACCATGGGCGGCAACTTTTCCTGCGGGGTGCCTTGCTCGGACACCCCACCGATCGCCTGCGCCGCGGGGGCCGAGATCGTCATCATGGGCACCGAGGACGAACGCACCGTGCGGGCTCGCGACTTCGTCCTCGCACCACGAGTGAACGTGCTCCGGCCGGGCGAGATCCTCGCGGAGATCCGCATCCCCGCTCAGCCGCCAACTTCCGGGGCGTGTTGCGAGCGTTTCACATTGCGCCGAGGATCGGCCCTGGCGGTGGCCTCGGTTTCGGCCTGGGTCGATCTCGACGGGGGCAGCATCGGCGACGCCCGGGTCGTGATGGGCGCCGTCGGGCCGATGCCGGTGTTCGCCGAGCGCTGCGCCGAGTCGCTGATCGGTCAGCAGCCCGGGCCCGACCTCTTCGCCGCGGCCGGCCGTATCGCCGCCGCCGAGGCTCAGCCCATCAGCGACCTGCGCGGCAGCGAGCAGTACCGGCGCGACATCGTCCAGGTGCTGACGGCCCGTGCTCTGGCTGCGGCCTCCCTGCGGGCCCGAGGGGGTGCACGATGAATGACGACACCATGCGCACGCGGGTGATCAATGTCACCGTCAACGGACGCCTGCACACCCTGGGCGTCGCGCCCGAGACCACGCTCAAGCATATCCTGCGCGAAGAACTGAACCTCACCGGCACCAAGAGCGGTTGCGATGCCGGTGACTGCGGTGCGTGCACGGTGCTGATGAACGGCCGGGCGGTGACCTCGTGCCTCGTGCTGGCGGCCGCCGCCGACGGCGCCGAGATCACCACCATCGAGGGCGTCGCCGGCGGCGACGGTTTGCACCCGCTGCAGAAGTCCTTCATCAAGCACGGGGCCGTGCAATGCGGCTTCTGCACCTCGGGCATGCTCATGTCGTGCCTGGAACTGCTCGAGACGAACCCGACACCCAGCGAGGAGGAGATCAAGACGGCACTGGCCGGCAATCTCTGTCGTTGCGGAACGTACCCGCGCATCATCACGGCGATCCAGGACTGGCAGAACTTCGTGGGTGTGGATCTGGATACCGAACCGGGAGCCGACGAGGGGCGCGAACAGGACCGCGATCATCACGTGGTTGGACGCGGCGTTACCCGTTATGACGGGCCGGACAAGGTCACCGGCCGCGCGCAGTACACCGCCGACCTCAAGCTGCCGGGCATGATCCACGGCAAGATCCTTGGTAGCAGCGTGGCCCACGGGATCATCAAGCGCATCGATACCAGCAAGGCACTCGCGCTGCCCGGTGTGCTCGCGGTGATCACCGCCGACGATGTTCCGGACGTCTGGTACGGCGTCAGTCCGGCGCGCTACGACGAGCAGATCCTGGCGAAGGAACGGGTGCGATACGTCGGCGACGAGGTGGCCGCGGTCGCCGCCGTGGACGAGGCGACGGCCGAGCGGGCCGTGGCGCTGATCGAGGTGGAGTACGAGAGCTTACCGGCCGTCTTCGACCCTGAGGCGGCGCTGGCAGACGACGCGCCGCTGATCCACCCCGAGAATCCGCGCTACAAGAAAAACGTCAACACGGAGGTCGAGTGGCATTTCGGGGACGTGGACCAGGGATTCGCCGACGCCGATTGCGTCGTGGAGGACACCTTCGTCGGCAATCGCGTCTACCAGTGCCCCATCGAACCCCACGCCGCCCTGGCCCGCTGGGAACATCACGCGGGCAAGCTGACGATCTGGTCTTCGTCACAGACGCCACACTATCTGCGGCACTCCTTGAGCCGGATCTTCGAGATTCCCCAGGGCGACATCCGCACCATCGTGCCCTGCATCGGCGGTGGTTTCGGCGTCAAAGCAGAGACCACGCCGCTGGATCTCTGCGCGGTGATCTTCGCACGGCTCACCGGCCGACCGGTGATGATGAAGTACACCCGCGAGGAGATGTTCCACCACTTCCGAGGTCGTCACAAGCAGTACGTCGACATGAAGATCGGGGTCAAGAAGGACGGCACCATCACCGCCTGCCAGTCGCGCATCCTGCTGGACGGCGGCGCCTACACCTCGTTCGGCGTGATCACGGCCTATTACGCGGGTTCCATGGTGCCGACGCTCTACAAGATCCCGAACTACAAGTACGACGGCTACCGGATGTACACCAACCTGCCCGCGAGCGCGGCGATGC
>PIVY01000141.1 GCA_003353795.1 bacterium
AGGCGCCTCCCTCCTGCTCGAGCAGGCGGTTGGCCTCGTCGGCGCGGACCAGGTAGACGTCCCGGTCGCCGTCGTTGTCGTAATCGGCCCAGGCGGCTGCGCTGCCGGCACCGGTGTCGGCCAGTTCGGCCGGGGTGATGTCGGCGAATACCAGGCCACCATCGTTGCGGAACAAGCGGTCGGGCTGACCGGCGTTGACCACGTGCAGATCCGGGTCGCCGTCGCCGTCCACGTCCACCAGCGAGACCGCGGCCGCCGCGCCGGCATCGGCCGCGACGCCGCCGGGCGCCAGGGCGAATGGCGGGTCGGTGTAGGTTCCGGAGAAGTGCGCGGGCGCACCGCCGTCGAACACGTCGAATGTGCTCACCAGCGGGTCGGGATCGCTCCAGCCAGGCATGTCGCTCCAGGTCAGGGTGTAGGTGCCTTCGTCCCACACCAGTAGCGAGCGGAAGCCTTCGCCCTCGAGCAGATAACCGTTGGGCCCCTCCAGCGTCCAGGCGGCGTTCAGATCCGCAGGAAGCGGCTCGACGGTCACCCCCATGGTGCCCAGGCCCTCACGGTAGTTGAAGGTCATGGTCGGACCGGCGGTGCTGATGCCGTCGATGTAGATGGGCGCGTCGCGGCCGTCCCACCAGGTCGCCGGCGGCACCGTGGACGGATTGAATTCCACGTAGGTGGGCGCCTTCCAGAGGTCGGTGGAATCGCCCTGATTGACGTCGTTCTCCAGGTCCCAACGTCCGTCGGCCTGCACCAGGGTCACCAGGTAGTGCAGACCGGGCGTCTGCTGCTCGTTGTTGTTGGACCCGAACTCGTCGATGTGCCAGATGGCCAGGCCGGAATCCGGAATGCTGCCGTCGCGGCCGCGGCGGTATCGCGACTCGACCATGTAGTACTCGTTGTCCACGCCGGGGTACGGGATCTTGTAGATGTTCATGTCGTCGTGCGACGCCTGCAAGTTGGTCTGCAGTCCTTCCAGCAGGACGGGTGCCTCCCAGCCGGCCTCGGCGCGCAGATAGGCGGAGGGGCGAACCGGGTTGGTGCTGGCGCCGGAGTTGCACATCAGGCAGAAGGCGCCCACGCCGTTGGACTCGTAGCCGTAGTCGTAGAGGTCGGGCCAGAACATGATCATGTGGCCGTTCTCGTGGCAGAACGTGGCCAGACGCAGAGCGTTGCCGATGTTGGTGATCTGGTACTTGTAGGCTGAGACTCCGTCGGCGCCCCAGCCGATCACGCTCGAGTGCGGCCACAGTCCCACGGACCAACCGCCGGACGGACTGCCGGCGTAGAAGACGTTGATGGCGTCGATATAACCGTCGCCGTTGGAGTCGTACTGGCTGAAGTCGTGTCCCTGGCTGTCGAGGGTATCGAGGGCCCAGATGACCAGTTGACGGGCGCGCTGCCCGTACTGCGCATTGGGATCCTCGTAGTAGCTCTTGGGCAACGGAGCGGTCATGTACGCCGACGGCACCCAGTTGGTGTAGGTGAGGACGCCGGCCGACACGTCGTGGAAGTAGTCGCGCACCGAGCCGTTGTTCCCGTAGCCCGAGTACCCTTCCTGGTTGAGATAGCCTTCGAAATCGGCCGCGGGCACCGACCAGGGCTGGTCGGTGAAGTCGATGATCAGGGTCAGCCCCAGGACGTTGCCCTGATTGGACGGTCCCGGATCACGGCTCTTGCCCGCCAGCATCGCGGCCTCCTCGGCGGCGAACTGGTTGCGGACCCGCCAGGCAGCGGCGGTGCGATCAGCGACGGGCAACTGCAGGCCCCGGGCCAGACCCGCCGGCGGCGCGTCCGCCACCACCACACCGGTGGAGACGAAGCTGTGTCCATCGGCCGCCAGTTCCGCGTAGCAGATCTCGCCCGTCCGCGAGTCGCGGATCAGGGTGTAGCCGTCGACGTTCTCGATCCGCTGGTAGAACTCGTCACCCCAGACGCGCACATCGACTGCGGTGCCGTCGGGCTGCTGGAGCACGAACGGTTCACCGTGATACGGCGCGGCCTGAACGGCCCCCGCCACCAGGACCAGCAGGAACGAAAGGCACACCGTGGAGCGGAAGGATCCGGAGGGCAGGAATCGCATCGTACGACCTCGTCTCGATGGCGCGGTTTGGGGCGTCCCCGCGATGGGGGACATTTGACCCTTCATTATACCACCGGAGCCCGTCGCGAGCAAAACGAAACCACGACATTTGCCGTTTATTGGCTAATTTCGACGAATCATGACAACACGGAATCGTGAGGCATTCCGGGGAACGCTGATTCCTTTTGATATATTATTAACCGAGGGGATCTAGCCGGATGCGGTCCGAGTCGTCTCCGGATCGTCCAGATCCGTCTCCTCGGGAACCTCGAAGTGGTGCCGGCAGCGAGCCTCGTACATCCCCGTGGCGCCCACCTGGATCTGGTCCCGACTGCGCGTCAGCCGCTGGGTGAATCCCGCCGGATCGCCGCAGGTCACACAGATGGCCAGCTGCTTGGTGACATACTCGGCGCGGCACATCATGAGCGGCATGGGTCCGAACGGCTGCCCGCGGTAGTCGAGATCCAGCCCGGCCACGACCACGCGCTTGCCCTGGTCGGCGAGTCGGCTGCACACGTCCACCAGCTCGGCGTCGAAGAACTGGGCCTCGTCCACGGCCACCAGCTCGGTGCGGTCGGCCGTTCGCTCCAGGATATCCGAAGGCTTCGAGATCGAAACCGAGGGAAGGCTCTGCCGACTGTGGCTGACGATGCTGTCCGAATCGTAGCGGGCATCGAAGGCGTGCTTGAAGATCTGGACCCGTTGACGGGCGATCTCGGCCCGACGAATCCTACGTATGAGTTCCTCGCTCTTGCCGGAGAACATGGGGCCGCAAATGACCTCGACCCAGCCGGACTTGCCCCTGACGATCTGCATCACCGTGATGGACCTCTCATAGAAGGAGTTGGAATCCTTAGGGTAGCCTCGACGGGGCTGCGAATCAAGGCCCACAGGGACGCGACCCGAACCAGGGTTCCTTTCGCGCCTCGCGTGTGCTAGGATGCCTTTGGATCATGCGCGCGTTTCGAGGCCCCCGCCGATGGCGGGGGCCTCTTTGTTTCCAGCGGCGGATTCAGCGGCGGGATCGGGTCAGGAGAACAGCGCCGGATCGATGCTCAGCTCGAGAGCGTCATTGCGCAATCGCTGGAACAGCGGCGCCGAGAGTTCCAGAACCGACGCGGCGCGGCTGTGCTCCCAGCGCAGACTGTCGTCCTCCGGATCGGCGCTCCCCGTACAGGCGGCAACCTCTTCACCCAGGGCCACCAGTGCGGCGAGATCGCGGCACTCGATGTCCGGATGGTCGAGACGGTGATGCCAGCGGACGGCCTGCTCGAGATCCTCGCTCAGGTTCCATTCCTTGATGAGCAACGCCCCCAGATCCCCGTGATCGAAGCCCAGCAGTTCCTGCTCCACCACGTGATAGGGAAGTCCCTCTTCGGCCGAAACCGAGAGAACCTGCTGGAACAGTTCGGGGTGGCTGCGCGCCAGCACCAGCTGGCCGATATTCTGCATCAGTCCGCCCACGAACACGGTCTCGGGCTCCGCCTTGCGGGTCACCTGGGCCACGAGCTGGGCCGCCATGGCCGACAGAACCGACTGCCGCCAGATCTTGTGGAAGAGCACGCCCGCGCCGGCACCGAGGAACACCGATTTGGTGGCCGTCACCAGGGTCCAGTTGCGAATGGTGACGAAGCCCAGCCGCACGATGGCCTCGCTCACGGTCTTGATCTCGCGGACCGCGCCGTAGAACGGGCTGTTGGCGATGCGCAGGATCTTTGCGGTCAGGGCCTGGTCCATGGCCACGGCCTTCTCCAGCTTGGTGGCCGTGGTGCGCGGGTCCTCGATGACCGAGAGAATGTGCAGAGCGGCCTTGGGCATGGCCGGCAGGTCGCCACTCTTGTGCAGGATGTCCTCCGGCGCCATGGGTGCCGGTTGCGGCGACGCGTCGTTACGCAAATCGGCGTCCTTTGCCGACGGGACGCCGAGCACCGCCTCCTCCCAGGCCAGGACGATGGCGTCGGCCTCGGCTCGGGCCTGGCTGGCCCGCTGGGCGGCGACCGGCATGGGACGACTCACCGGTGGCGGCGACGCCTCGAGATCCATGTCGCTCATGTCGAGGGGCTCGAAGCCATCGGCCGGATCGGCGTCCAGATCGGTCTTGAGGTCGCGGTGGACCCACTCGAGAGGCGGTACCGCCTTCATGTCGGCCTCCTGATCTTCAGTCGTGGAATCGTCATCGATGCGGCCGAGGCTCGGCGCCTCCTGTTCGGTCCGCTTCTGCAGGCGATCGCGCCGGCGGTGAAGTTCCTGCTTGAGCAGCGAGGCGACCTGTCCCTCGGCCGAGATCTCGCCCTTCTGCATCAGTCGCAGCCGGTCCACGGCGTGGCGAGCGAGGAATTCGGCCACCGTGAGCACCGCCTCGGCGGCCTGGTCACCATCGAGGTAGACGAACGTGCTCCAGCGGTCGCGCGAGGGCAGCGGCAGCACGACGATGCGGCGGTCCTGAGTCCCCCGCCCCATGAGCAAGGTGAGGTCCGTCGGGAAGGCCTTGATGGGCACGGGGCCGGCATAGACCTGGCGCTCGCGACCCACGATGGTGAAGAGGTCGTCAGCTTCGGTGGGGATGGGCGCGCGGCCGTCGTTCCGCTTGGTCTTGGCTTCCTGCGGCAACGTGATGTTGCGCTCGGCGCAGACCTGCAAGCCCGACCGCCACTGCTTCAACAGCAACATCCGCAGCCCGGTTCGACCGGCGAAACGGGCGAAGAACTGCGGGAATTCGGCGGGACGAATCAGCCCGTCCAGTTCGGCCAGGCCTGCCCGGAGCATGACCAGTGTGTCGCGCCGCGAACCGGCGCCGGCCGAGCGGTCGTCTTCTGCGGCATCCAGCTCGGCGACCCGGTCCTTGAGTCGACCCAGCGTATCCAGGATCTGGTGAATGTCGCTGTTCTGGCCGGCCACGGCGGTCCTTCGGGCTGAAGACTCGGGACCCATTCCCTCCCTGCAGAGATCGGCACCGGAGCACCTCGATTTGACAGTTTTTTGCCGGATGCCTTAACTTTCGCCCTCAGAGTTTCCGGTGGAACGTCCCCCGGACCGCCATAGACCCGGAGGAACCATGAACGCCCGCATTACCAAGGCTTTCGCCTTCGACGCCGCCCACCACCTGCCGCACGTTCCGGCGGGGCACAAGTGCGGGCGGCCCCATGGCCACAGCTACCGGGTGATCCTGGGTCTGGAGGGTCCGTTGCACCCGGAACTGGGATGGGTGCAGGACTACGGTGAGGTCAAGGTCGCGTTCGCGCCCCTCTACGAGCGCTTCGACCACCACGATCTGAATCAGATCCCGGGACTGGAGAATCCCACCGCGGAGTTTCTGGCCATCTACATCTACAACGAGCTCAAGCCCGCGCTGCCGCTCCTGGTTGACGTGACTGTGTGCGAGAGTCCCACCGCCGAGGCCGTCTACCGGCCCTGAGCCGGGCCGCGCCGCACACGTTCCAGACTGCCATCGGGCACCCACCCGACCCAGTCGCCGCCTAGGCCGATCCGGACCCAGCCCTCGCGCTCGCCTCGAATGGCCAGGGCCAGGCCGTCGTGGATCCGGAACACCACCGGGAACGACGTCGCCGGACCGCCCCTGACCTCGACCTCTTCGGCAACCACGACCGCGGTGTCACGCACCTGCTCCTCGTACCAGCGGGTCGAGGTCACCACCAGGGCGACCGCCAGCAGAGCAGCGGTCAGGATGAGCACCCGCCGCAATCCCGGCGCGAGCCAACCCCGATATCAGCTCCAGGCAATCAGCACCGCGATCAGCCAGCCGAGGATCACCAGGACGACGGCCCATTCGTCCACCGACAGGGTGTGCGCCAGGTCGTCGAGTTGGGTGACGACCGGCGGGAGTCCGCCGCCGGCAAGTTCCAGGTCACGGGTGTGCGATCGGACCCAGGCCAGGTTGGTGCGGGTATCACCGTCGCGGGGCGCCAGCCGTTGAGCACGCAGATAGCTGGCGATGGCGCGTCCGAGTTCGCCCCGGCGGGCCAGAGCATTGCCGAGATTGAAATGGAGCCGAGCATCGTCGGCGCCCAGGGTCACGGCCTGGCGATAGAGGCGCACCGCCAGATCGAGATCGCCGTCGGTGTAGGCGATGTTTCCCTCGGCCAGGAGCCGGGCGGGATCGACACCCGGCGCGGCATCCAGGGAACCTGCCGCGTCCTGGGCCCAGGACGGTCCGGCGGCCGTCAAGGCGCCGGCCACGAGCAGGATCGTCAGGCCCGCCACCGCCGTGCCGCCGGACGCCTTGCCGGCAGTCCGGTCGAGATCGCCCAGCAGGCGACCGGCCTCGTCGGCGAGGCTCGACACGTCCACCGTCCCGGTGCCGAAGCGAGCCTGATCGCACGCCGCGAGGATGGCGGCGAGCCGCTCACCCGCGTCGGGCGATCCGAGACCCACGGCAAAGGCCTGAACCTCGGCAGCCGTGAATCCCGCAGCGTTGCGACCGGTCCTGTCGGCCACGTATCCGATCACCACGCGGGCGAGGTCAGCGGCCTCGCCGCCCTGGCGCAGGCCCGCGATCTCGCGTTGTGCCCGATTCCAGGCTGTGCGCCGGCGACGACCTTGAGGGTCTCGCCGGTCGGCGGCCTGCCGATGCAGTTGTATCCGATAGAGGCCCAGGAGGCCCCAGGGCGCGATCAGCACCGCCCACCAAAGCGGATGGCGCGGCAACGGCTGCCGCTGCTCCCGTAGCGATCCGGTGACTCCCCGCACGAAGGTCAGATCGCGACCGAGGCGGGCGATCTCCGTGCGCCGAAATCCCGAAGGATCGTCCCCCGCCACCGGCAGGTCGCTGGGCGTGACCACGAGGGGCGGGATCGACGCGCTGGCCGTGGCGTAGTCCCCGCGCCCGGTGTCGAAGAAGACGAGCTCCAGCGACGGGAGTTCGACCGTGCCCTCGCGGGTGGGGACGACGGCCTTCTCCTGCTTGAAATGGGCCCGGTAGCGAGGGCCCGTCACATCCTCGCGGAGGCTCTCGGACGCGTCGTGGAGCCGGAGCCCTTCCGGTTCGGGTAGCTCGATGCCGGCGAAGCTCTTGAGGAATCCATCAGCATCCACCTCGAGGGTCAGCCCTACCGGTTCACCGCGCGGCACCGTGTCGCGGTCCACGGTCGCGGTGAACTCGAGCTGGTCGGCGACGATGCCGCTGAAGTTCTGAGGACGCGGCAACGGCAGATCACGCACCGTGATGGCGATGGGATCGGTCTCGAGGGATTTCGGACTTCGACCGCGGCGTCCGAAGAAGCGCTCGAAGGGGTCGCCGGGCAGGGTGAGCCTGGCCGGCTCGATGGTCAGGTCACCCGATCGGGTGGCGAAGAGCGCGTAGCGCAATTCGGTGACGTCGTAGACCTGACCCTGCAGACTCTTGCGATAGCGGCGTTCGGGCGGCAGGTCGAGGCGCCAGAATCCTTCGGTCCGGGGCGCGGTGTACTGCGGCTGGTCCCACGAATTGCGGCGACGGTGATAGCGGAAGACGAGCTGGATCTGCTCGCCGACCCAGACACGGTGGCGATCGACGGTCAGGGTGATGAACGCGGTGTCGCCGGGCCCACCGGCGGCTTCCCCCGAAGAGGTGGGTTCCTCGCCGGACGACGGCGCCCGGGGCGCCGGCACCCGGTTGCCGGTCTGCGACGGTGCGGGCGCCGCCACCACGGCCACGGCGATGGGTTTGGTGGCGCAGCTCTCCCCGCCGGCAGTGAACACCACGGCAGGAACCGTGAAATCCTGGTCGTCTCGAACCTGCAGGTAGTAGGTGATGGAAACCGACATCTCGGCCTTGCCGCCGCTGATGCTGTAGCTCTGGCTGGTGCCGCCGGGAATCACGTCCACGCCGGGTATCTGCGGGGGATCATGCCGGGGCTGCTGGCTCAGATTGCCCGCAGCGTTGAGCGTCAGAATGACCTGTCCGCCGCCGGCCACCTGATGGCGGTTGATCTCGGCGCGGCAGTTCAACTCGGCCAACGCCACGTCGCCGACCGTTGCTCCCAGGAGCAGACCCATCGCCAGCGCCAATCCTCGCCACCGCACGCTCATGCCCGCTACCATCGCTTTCCGCTCTGCGACCCGCCACCCCGCAACCGCTTCTGGACCGATCGCTTCAGTTCCTGCTCGTCGCGATCCAGCGCCTTGAGAATCTGCAGGGCCTGTTCCTTGTCGATCTCTTCCTGGCTGGGCTGCTCCTGCTGCTCCTGCTGGTCCTGCTGCTGCTCGTCTTGCTGTTGCTCCTGTTGCTGCTCCTGCTCGTCCTGTTCCTGCTGATCCTGCTGATCTTGCTGCTGCTGTTGCTCGTCCTGGTTTTCCTGGTTTTCCTGGTCTTCCTGATCTTCCTGATTGTCCTGCTCTTGCTGTTCCTGCTGCTGCTCTTGCTGCTGTTGTTGTTGCTGCATGAGAAGAGCGGTCTCGAGGTTGTGCAACGCGTCGGGTCGGTCCGGTTCCAGGCGCAGACTCTCGCGCAGGTGTTCGATGGCCTGGCCGGCATCGCCCTGGGCGAGGGCATTGGTTCCGGCGTTGTAGAGGCTCTCGGCGCGCAGGTCCGTACGGTCGGTCAACTGTCTCGCGCGCACGAATTCGCGGTCCGCCTCCTCGTGGCGCTCGAGACGGAAGAGCGTCTCGCCCACGGCCAGGGACAGGCGCGGATCGTCGGGCGCCTGGGCCCGCGCGGTCTCGAATTCCTGCAAGGCGGTCTCGTAATCGCCCGACGCATAGGCCTCGCGACCGCGCTCGACGCTATCGGCCCAGCCGGGCCGAACGACCTGTGCCGAGGCAGGCTGAACTCCCACGAGCGCCACCAGGAACAGGGCCGCGACAGCCGGCAGCAGCCGGCGCGACCGGACCACGATGGCCAGGCTCAGGCACAGCAGGGACAGCCCCAGAAACCAGGGATACCGTTCCTGCCAGCGAGTGACCTGCCGCTGCTCGAAATCCTGTCGTCCGAGGCGCTCCAGCACCGCGCGCAGGCGCTCGCCCGCCAGACCGTCCAGCCCCACCCGAAAGGTGGATCCGCCGCCGATGGATGCCAGCTGTTCCAGGGACGCCAGGTCGATGCGCGACAGGACCAGCTGGCCCTCGTCGTCCTTGAGGAAGCCCGCGGCGCGGCCCTGGTCGTCGGTGAGGGGAATCAAGCCGCCGGTCTCCTCGCCGATGCCCACCGGAATCACGGTGATCCCGTCGCGCCGGCAAGCGCGGGCCTGCTCTTCCCAGTCGCCTTCCAGATCCTCGCCATCGGTCACCAGGAGGATGGCCTGGAAATCGCTGCTCGCGCCTTCGGGCCGGCCGGAAATCAGGAGTTCCCGACTCACCTCGAGAGCCGAGGCGAGCGCCGTACCCTGGGATGAGATCATGTCCGGCGCCGCCATCTGGAGAAAGATCTCGGCGGTTCCGTAGTCGGCCGTCAGCGGACATTGCACGAAGGCGGCACCGGCGAAGAGCACCAGCCCGACCCGACTGTCGGCCTGTCGGCGCAGGAACGTGGTCAGTTCGGCCTTGGCGCGCTCGAGTCGGTTGGGAGTGACGTCCTCGGCCAGCATGGAATTGGACACGTCCAGCGCCACCACCACGTCGCGACCTCTCTGGGTCACGGTTACCTCGCTGGCTCCCCACTGAGGCCTCGCCAGGGCCAGGATGAGCCAGAAGATCCCGGCCAGGAACAGGAACCGCCGCCAGCCGCGAACCCGTGGATTCCAGTCCTCGCGGTGCGCCGCGGCACGCTCGCCGAAGAGGCGCTCGGTCCGTTTCCGGGCGCGACCATCAGCCACCTTGACCGTCAACCACAACAGCGGCAGCACGATCAGGGCGAAGAGCCAGATGCCGGTGGCGAAATGCATACGTTCTCCTCGTGCCGGGCCTCAGGGCAACCGGCGCAACCAGACCTCGCGCAACAATCCGGACAGGATCAAGAGCAGTAATGCCGGCGTGGCGAACCAGGCCAGCTGTTCCCGGTGCCAGGTGGTGACCCGCGCCTCGTACCGACTGGTCTCCAGTTCGTCGATGGTGGCGAAGATCCGCTGGAGCGCCTCCGGATCGGTGGCGCGGTCCATGATACCGCCCGTGCGCTGGGCGATGCGCTTGAGCAGATCCTCGTCGATGCGGGTCTCGATCTGCTGGACCCGCCGCCCCATGGGCGTGTCGACGGGGAACGGCGCCACGCCGTCGCGGCCGATGGCCACGGTGTAGACCCGCACGCCGAGCGTGTGGGCCAGCTCCGCGGCGGTCTCCGGTTCCAGGGTCGGCACGTTGTTCATGCCGTCGGTCAGCAGGATCACCGTGCGGCTCTCCGCCTCGCTGTGGCGGAGGCGTCCCACGGCCGTGGCCAGGCCCAGTCCGATGGCCGTGCCGTCGTCGATGAGTCCTACCTCGATCTCGTCGAGGAATCCGGTCAGGACCTGGTGGTCCAGGGTCAGGGGGCACTGGGTGAAGGCCCGCGAGGCGAAGACCACCAGCCCGATGCGATCATGCGGTCGGCCGGCGATGAACTCACGAATCACATCCTTGGCGGCCACGAGGCGGTCCTTGGGGGCGAAGTCCAGAGCCTGCATGGAGCCACTGATATCCAGGGCGATCATGATGTCGATCCCCTCGCCCTCCACTGTCTCGCTGGTGAAGCTGCGTCGCGGCTGGGCCAGGGCCACCACCATGAGCACCAGGGCCGCCAGCACGAACCAGGGCACGGCGCGGGCCAGGCGCAGGCGCCAGCTCACCGGAAGCGGTCCGAAGAGAGCGGTGTAGGGATGCCGGAGCACGGCCGGTGTGGGCGGGCGGCGCCAGCGCCACCACAACAGGCCCAGCAATGGTAGCAACACGAGCAGCAGCCAGGGGTGGGCCAGGGTCAACATGACGCACCGCCCTCGTGGGCCTGCGGATAGCGCTCGCGCAGCCGGCTCCAGGCTTGCACGGCAGCCGCACGTTCGACGGGCGATACCGGCGTCCAGACCGGATCGACACGTTCGCCCTCGATGAGGTCGATCAGTCTCTGCATGCCGTCGCGACACTGCCGGGCGCCCACTCCGGCCGGTGCGTAGCGGGCCTCGTCGCAGCCGGCGAGGATCCGGGCGAATGCGCCCAGACGGGCCACGGGCCAACCGGCGCGACGTGCGGCGACCGCCACCTCGGCGGCGGTCATCTCCTCGGCGGGCAGGTGGAAACGCGCGTGCAGGTACCGCCTCAGCACCGCGGCCAGGCCATCGAGATAGGTGCGGTCGTGACCGTGGGAATCCTCGAGCGCCCACAGGTCCACTGCGGCCCGGATCCAGGCCGGTGGCGGCAGCGGTCGATCGGCGGCCTCGGCGACGCCGGGCCCGCCGCGCAGGCGGCGCCAGACCAGCAGCGCGACGATGACCACGATGGCAACGACAATCAGCGGCGGCAGCCACGGTGGCAGGCCGCCGAGGCGCCGGGGGTCCCGCACGGGAACGAACTGATCTCCCGACTCCAGGCGTCCCGCCACGTCTAGAACAGGCCCGGGAAGGCCGTCGATCCAGGCCGGTCGCCATGGCCCCAGCCGATAGATCCGGAACGGTGCCAGAATTCGCGGACCGGCGGACGGAGGCAGCCCCTCGGGTGGGAGCACCGACAACTCCGGTGCGGATTCGAGCCAGTCCACGTCCACCTGCAACGAGTCGGCGGACAAAGCAGCCGCCCCCGCCGGCAGGTCGATGATCAAGGTCACCACGCCACCCAGTACGGACCGCTCCGGCGAAACGGCCAGGCCGACCGGAGTCGGTCCGTCGCCAGACCACGAGAATCGGGCCACCAGGGTGTCCGGGGGCGCCGGAGCCGTTTCCGGTCCCGGCATTTGCGCCGCGGTCGCCGTCGCCAGCAACATCAGCACGCTGATCACCAGGGGCCGCTTCAACGCCTGCCTCCGGTCGGCCGACGCCCCGCGCGAGCGGCGAAGAAACGGTGCAACGGGTCGACGTAGCTGCCGGTGGAATCCACGTCGACCAGGTCGACGCCCGACTGGCGCAGGGTTCGTTCGAGCCGTCGATCGTGGCGCTGGGCGCGTTCCCGCAACTGATCGCGGACCGCCGCCGAGCCCGTGTCGACGAGTATCTCCTGACCGGTCTCGGCGTCGCGCCAGGCCACCAGCCCGACATCCGGCAGCTCGACCTCGCGCGGGTCGCGGAGACGCACGGCCACGCAGTCGTGGCGCCGAGAGACGGTCCGCAGGCTGCTCGAGAAATCGCCGGCCCAGAAGTCGCTCACCAGGAAGACGGTGGCCTTGCGCTTGAGGACCCGGCCGACCAGTTGCAGCGGTGCGTCCAGATCCGTGCCTGCGCCGGTGGGGTTGTAGGTCAACAGTTCGCGGATGATCCGCAGGACATGGCTGCGGCCCTTGGCCGGCGGGATGTATTTCTCCACGTGGTCGCTGAAGAGCAGCAGTCCCACCTTGTCCTTGTTGCTGACCGCGGCGAATGCGAGCACCCCGCAGAGTTCGGCCGCGGTCTCGGCCTTGGTACGCTCGCCGCTGCCGAATCGGCCGCTGGCCGACACATCCGCAGCCAGCATCACGGTGAGCTCGCGCTCCTCCTCGAACTGTTTGACGAAGGGGGCGTCGGCGCGGGCGGTGACGTTCCAGTCGATGGAGCGTACGTCGTCGCCGGGCACGTACTCGCGGACCTCGCGGAACTCCACGCCGCGACCCCGGAAGACCGAGTGGTACTCCCCGCTGAAGACCTCGTCCACCATGCGCCGGGTCCGGATCTCGATGCGGCGGACCGCGGCGAGGATCTCCGGCGGGATGGCCGGGCTCTGCTGCTGTGGATCGTTGTCGCGTTTCACGTCCAGGCTCTCCGCGGTCTCCGAACCGGTCAGGGTACCTCGATGCTGTCGAACAGCGTGGTGACGATGGCGTCGCTGTCGAGCTCGCGCGCTTCGGCCTCGTACGAGAGCAGGACGCGGTGGCGAAGGGCGCCGTGGCCCACGGCCTTGACGTCCTCGGGAATCACGAATGCGCGCCCCTGCAGCAGCGCCCGGGCCCGGGCCAGCTTCACCAGGGCCAGCGTGGCGCGCGGCGAGGCGCCGTAGGCCAGGAGCGGGCCGAGGTCCAGACCGTAGCTGCGAGGTTCGCGCGTGGCGAAGACCAGGTCCAGGATGTAGGTCTTGATCTTCTCGTCGACGAAGACCCGTTCGGCCGCCTGCCGGAACTCGGCAATGTCGCCGGGCGTGATCACGGCGACCGCGTTGGGCGGCGTGCCGCCACTCATCCGCTCGAGGATGAGGCGCTCATCGTCGCGGTCGGGATAATCGATCCGCAGCTTCAGCAGGAATCGGTCGACCTGCGCCTCGGGCAGCGGGTAGGTGCCCTCCTGCTCGATGGGGTTCTGGGTGGCGAGCACCAGGAAGGGGTCGGGCAGCGGGAAGGTCTCCTCGCCGATGGTGACCTGCCGTTCCTGCATGGCCTCCAGGAGCGCGCTCTGCAC
>PIVY01000592.1 GCA_003353795.1 bacterium
CCGAGTTGGGCGTGAGGTGCCAAAGGCCCGTGGCGGTCCAGCTGCCGAGACCACCCTCGAAGTCGTCATCGAGGCCGATCGAGCTGGGGTCGATCACGAAGACCGTGGCATCGTCGTTGTCCGACCCGCACGCGGCCGTCGTGGCCGTCACGGTGTAGGTCGTGTCGACCGTTGGCGACACACTGATCTGCGCCGTCGTCTCGCCGCCCGGTGCCCAGAGGTAGGTGTTGTCTGGCCGGGCAGACGTGCCCACCGTTACGGAATCGCCAGGACAAACGGACTGGTCGGGGCCCGCGTCCGCGATGGGCGAAGGCTGGCACTGGCACTGAAGGGGTGTGTCGAAGCCGTTCGTCGGCGTCGTGCTGCTCGAACCGCCGCTCACGGCGTCGGTGCCGAGGCCGTAGGCCGCGAAGACATCCCAGACGAGGCAGAAGTCCGCGCCGCTGAAGTTGTCGGTGACGGCCTGCATGACGCCGTCGCGCATGTCGGTGAAGGCCGGCGAGCAAACCGTGTTCTTGAGGCCCTCGTTGATGTAGAGCATGGCGCGCTGGTTCCCGGCGCCGCCCGCTGCGTTGTAGAGGTTCGGATCGAAACCGTGCTGGTCGACGAGCGCCCAGTACACCTCCCACGCACCCTGCGCCCACACGCTACCCACGCCGTGCGGGATCGAGAGACCGTTCATGCTCTCGTACGTGTAGGTGTTGATGGCAGGGTTGGTGCTGTACGGCTGCGGCCGGATGCCGGGGCCTGTGGCCGGTTCACCGATGAGGTAGGTGCCCA
>PIVY01000593.1 GCA_003353795.1 bacterium
TGCAGGGCACGGCTGCGCTCAAGCCAGCTGTTGCCGTCCAAGAAGTACCGGTAGTCGCTGCGCAGGGACGAGGTCAGCGCGCGCTTCAGTGCCGCTTCGAGGCGGGAATCGACGGGATAGCCGGCCTCGCGAGCCTCGACGAGGAACAGCAGGGCGTCGGCGGTCAACAGCACATGCCCCCTCGATCCCGGCCAGTTTCCAACCAGCTCGTGGGAATCGAGGACGGCGGGAAGCCAGCCCAGCACGTCGGCAACAGCCTGATCAACCAGATCGCCGCTGGTGAGACCGAGGGGCTCTCGCAGCGAACCCATGCCGATCCACGCTCTCCCTCGGGCCAGGCGCTGCCCGGTCGATCGGGCCGGGCGCTGCACAAAGACATCCATCGCGCCGGCCATTCGCACCAGTCCAGGGTGGTCGGCGACGGCCACTTGTCGTCGCACCGATCCCGGGCGGGCCTTCTCGGGAAGGGCCTCGATCGCCACCGATCCATCGGCGGGAAGATCGGCCACCAACCTCGTGGAGATCGGTCTGCGGTCGTCTCGGAGCGGGAGCACCACTTCGAGGGCATCCGCGGCCCCGTCAGCAGTCCGCTGCGCGCCGATGGTGATGGTGACGTCCTGCTGCTGAAGTGCGCCGCCTTCACCGGCTTTGGGCGTGGGCACGGTCACCGGCCAGGCGACCCGGGCGGCGAGATCGGCATCCCAGGTGATGGGCGCCTTGTCGGAGCCCGCCAGACTCAGGCCCTCGAGCTTGACCTGAGCGACGCCAGCGCCACCGTT
>PIVY01000594.1 GCA_003353795.1 bacterium
GCCATGGTTCGACCAGCCTCCGATCTTTCCGGCCTCGATTTGCTCGATCACCCGAATCTCGAGCTCGTCCGCCACGATCTCCGCTCGCAAAAGAACTTGGTCGAGCATCTCCAGACCGTCGACACCGTGGTGCATGCTGCCGCCGCCAAAAGCGGTGACTTCTACGCCCAATTCGCCGGCACCGTCCTCACCACCGAAAACCTCCTCGGCGCCATGGCCGATGCCGGCGTCGCCCACATTGTCGCCATTAGCTCCTTTGCCGTTTACGAATACCAGGCACGCTGGAGCCACTCAACCCTGCAAGAGGATTCGCCCCTCGCGGCCGCACCCGAAATCCGCGACGCCTACTGCCAGACCAAGCTCCTGCAGGAAAAAATGATCACTGAATTTGCTGACGAACACGGCTGGAAATGCACCGTGCTCAGACCCGGCGCCATCTACGGCCGCGACAACCTCTGGACCCATCGCCTCGGACGGGACGGCTCAAAGTGGTGGCTCCGCTTCGGCGCCTGGGCCGCGGTCCCCTTGTCCTATGTCGAAAATTGTGCGGAAGCGATCATCTCCGCCGCCGAATCGGCAGACGCCGTCGGCGAGGTCTTCAATGTCGTCGATGATCACCCGCCCACCCAGCGGCAATACATGAAAGAATTGCGCAATCGCACCGTTCCGCTCGCCGTGGCCTCGGTGTTCGTCGTGTTCGTCGCCTACTACTGGGTCCTGCTCATCCACATGGGCGGGGTGGCCGAGGCCACCCTCACGGCGCTGGCGATGCGGTAGCG
>PIVY01000595.1 GCA_003353795.1 bacterium
CTGGTCACGCCGCCGGCCACCGCGGCGCGCGACTCGGTGGCGAGGTCGGCCTTGTGGGTGAGGCCGGGCTCGCGGAAGTGGACCTGGTCGTCGATGAGGCCGGGCAGGAGGTACTTGCCGGCAGCGTCGATCGTCTCGTCGGCAGGGCGCGAGGCGAGGTCGGGGGCAATGGCGGCGACGCGCCCGTCCTCGACGAGGACA
Organism: bacterium; assembly: GCA_003353795.1. Taxonomy (GTDB): domain Bacteria; phylum Krumholzibacteriota; class Krumholzibacteriia; order LZORAL124-64-63; family LZORAL124-64-63; genus Glo-17. Next base: position 202 of record PIVY01000595.1, read on the forward strand.
TCGGTCTCGGTGATCGTGCCCTCGTTGACGAGGCGGGCGTTGGTGATCAGCAGGCTGGCCATGGAAATCTCCCGGAAGGGTGCGACGGACGACCCAGGCACGAAAGCGCCGCGACCGGCGACCGGCAAGTGCGGCGCTGGGCGAGCACCTTATCATGGACTGGTAGCCGGCCGACACCGCCCTCTTCCACCGGAGACGTCATGACGAGCGGATACTCGGGCACCCCACTGGCGAAGAAGCTGGGCATCAAGACCGGCATGATCGTGCGCGTGGTGCGCGCGCCCGAGCACTATCTCGAGCTGGTGGCGCCGCTGCCGGAGCACGTCATGCTGATCGGCCGGCTGTCGCCTCGGGTGCAGATGGTGCACCACTTCACGAAGCGGCGGACCGAGCTGGCGCGGGCGCTGGTGCGGTACCGCGAGAAACTGCATCCCGATGCCACCGTCTGGATCTCGTGGCCGAAGAAGGCCTCGAAGGTGCCCACCGACGTGAGCGAGGATGTGATCCGCGGCCTGGCGCTGCAGCTGGGATTCGTGGACGTGAGGGTGTGCGCGGTGGACGAGGTGTGGTCGGGGTT
>PIVY01000596.1 GCA_003353795.1 bacterium
CCGGGAACGGCGGCGCTAATGTCGGCGATCACCTGCTCCAGGAAGCGGGCGGCATTGTACGACGGCAGGATGACCCCGATGCCTGGCATGATCAGCCCTCCCCGCCGGATTCCTGGCGGATGGTCGCGATGAGTTGCTCGACGCCGGCCGCGAAGGCCGGATCGACGGCCTCGAGCAGGAGAGCCGCCTCGAGTTCGGCGAGTGCTTCGTCGGTGCGCCCCTGGCGCATGACGGCGTCACCGAGCCAGGCCCGAAATTCCTGATGCTGCGGGAACTGGGCGCAGGCGCGGCGGAAGTAGGCCTCGCCGGCCTCGAAATCCTCGATGTCCTGCATGAGGTAGAAGCCGAGGGGCAGCCAGCCGTCGAAGATATCCGGATGCTTCTCGATCTGCAGCCACCAGTGCTCGGCGGCAGCTTCGGGCCGACCGACGCTGTGGGCAAGAACGCCGTTCTGCAGGTGCCAGCGCGGGTGGTCGTCGTCGCTGGTGGCGGCGAGTAGGTCGTGGGCCTTCCCAGTCTCGCCGTCCAGGAGCAGGAGCAGGACGCGCTCGACGTCGTAGTAACCGGCGGGTCCCTGCTCGCGAGCGGCCTTCAAGAGACCGTAGGCCTCGCGGGACTTGCCGTCGGCATGCAGGCGCACGGCTCCAGCCCCGACGACCACGGGTTCCCAGCCGTAGAGGTCGAGGTAGACCTGGACCGCATCGACGGTCTTGAGCTCGAAGTCCGTGGCGTGGATGAAGTGGACCGCGGCGTCGGCCTTGAAGTCGGTGACGGCC
>PIVY01000597.1 GCA_003353795.1 bacterium
AGCTCGGGCCCCAGGCGTCTGCGTTCCTCGACGAGATGCCGGCGCCTGACGACGACGGCGAGATCCTCGTCATCCAGGTCGACGGCAAGGGCGCGCCCATGATCGGGCCGGAGGAACATGCACGGCGCTGCAAACCGCACACCAAGCGCCCTGCGGGCCAGTCGAAGCGGCAGGTGCGACGTTGGCGTCGCCGGAAGAAGCGGTCGGTTCGTAAGAAGGTCGGGGACAAGTCGAAGAACGCCCGGATGGCGACGGTCGGGATCGTCTACACGCTCAGGAGGTTGCCGGACGGAACCCTCGAGGGCCCAATCCACAAGCGAGCGATCGGCACCTTCAAGGGTGCACGTGTTCTGTTCCAGCGACTCGCCAGGGAGGCGAGAAAGCGGGGCTACGGCACCAAGGATACCGTGTTCTTGGCGGATGGAGCGAACCATCTGTGGACTCTACAGAAGGAGTTCTTCCCCGGTGCGACCCCGTGCTTGGACTGGTACCACCTCTGCGAGTACATCTGGCAGGCGGGCGGGACGGTGCACCGCGCGGGGTCCGATGCGCTGGCAACATGGGTAGGCGAGCGCAAGGACGAGTTTCGCCGAGGCGAAATCGATGCTGCGCTGGACGCGATGAAGGCCCTTGGCCAGAACATCGGTCGCAGCGGACCGGGCACCAAGGGTCGGCGAGAGCGGCTGGCAAAGGCCATCGGCTACGTAGAGAACCACCGGGACTTCCTGCAATACGAACAACTGCTGGCCCGTGACCTGGACATCGCCACCGG
>PIVY01000598.1 GCA_003353795.1 bacterium
CGGGCCGAGATGCTCGCCGAGCTCATGCGGCTCAAGGAGGGCATCGCGGTGGCCGGCTCCCACGGCAAGACCACCACCACGAGCCTCGCTGCGGCCGTGCTCGCAGCCGGAGGGCTCGACCCCACGGTCATCGTCGGCGGGAAGGTCCTCGCCGTCGGTTCGGGTGCCATCCTGGGTGGCGGCGAGTATCTGTTGGCCGAGGCCGACGAGAGTGACGGCAGTTTCCTGCACCTGGTGCCCTCGCTGGCGGTGGTCACGAACATCGACCACGAGCACATCGACCACTATCCCGACCTCGACAGCTTGCGCCAGGCGTTCACCGAGTTCCTGGGGCGGGTACCGTTCTACGGCACGGCCATCCTCTGCATCGACGACCCGGAGGTCAGGGAACTGGCGCCTCGGCTCGACCGGCGGGTCGTGACCTACGGGCTGGCGCGGGAGGCCGAGGTGCGGGCCGATGCCGATACCCTCGACGTGGGTGCCGGCGGTCAGGCCGCCGACATCTGGTACGGCGATGAGCGCGTGGGCCGCCTCAGCCTGCCGCAGGCCGGGCGACACAATCTGCGCAACGCTCTGGCGGCCCTGGCGGTGGGCCGGGAACTGGGTGTCCCCTTCGCCGTGGCGGCCGCGGCGCTGGCCGAGTTCGCCGGTGTGGGCCGCCGCTGCGAACTTCACGGCGAGCACGACGGCGTCTATGTCCTCGACGATTACGGGCATCACCCCACCGAGGTGAGCGCCACGATGGAGGTGGCGCGGGCCCAGGGGAGACGG
>PIVY01000599.1 GCA_003353795.1 bacterium
TCTGCTGGATGTGGCCGTCGGTATCGCTCGCGATGACGGCGTCACCTATTGACTGCAACGTGATGCGCAGATGTTCCTCGCTGGCGGCCAGCTGGGCATGGGTCACGGTCATGCGGTGCTGCAGGCGCGCCGTGCGCACCGAGAACAGGAGCGCCAGGCCCGCTCCCAGCGCGGTCATCAACAGGCCCGCCACGACAAGGCGGCCCCGCAACGCAGCCATCTCGGACTTGACGTCGTCGATGTAGACACCCGTGCCGACGATCCAGCCCCACGGCTCGTAGAGAGCGACGTACGAGACCTTGTCCATGACCTGATCGCGCTGGTCCGTCCATTGCCAGCGATAGGCGACCATGCCGCCACCACCGGGTTCCGCCGCCCGCTTGATCTGGTCCATGAGTCCGGCGAGCATGGCGCCGTCCGGCGCGGCGACCTCGGCGGGATCGCGGCCCTCGAGGTCCGGTCGGTAGGGATGCATGAGGAAACGGCCGTCGGGGCCGATGACCCAGTAGTAGATGTTGCCCTCGTCACCGAGGCGCACGCCGCGCAAACGCTCGGCCGCGTGGTACTGGACCTCGAACACCGGCCGCCCCTGGGCCGCGACCTCGGCTCGGTTGGATTCGAGCCCGCTGATGGCGGCCTCGACCAGTTCGTGACAGAGCTCGTACTTCTGCTCGAGATGGTTCTGCTCGAACAGCGGCACCAGGAAGGCGAAGACAATGATGAGGAAGACGGCGACCAGCGCCAGCGCCGGCGCCAGAAGCGTCAGGAAG
>PIVY01000600.1 GCA_003353795.1 bacterium
GGACGTGGCCGGTGCCGCATCGTTCATTACGGAGGTGACGCACACGGCCGGTGATGCGTTTGCCGTCCTCACTACCGACCAGGCCCTCTGGACGGGTGGAAGCGGCGACATCGACCAGGACACGATCAGTGCGGCGGCGACTGCGATCTTCAACGTTGACGGAGTCTACCTGCCGGGGACGCCCGTGGTCGCTACGCTGGGCGCAGAGCCGAGGATTCTGGTCACTCAGGGTGTCGAGAATCACCAGAAGCTGGCCGTGTGGTTCTCCGGCCGCGTTTATACGAACAACGACGCGACGGGAGCCCTTCACCTCGGCGATTTTACCTTCGCCGACGCCGGCGCCGGGAAGACCATCCTGTCGGTGGAGCATACAGCCGGCAGGCCGACGGAAACGGGAACGCTGAGCGGTGACGTGGTCGCCGGTGACATCGGTGGAGCGATGCTCAGTCCGGTGGCCGACTCGATCTACGATATCCTCGGTACGCCGATGCCCGCAACGCCCCTGAATGACGTGCTCGTGACGCCGGCTCTGGTTCCCGCGATCACCTCCGTCGAGGGCGTCGAGGGCAGCGATACCCTCAAGGTCACGCTCCAATCGCAGTTCTACGGCAACGACGATGAGACGGGCGCACTCGGCGTTGGCAGTCTCGCCTACGCCGACAATGCAGCCGGCGGAGCGGCGTCGATTGCCGCGGTCACACACACGGCCGGCAGCCCTGTGGTGCTGGTTACACTGGACGCCGTGCTCGCCGCGGGCGACATCACCGG
>PIVY01000601.1 GCA_003353795.1 bacterium
CTCCTCCGCGCTTCGCCGCCCGCAACGTCCCAAGCACGGTTTCGAGGGGAGTCGTCCGAACCTGGTGGCCGGCGATCTTGATCACCGAGCAGAAGCTACAGCGGAACGGGCAGCCACGGGCCGGATACACACCCATGACCCGGTTCAGGTAACGGCGCAGCTCGCGGCGTGTGGGCGGCGCGATGACCGGGTGCGTGAGCTCGAGCTGCCACCGCTGGCCCGCGCCGTACACGTGCTGCAGCTCACCGCGGAGCGCGTCACCCAGAATCTCGAGCCAGATCAACTCTGCCTCGGCCAGTGCGAAGCTCACACCACGCCCGTGCAGCTCGGCGGTCGAGCACGTCATGGGATGGGGCCCACCGACCACGGCGAGATGGCCGTGGTCGTGCGCAAACGCCGCGAGATCGAGCGCCCGGTGGAACTGGTGGGACTGGACACCCACGACGGCGACCAGCGTGCGCACGCCCGAGTCAGCCGGAACCGTGAGCCGATCGAGGTAGCCCAGGTCCGTCTCCACGTACTCGTCGATGGTCTCGGTCGTGACCTCGACCCCGCCCACCGACGACGGTGTCAGGCTCCGCATGTGGTACAGCGTGGCATTGGGCATGAAACCGCGCCGGAACCGCTCGACGAACCCATCCGTCCCGTACTTGCCGGGCTTGATGAACACGACGTGGAGCCGTTCGAGTGAGCGCGGCGAGGTCATCCGTCTCCTGTACCCCACGGCCGGCGCGGGACCGTACCGAGGCCAGTGGCACAACTGCGCGA
>PIVY01000602.1 GCA_003353795.1 bacterium
GGGTTCCACATTGGCGTGGATGACACGAGACGCCGCGCAAGGTCTGATCACACGGCCGATTCCTTGCCGTACCAACTGATGGATTCGGCTAACAGTTCACGATGCCTTGCAGACTAGCACCACCGCACGGGACCGCCACCGGGAAATCGACCGTCGCGTGCGCACGGAGGGAGCGCTCCGCTGCCGCCGACACCGGTCTTCGAGGTCTAGCGCGACAGGAACTTCTGCCGCAACTCGTCGACCACCTCGCGCCGAGCCTCGGGGCTCAGCGGATCGTCCTCGGGCGCAATACCCTCCCACACCTCGCGGTACACGCGCAGCTTGTTGCCGCCGTAGATCTTGGCCAGGTCCTCGTTGGAGTAGCCGCGCTTCCAGAGCTCGTCGGTGATCGCCGCGAGGATCTTGGACAGCTCGGCACAACCGGTGGCGCCCCGATCGAAGGCGTCGGTCATGTAGCCGCCATCGGCGTACATGCCCGGGTTCTTGGCGACGAAGTCCATGGTGGGCTGGGTGGTGAACATGTCGTCGGTGGCGATGCCCACGTGATCGACGCCCAGGAGCTTCACGTAGTAATCGATCATATCCGCGCAGTGTTGGGGCGTGATGTCTTCCGGCCAGATGCCGTCCATCATCCACTCGGTGAAGGTGGGCGAGACGAAGCCGCCGGAGGTCTTGACCCGCAGGGCTTCCTCATCCGCGATGTTGCGGTAGCAGCCGCGCGGCGTGGCGTCGGGATTGTCTTTGAAGAGACCGGCCGGCACGCTGTG
>PIVY01000603.1 GCA_003353795.1 bacterium
GAACTCGACGAGACCCGCAAGATCATCGCCGAGGAGGCCCTGAAAGAGATCCGCAGCCGCCTGCAGCTGCTGGTCGACATCGGCCTCGACTACCTGACCCTCGACCGCGGCGCCCACACCCTCTCCGGCGGCGAGGCGCAGCGCATCCGCCTGGCCAGCCAGATCGGCTCCGGTCTGGTCGGCGTGCTCTACGTCCTCGACGAACCGTCGATCGGCCTGCACCACCGCGACAATCAGCGCCTGCTTTCCACCCTGCAAAGACTGCGCGACCTGGGCAACACCGTGATCGTCGTCGAGCACGACGAGGAGACCATCCGCCAGGCCGACCTAGTGGTCGACTTTGGACCCGGCGCCGGAGAGCGCGGCGGCGAGCTGGTCATCACCGGCACCCCCGAGCAGATCGCCGCCTCTGCCGACTCGCAGACCGGCCGCTACCTATCCGGCAACGAAGCGATCCATATCCCAGAACAGCGCCGCCCGGGCAACGGCAAGTGGCTCGAAGTCGCCGGCGCCCGCCATCACAACCTGAAGAAGATCACCGCCCGCATCCCCCTGGGTCTGTTCACCTGCGTCACCGGCGTCTCCGGCTCGGGCAAATCATCGCTGGTCAACGACATCCTCTTCAAAGCCCGCGACCGCCAGCTGCACCGCGCCCAGACCGATCCGGGCGAACACGAGCGCATCGACGGCGTCGAACAGCTCGACAAGGTCATCCGCATCGACCAGCGACCGATCGGCCGCACCCCCCGCTCCAACCCGGCCACCT
>PIVY01000142.1 GCA_003353795.1 bacterium
CCGAAGTCGAGCTGGCGGTACTGGTTCCACTCGGTGACGAGGATGACCAGGTCGGCGCCGGTACAGGCTTCGTAGGCGTTCTTGCAGTAATTCAGGTCCGGGTACGCCTGCTTGAAGTTGTCCATGGCCACGGGGTCATGAACGTTCAGCGTGGCGCCGCCGTCGGTGAGTTGCTGGACGATCTGGCGACTGCCGGCGCAGCGGATGTCGTCGGTGTTGGGCTTGAAGCTGAGGCCGAGCAGGGCCACGGTCTTGCCCTGGAAATCGGGCAGCATCTCGCGGGCCTTCTGCACCGCGCGGTCGGGCAGGCCGGCGTTCACGGCGATGGCTGCCTCCACGATGGACATGCGTTCGTCCTGCTCGTGGGCGATGTGGCAGATGGCGTGGGTGTCCTTGGGGAAGCAGCTGCCGCCGTAGCCAAGGCCGGCATGGAGGAACTTCTTCCCGATGCGGCGGTCCAGGCCCATGGCCTTGGCGACCTGCGAGACGTCGGCGCCCACCCGGTCGGACAGGGTGGCGATCTCGTTGATGAAGCTGATCTTCACGGCGAGGAAGCTGTTCGACGCGTACTTGATGAGCTCGGCCGTCTCGATACGCGGGCAGTGGACGATGGGCGTGTCGAGCAGGAACAGCGGCCGGTAGATCTCGCGCATGAGCTTCTCGGCCCGATCGCTTTCGGTGCCGATCACCACGCGGTCGGGCCGCATGAAGTCCTCGATGCTGGAACCCTCGCGCAGGAATTCGGGATTGCTGGCCATGTCGAAGTCCACCGGCTGCTTCAATGTGTCGCCGATGATGGTCTTGAGCTTGCGCGCGGTACCCACCGGCACGGTGCTCTTGGTGACGATGACCTTGTAGCTGTCGAGCCGTTCGCCGATCTGCTTGCCCACTTCCCAGATGTAGCTGAGGTCGGCTTCGCCGCTGCCCTCGGACTGGGGAGTCTGGACGGCGATGAAGACCACGTCGGCCTCGCTCATGCCGACGGCGAGGTCGGTGGTGAAGGAGAGGCGCTCTTCGCGGACATTCTTGCCGACGAGCACGTCGAGTCCGGGTTCGTAGAAGGGCATCTCGCCGCGCTCGATGGCGGCGATGCGCTCGGGTAGGATGTCGACGCAAACGACCTGGTGGCCGAAGTCGGCCATGCAGGCGCCGGAGACCAGACCGACATAGCCGGTTCCGATCATGCAGACGCGGGTCATACTAGGTGCCTCCGAATCACGTGAGCTTCTCCCTGGCGCTCTCCAGGAGATCGCGCAGGGTATCTTCAAAACTGAAACGGGGCCGCCAGCCGGTGGCCTCGTGAAGAGCGGTCGGATCGCCGATCAGGCGGGGAATCTCCGCCGGTCGCATACGCGCCGGGTCCGGCACCACCTCGATGGTGGTCCCGGACAACCCCAGAAGTATCTCCAGTCCCTCGCGGATCGTCAATGCCGAGCCTGAACACACATTGTAGATATGGCCGGTCTCGCCGCGGTCCAAAAGGGCCAGATAGGCCGCGACGACGTCCCGCACGTCCAGGAAATCGCGGGCCGGGGTGAGGTCGCCGGTGCGCAGGACCGGTTCACTGCGACCGGCCTCGATTGCCGCAATCTGGGCCGCGAACGAGGGAAACACGAAGCGCTCGTCCTGTCCGGGGCCGGTGTGGTTGAAGGCCCGGACCGCGATCACGGGCAGATCGAATGCGCGGTGGTACTGGCGGCAGAGCTGGGTCGCGGCCGCCTTGCTGGTGGCGTAGGGCGAGACCGGCAGGACCGGATCGTCCTCGCGGCAGGGGCGGTCCGGCAGGGCAGCGGCGCCGTACTCCTCGGACGACCCCACCACCAGGAGCCGGGGGACGGCCACGCCGCGCGACTGGAGCAACCGCAGCGCTTCGAGCACCTCGAGGGTACCGAGCAGGTTGGCGCGAACGGTGCCGGCGGGATCCTGGAAGCTGGCGCCGGCCGAACTCTGTCCGGCGAGGTGGACGATGGCGCCATGGTTGCCGGCGGCGATCAACTCGGCCAGTTCGGCGGCGGCCTGGTCACCGCCGCGGCCGAGGGCGCGGTGGTGACCGATCCCGTCGCCGGCCGCACCGGGCAGATCCAGACCGACCACGGCGGTGCCGGCACGGTCGAGGCGAGCCACGAGGTGTCGCCCCACGAATCCGCGGGCTCCAGTCACCAGGATCGATTTGTCCATCATGGAAACGCGGCTCCTTCGCCGGGCACCGACTCAGCCGTTGAGAAGGCGGAGCCACTCCTTGTAGATGCAACGGTCCATGACCACGGGAATGCCGGCCGCTTCGGCCACGGCCGCGGCCTCGGCATTCTCCACGCCCTCCTGCATCCAGATGGCCCCGTCGCCACGGACTACGGCCGCGTCCACGACCGGTCCCACGGTATCGCTGCGCCGGAAGACATCCACCACGTCAACCGGTCCGGGGACCGCGGCGAGATCCGGGTACACCGGCACGCCGAGGATCTCCTGGTGGCCGGGATTCACGCCCACGACCTCGACGCCCTGCCCGATGAGCCAGCGGGCGATGCCGTGACTCGCGCGGTCTTCCTTGGGGCTGATGCCCACCACGGCCACGCGCCGCATGCCTTCGAGGAGCTGTTTGATCCGGGAATCGTCCATCACATGGTCCCCCGGGATTGGGCCCGAACTTGCTTCAGGGGATGATAGCCGGACCCGGTTCAGATGTTCGCCGGTGAGAACACACCGGCCAGGGGCCGGCGCCGACGGGAAGCGATGCGATCCGGCGGAGATTTGACCGCCGAGCGCAGCCGGCGCGGCCGGAAGAAACTGCCGCTGCGAGCGGCGAATCCGCGCCAATGTACCGGTACCGAACCCGATTGTCCAGTGCCGCACCCCGCCACCGAGGGTGCTTACCAGAGCCGAAGAGAGGCGACACCGTGCAACGACTCCTGGCCGTGATCAGCGTGGGCTGCGACGGACATCCGGCTGCGGCCGTGCGACAGACCCTGGCAGGCGAAACCCTGCTCGAACGTGCCGCGCGTGCGGTCAGTGAGGCGGGGCCGGATCGGGTCGTCGTCTCGATCCCCGATGCGGATCTGGAGTTGCCGGCACGGACCGCCGATCTGGTGCCCCTCGTCCGGCCGGCCGGCGATCACTCCCTCGAGGCGGCCATCTCTCATGCCCTGGCCTCCGAATCGGATACCTACAGCCACGTGCTGACCCTCAATCCTCTGCTGCCGCTCTGCCGCGCCGGCCGCCTGGCTCAGGCCATGAGTCTCGCCGTACGCGAGGGCGCCGACTGCGTCTTCTCCTGCCACCGCGAATCGGCCCTGCTCTGGCACCGGTCCGACATGGGACTGATTCCGTACTTCGACCCCGCCCACCGACCCGAACTCGGCACCGTTGCCGACGACCTGCCCTGGCTCAAGGAGGACGGAAGCTTCTACCTCCTGGACGTGGCCACCTTCCAGCGTACCGGCAGCCGTCACGGTGGCCGTATCGCGCCCCTGGAGACCGATCCCGGGGAGGCGGTTGTGGCGGTCGATTCGGCCGGGTTGGCGGTCTGTCGGGCCCTGCTGGCCGAACAGGAGCGCGCCGGGCAGGCTGGTTGAATCGACCTCACTCCGGCTTTGCCCTTCCTGCCGCGAGACGCCATGATATAGTGGCCCGTCGGGATTCCGACGGCCCGTATCCACCTATCCCCAGGAGGCTTCCATGGGTCCGCTGGCCATGCTTGTCCTGCTCGTGGCGGCACTGGCGCTGTTCACGGCCACCATGATCCGCCGACTCGACGTCCTGCGCGCCGCGCAGCCTGACGATCGCACCGACCAGCCCGGCCGGCGCCTCAAGGCGCTCCTGGCCATCGGCTTCGGCCAGAGGAAGCTGCTGTACGAGAAGGGTCCCGGCTGGATGCACGCGATCATCTTCGCCGGCTTCCTGGTCGTCGCGTTCCGGACCCTGACCATGATCATCCGCGGATTCGATGCCGACTGGCGCATACCGGGCATCAACGAGGCCTACCTCGTGGTGCACAACCTGCTCGAACTGATGGTGATCGCGGCGGTACTCTACGGCCTGTTCCGCCGCCTGATCACCCGGCCCGGCCGCCTCAAGTTCTCCGGTGAAGCCGCCGCGATCCTCTGCTGGATCGGTCTCTTGATGCTCACCGACCTCCTGGGCGACGCCGCCAAGTTCCAACTCCATCCCGACGATCCCGAACGCGGCTGGGCCTGGGCCTCCACGATGCTGTCGGGCTTGTTCGCCGGGCAGAGCGACACCGCCCTGGGCATCTGGCATCACGTGAACTTCTGGCTCCACGTGGTGCTGGTGCTGGGCTTCCTCAACTACCTGCCCTTCGGCAAGCATTTCCACGTGCTCACCGCCCTGCCGGCGGTCTACACCGAACGGCTCACGCCGTCGGGCAAGATCGACAAGCTGGATCTCGAGCAGCTCATGGCCGACGGCGCCGAGAGCTTCGGCGTGGGCAAGGTGGAAGACTTCGGGTGGCGGCGCCTCCTCGACATGTACACCTGCACCGAGTGCGGGCGTTGCAACGAGGGCTGTCCCACGCACAACACCGGCAAGCCGCTCTCGCCGCGGGAACTGATCACCGACGAACGCGACCACGTCTACGGCATCAGTGATCAGCTGGCGGCCATGGGCCGGCTCAAGAGCAAGGGCAACACCGTCGAGGCCAAGGCCATCTCCGACTCCATCGAGCGCCCGATCATGGCCGGCGGCATCATCGAGGAAGACGTGCTCTGGGCCTGCACCACCTGCGGCTACTGCATGGCCCACTGTCCGGTGCAGATCGACCATATCCCCAACATCATCGACCAGCGCCGCTACCTGGCCATGACCGAGGCCAAGATGCCGGCCGCGCTGCAGACGGCGATGCGCGGCCTGGAGACCAACAGCAACCCCTGGAATCAGAGCGCCCAGGCCCGCGAGGAATGGTGTGAGGATATCGAGGTGCCCAAGCTGCGCGACAAGCAGGATGTCGAGTGGCTGCTCTTCGTGGGCTGCGCCGGCAGCTACGACAGTCGCAATCAGACGGTGCTACGGGCCCTGGTGAAATGTCTCGATGCCGCGGGCGAGACGTTCGCCATTCTGGGCAATGAGGAAGGTTGTTGCGGCGATCCCGCCCGGCGCGCGGGCAACGAGTACCTCGCCCAGATGCAGGTCCAGCACAACATCCAGAACCTGCAGAAGTACGGGGTGAAGAAGGTGCTCACCGCCTGCCCGCACTGTTTCAACTCGATCCTCAACGAGTATTCTGATTTCGGGATCGAATTCGACGAGGTGGTGCACCATAGCCAGCTCCTGCAGAAACTGCTCGCCGAAGGAAAGCTGCAGGTGAGCGAGGAGGCGGCCCACGAGGTCACCTTCCATGACTCGTGCTACCTCGGCCGTCACAATGGCGAGTACGACGCCCCCCGCGACGTGCTCGGCGCCGTGCCGGGCATCACCCAGGTGGAGATGCCCCGCTCCAAGCGTGAGGGCTTCTGCTGCGGCGCCGGCGGCGCCCGCATGTTCATGGAAGAGGATCTGGGCACCCGCATCAACCACAACCGCATCGAGGAAGCGGCGACGACCGGCGCCAGCGAGGTCTGCTCGAGCTGCCCGTTCTGCCTGACCATGCTGGAGGATGCGGTGAAGGAGACCGATCGTCAGGAACAGCTCACCGTGCGCGACATCGCCGAGGTGATCGCCGACAATCTGGTCGTGGCCGGCGCGCCGGCCGACGAGGCTCCGCCGGCCGAGCCGGAGGCCTGATCCGAGGGACCGGGATCGCAGGCCGCCCGGTTCGCCGGGCGGCCTGCTTGTTGCCGCCTCACCGTGAGCTTGTTTCATTGTACGCCGAGTTAAGCGCCGAACGTCACAACCTCGAGGAGACCGCCATGACCAGTCCCCAGTCACCGGTCAAGCTGACCCCGCGTCTCGAGACGCTCTTCACCCGCGGCCGTGATTTTCTGGGCGTGGAAGTGCCCATCATGTGTGGCGCCATGACCTGGATCAGCGAACACGGTCTGGTCGGGCTCATGAGCAACCTGGGCGCCTTCGGCAGCCTGGCGGCCGGAAACATGCCGCCCGAGCTGTTCGAGGAAGAGGTCAAGAAGACGCAGGCGCTCACCGACCGTCCCTTCGCCGCCAACCTCATCACCATCGCGCCCAACTACCTGGCGCACCTGGAGATCCTCTGCGCGGCCAAGCTCAGCCACATCGTGTTTGCGGGGTCGATTCCCCGGCGCACGGAGGTGGAGCTGGCCAAGAACAGCGGCGCCAAGGTCATGTGTTTCGCCTCGAACAAGAGCATCGCCCGGCGCATGCTCGACTACGGTGCGGACGCCCTCATCCTCGAGGGCAGCGAGGCCGGCGGGCACATCGGGCACGTGTCGACGGCGGTGCTGCTGCAGAACATCCTCTACGACTATGGGGACCAGGTGCCCGTGTTCATCGCCGGCGGTATCGCCACCGGTTTCATGATCGGACACCTCGGGCTCATGGGCGCTGCGGGAGCGCAGCTGGGCACTCGTTTCGTGGTGGCCGAGGAGTGCCAGGCGCACGACAAGTTCAAGCAGGTCTTCATCAAGGCCCGTAGTCGCGAAGCCATTTCCACGCCGCAGTACTCCAGCAAGCTGCCGGTGGTGGCCGTGCGCGCGCTGAACAACACGGCCATGGACAACTTCGGGACGCTGCAGCTCGACCTGCTGAAGAAGCTCGAGGCGGGGGAACTCACCCGCCAGGATGCCCAGTTCGAGGTGGAGAAGTACTGGGTGGGCAGCCTGCGTGAGGGCGCCGTGGAAGGTGACGTGGAAGTGGGCTCCTTGATGGCCGGCCAGTCGGTGGGACTGATCAAGAAGGTGCAGCCGCTGCGCGAGATCCTGGAAGAACTCGTCCACGACGCCGACGTGGCGGTGGGCCGGGCGCAGGAACGTATTGCCGGCGGTTCGGCGGCCGAGATGAGCTGAGCTCGGTGCCGGATTGTGAATAGCAGCCGCGTCCCCGCCGGACGCGGCCGCTTCGTTCCCATCGCGGTACATTTCTTGATGATCTTCCCGAAACACCGGCCGGGCGTGCAATTCGCCCGGCGTGAACCGCATCGGGGAGACTCGCCATGGTCCATGCCCTACGCTGCCTTGCGTTCTTCACGCTTCTTCTCGGCCTTTCCGGCCTGGCCGGTCCAGCCTTTGCCGAACGCGACCAGTCCCTGGCCGCCCAGGCTGCCACCAACTACCTCCATGCTGCCGCCGTTCCCATGCAAGCCGGCAATCTCGACCGTGCCGCCGCTATCCTGGAGGAGGGCCTCGAGCGATCGCTGCCCACGCCGGAGATGCTTACCCTGCTGGCCGAGGTCTACCGGCAGCAGGGCCGCCTGAACGAGGCGTCGTCGGCCGCCGAGGAAGCCGTCGCCATGGACGAATCCTACGCTCCGGCCCACATGCAGATGGGTGACATCTTCATGGATCTGGGTTGGCTCGAGTCGGCCGCCGAGAGCTATCGCGCGGCCCTGGTCGCGGACGAGTATGCGGCCGCCGCCCGCTACCGCCTGGTGCACTGCCTGGCCGAATCCGGCCGCATGCGGGCCGCGGAGCAGGAGTGCCGCGAGTTCATGGCGAAGGACGAGTCGCCGCAGCTCTGCCTGGCCCTGGCCTCGATCCTGGAGACGCAGGAGCGCTATCCGGAGGCCATGGCCGCGTACGACCGGGCCGTGGAACTGGAGCAGCGTTGCGCCGAGGCCCACGCCGGCCGCGCGGCGCTCTTCTGCCGCCTCGGCGAGTACGACCAGGCGATGAAAGCCTCCCAGACGGCGCTCGGGATCGATCCCCGCTGTGCCGAAGCCCACGCCAGCCTGGGGCTGGCCAGCGCTCATCGTGACGACTTCATGGGGGCTTACAGCCACGCCGTGAAGGCCGAGCAGTCGGGCATCGACATGTCCGAGGTCTGGGCCATGCTGCAGGGGCAGAACTGACCCCGACCACGAGGCCAGTGCGCAACGAGACCACCGGGCAAAAAACAGGGGCCGCCCGTCGACCGGGCGGCCCCTCGTTCTATCCAGCCAGGCGACCTCAGCCCTTCTTGATCTCCTGCACCGCCTCGGTCAGCGCCGGCAGCACCTCGAAGACGTCGCCGGCGATACCGTAGTCGGCCACCTTGAAGATGGGTGCCGCGGCATCCTTATTGATCGCCACGATGCACTTGCTCGAGCTCATACCCGCCAGGTGCTGGATGGCGCCGGAGATGCCGCAGGCCACGTAGAGGTTGGGCGCCACGGTCTTGCCCGTCTGGCCCACCTGGTGGCTGTAGTCGACCCAGCCGGCGTCCACGATCGCTCGACTTGCGCCGGAAGCAGCGCCGAAAGCCTCGGCCAGCTTCTCGATCATGGCGTAGTTCTCGGGGCCCTTGATCCCACGTCCTCCCGAGACCACGACCTCGGCCTCGGTGAGGGAGATCTGACCGGCGGCGGCGGTCTCCACGGCCGAGACCTTGGCCTTGGCGGCGCCGGCGTCCAGGCCGGGAGAGAACGTCGCAGCCTCGGCCGCGCCGCCGGTTTCCGCGAGCGCGAAGGCGTTGGGCCGGATACCGACCACGGCCACGTCACCCCTGGTCGCCACGTCGGCGTAGCACTTGCCGGCAAACACGGGCCGGCGCACCACGAGGCCGCCGTCCCAGCTCAGGCCCACGGCGTCGCTGACGCAGGCGGCCTTCAGGCGCGCGGCTAGACGGGGCGCCAGATCCTTGCCCATGGCGGTGGAGCCGACGAGCACCACGTCGGGCTTGTGCTCATTGATGAACGCCGCCATGGCCTGGGTCCAGAGCTCGCTGTCGTAGCGGTCGAACTCGGCCGCCTCGGCGGTGAAGACCTTGTGGGCGCCGTGCTTGCCGGCGTCCTCGTTCACGTTGCAGCTGGCGGCATGCAGATGCACACCCCAGACCTCGCCACCGTGGGCGTCGGTCAGCTTGCGGGCCTCGCTCAGCATCTGCCAGGCGACCTTCTTGATCTGACCGGCCCGCTGCTCGATGAATACGGCGATGTTAGGCATCGGAGTGCCTCCTTTCAGGCTCGGTCAGATGATCTTGGCGTCCTCGTGCAGCGCTCGCGCGAGTTCGCGGGCGGCGGCGGCGGGATCCTCGGCATCGATCATGGTGCACTCGCCGCGCGGCGGCGGGGGCGCGAACTGCTTGACCTCGGTGAGCGAGGCGGGGACCTCGACGCCCAGACCGGCGCAGTCGAGGACCTCGACCGGCTTCATGCCGGCCTTCATGATGTTGGGCAGGCTCGGCAGGCGAGGCTCGTTGAGGCCCTTGCCGCAGGTGAGCACGCAGGGCGTCGGGCTGTCGACCACCTCGACGCCGCCCTCGATCTCGCGCTTGGCGGTCAGCGCGCCGTCCTTCAGCTCGAGATCGCCGATGTATCCCACATGGGGCATGCCGAGCAGCTCGGCGGTCATGATGCCCACCTGACTCGCATCGTCGTCGATGGCCTTGATGCCGAAGAGCACCAGGTCGAACTGCTCGCGCTTGAGCGCGGCGGCGAGGACCTGGGCGACGGCGAAGGAATCGGCGCCGGCGAGCGCCGCGTCGTCCACGACCACCGCTTTGTCACAACCCACGGCCAGGCAATCCTTCTTGATCATCTCGCGCACCCGGGCCTCCGCGCCCACGGTCACCACGGTGATCTCCCCGTCGCCCAGCTTCTCCTTGATCTTCACCGCTTCTTCCACGGCATACTGGTCGTAGGGATTGATGATCATGGTGAAGGACGACGTGTCCAGCTCGGGTACCGGTCCCGAGAGATTGATCCGGGATTCGGAATCGGGCACCTGCTTGACGCAGACCGCGATCTTCATGGCTCCTCCTTCGGGCGCGTCGGCGTGCAGCCCGGGGTCGTGGCGATGGGGGTTCGGACGCTGGCCGGGCGTCGGTCGGGCGCGCGGCGGGTATCACAGCGGCTCATGATAGGCACCGCGACCGGCACCGTCAATCACCGTACAGGCCACCGATGTCGGAGCTGGATTCAGGCCGGTTAGTCAGATACGCGCTGCCCCGGCTCCAGGATCTCGATGGACCCCTTGTGGTCGAAATACCGATAGACCTCTTCCACGAACTCGTGGCCCACGCGAAGGTGCTCGCTCGGCAGCCGGTACGCCAGCAGACGCATGCGGTCACCCCAGATCAGGCGACAGTTGTCCAGGGCCGACGAGAAGAATGAGGCCACGGCGCTGGGCAAGGTCGCCGACTCCAGGAGATGGAACTCGAAAGGCTTGGAGATCTCCTGCATGGGCAGGTCGCAGGCGGCGAGGGTCTCGCGCAGGATGTCGCGGTTCTCCCTCGGGTGCGGCACGTAGGCCAGAGGCTGGCCGGCGAAGGATTCGCGAACGCCGGTGAGGATGGTGCGGAACGCCTCGAGATCCAGGTATCCGTCCTCGACCAGGGGCTGGCCGAGAAACAGGGCCCGACCGTCTCGGGCGGCGTCGCCGGCACGACGGCTGGCGCGCGGGTAGCGGTTGCGCACCAGGGTGTCCGAGGCCGGCAATTCCAGGTCGTAGGTCGAGAAGAAGACCAGTTCATCCAGGTGGGCATGATCCCAGGCGACTTCGCTGGAGAACCACCAGTGCTTCGGCGCCTGCCAGAAATTGGGCCGCGGGGGAACATCGAGGTGCCCCTCGGATCGTTCGCGGCGGACGCCGGCCACGTGGAAGGTGTCGGTGCCGTCGTCCACCAGGATGCAGCGAGGACTTCCGCACCGGTTGGCCAGGTGCACGAAGAACTCCTGATGGTAGTTTCCGATGACCAGGTTCGGGACGCCGCGCCAGGGGCGGAAGAAGGCGTCGTACCGGCGCCGATGTCGCCACTGCTGGAAGACCCAGCGGATCTCCGTCAGCTCCTCGTTGGCCGATTCGCCCACCACCGGAAGGCGGATCGGGCGCCGCACGGGGTCGAATTCGTAGCAGTCCACGGAACTCCACTCTGCAGTGTCGACCAGCGAGAGGAGGAGTTCGGCCGGAAACTTTCGTGAAGTCAGGAGCCGGAGGGCAGGCTGGCGGAACTGGAAGTGCTCACGCGCTTCCGAGGCATTGAGGATCTGAAGTGGCGTCTTGGCCACGACGAGGGCATCGCAGCCGTTGCGTTGGGCATCAACGACGTTCATCTACCTGAACCAGCCGGCGTCGAATCCATGATGGTGGCGTCCTGGTGAGTGACCCGACCAGGACATTCATTTCACTCTGCGACAACGAAATTCAATGTTCGCGCCTCCCCTGATCAACCGGCAGTATAGCCCATAGGCTTAGTTGTAGCAACGGTTTTGCCCATTATGGACTGGACGCGCGTGCCGGGTGGATCTATCCTACCTCCTGACACTGAGTTCGCGTAGCGGAGCGGTTCACGACGCCGCCACCATGCCTGAAGATATCGGCGCCACCATGTCATTCCTGCTCGTCGGCGACAATCGCACGAACAACAACTGGGGCGGTCGGGGCGGGGCCCTGGCGCTCCACGAGTTGTTAGGGGAATCCCTGGGACCCGGTGGCCGCAGCGTCTACGGCCGGGAGTTCTCCCTGGCGGCGTCGGGTTACGGGTACCACAGTCGCCTGTTTCCGTCGTCGAAAGCGTGGCTGGCCCGGTCCCTCGCCGCGGGCGAATCGGGACATCCGTTGCTGCGGGCGCTCCACCGTCTCGACCGCTTCTGCGGCGCCGGCGATTTCCTCACCGACGATGCCGAGTGTTCCGTGCGCAATCTCCGCGCCCGCATGGCCGGCGATCCCGGCCTTCGCGACCTCCACGACCGGGTCGCCGCCGCCGATCTGGTGGTGATCAACGGTGAGGGCGACGTGGTCTTCGGCCGCCCCGTCCGTCGGCACGTCCGATTCTTCGCGGCCATGGTCCATCTGGCGCGTGACCTGGGCAAGCCGGTGGCCTTCGTCAACACCATGCTCTCGGACTGCGCGCGTACCGGTCGCGATCCCGCCGCATTCGCTATGACCCGCGCAGCGCTGGCCGCGTGCGATCTGGTGACCGTCCGCGACCACCGCTCCCTGGCCCTGGCCCGCGACGAGATGGGGCTCGCCCACGCGCGCCTGATTCCCGACGCGCTGTTCCACTGGTATGACAGGCAGCAGCGGGCCCGGCAACAGTTGCCAACCGATGGCGACTTCCTCATCGCACCACCCGAGCGCGAGCACTACTTCGGCCGTCTCGACCTCGGCGGCGATTACATCTGCGTCGGCGGAAACTCGCGGGTCACCCTGCCCGGCGAGTTGCCGCGGATCGCGGCCGCTTACGCGGACCTCTGCGCGAGTCTTCTCGAGTTGGGTTATCCTGTTCATGTGGCCATCAGCGACGGTCGCGACGGATTTCTGGAGGACGTCGCGCGGGACCTCGGGCTGGGCGTGATCCCGTTGGGGACGCCCATCCACCTGGCGGCCGCCGTCCTCGGTCGCGCGCGGCTCTTCGTCTCCGGGCGTTATCACCCGACGATCATGGCCGCCCTCGGTGGCACACCTTGCATCTACCTGGACACCGGCGCGCACAAGATGCAGAGCCTGGCCGGGTTGCTGGCCGAGGACTCGGAGCCCGTGTTTTCAGCGGCGCCTGACACCGACGAGATCGCGCAGATCCGTGAGTTGGCCGCGGCGCGTCTGGCGGCCGGTGCAACGCTCCGAGATCACCTGTCGACGTTGGCCGCGCAGCGCGCCACCGAGGTGGCGTCGCTGGGCCCGCTCATCGCCGACACCGCCGGGCGCTCGGCGCCCTTGCCACCGGTACCCGGTCACCTGGAGTCCGACCGTGAGTGAATTCATTCCGCTATCGGTCCCGGTCATTGCCGGCAACGAATGGACTTACGTCAAGGAGTGCCTCGATACCGGCTGGGTCTCCTCGGCGGGCCGATTCGTCGACCGCTTCGAACGGGAATTGGCGGCGCGCGTGGGCAGCGCCGAGGCCGTGGCCTGCGCCAGCGGCACGGCTGCCCTGCATATCGCGCTGCAAATGGCCGGAGTGCAGCCGGGCGACCTGGTCATCGTGCCCACCCTCACCTTCATCGCCCCGATCAATGCGGTTCGCTACCTGGGCGCCGATCCCCTGTTCGCCGACTGCGATCAGTACTACAACCTCGAGCCTGCAGCCGTGCGCGAGTACCTCGAATCCGGCACCGAGGAGCGCGCCGACGGTCTGTACGACCGTGCCACCGGCCGCCGCCTGGGCGCCCTGATCACCGTGGCGGTGTTCGGCAATGCCGGCGACTGGCAC
>PIVY01000604.1 GCA_003353795.1 bacterium
AGCTTCCGGAGACGCCGGCTCTGCTGGCGGTGAAGCTGCGCGAGCACCCCGACGGCGGGCGAGCCAGTGACGCCGCCGAGGAGCTTGGTCGGGCTGCCGGCCGGTGTCAGCGCACCTACGCCGCCTGGTGGCGCAAGGTGGGGCGGGAACTGGCGCCGGGCGCCGCGTCTGTGCCAGGACAACGCCTCCGGGTCCCGGGCAAGGACGTGGCCTGTCGCTCGCTTGCCTCCGCCACGGTGGAGTTGCTCGAAGCCGCGGCGCAAGCTGCCACCAGTGCCGCGGCGCTCAACCAGCGGGCCGAGGCCCTCGAGGATCTCGGTGACGCCACGGTCGACCTGCTGCAGCGTTGCGCCCAGGCCGGTCACCTGCTGCGCCAGCTCGAGCGCGACGTGCGCTTCGTGACCGCCGACCCGTCCGACCGCTGGGTCACCTGGCTCGAGCCGGGGCCCCGCGGTTCGGTTCGCGGGCTGGGCGCCACGCCGCTGGAGCCGGGACCACTGTTGCGTGATCTCTGGCAGGACCGGCATCTCGCCCCGGTGGCCACCAGTGCCACTCTTGCCGTTGGCGAGGACTTCGGCTTCATGCTCGGCGAACTCGGTCTCACCGGTCGCCAGCCCCGGACCGCCACGGCGGCCGTGGCTTCCCCATTCGATTGGGAGCAACAAACGATTTGCCTCGCTCCCGAGGACATGCCCGGCCCGGACGCGCCCGACTTCGCCGCCGCCGTGGTCGATGTCCTGGCCGACCTTCGCAACGAGGTCGCCC
>PIVY01000605.1 GCA_003353795.1 bacterium
CTCTGCACTTCTCATGGGCTTTGGCGGCGCTCTTGTTCTGGCCCTTGGCGTCACGGCGCACGCGCGCTTGGACGCGGTCGGGTCCGAGTTCCTCGTCAACACCACCACCGCCAGCTCGCAGCGTTTCCCGGCGGTCTGCCACGACCTCGTGGGTGGATTCGTCGCCGTGTGGGAGGACAACAACGGCTCCGGCGGCGGCGACATCGCCGGCCAGCGCTACGACTCGGCCGGCACAGCCGTCGGTGGGGAGTTGCTGCTGAACGCAGGGACCGCCACCAACGAAGGGGCGCCCGCCGTGTGCTGCGGCACAGGTGGCGACTTTGTCGTGACCTGGATGGGCAGCGACGGGGACAACCGTGGGGTTCTCGGTCGCCGCTTCGACAGTGCCGGCTCGCCTTTGGGCGGGGACTTCGCCGTGAACACCTCGACGGCCGGCCACCAGGGGTCCCCGGCGATCGACTGTGCACTGAACGGCGACTTCGTCGTCGGGTGGCAGCAGGGGGGCTTCCCGATCTCGGGCGATGGCAGCTATTCTGCCGTGTTCGCGCAGCGCTATGGCTCCTCCGGAACGACCCTCGGCGGCAACTTCCAGGTCAACACCTACACGACGTACTCTCAGTACGAGGCCGACGTGGGCGCCGCCCCGAACGGCGACTTCGTGGTCGTCTGGACTGGCTACGGCCAGGACCAGCCCTACACGTACGCAACCGGCGTGTTCGGCCAGCGGTACGCGAGCGGTGGTTCCCCGCAGGGGCCGGAGTTC
>PIVY01000606.1 GCA_003353795.1 bacterium
TGCATGTTTCCGTCGTCGAGTTCCGCGGCGAGTGCTGCCACGATCTTGGTGAATTCCTCGTCCATGTCGAGTGGCTCGATTGGTTCGGTGCCAGACACCTTCGCGGCCATGTCGCGCATGTGCTGATCGTCCTCTGCTGCCTGGCGGTTGAGTTCCTCCCAAGCCCGCGCGTCCTTGCCCGCAGCCTTTATCGGCGGCCAGTGGAAGGCCGCGGTGCCCTGATGAGCCAGCACCGAGACTCCGAACGCCTCCGCCTCGTACGCCGGTGGTCCAATGCCCCTTCCGCCCAGTCTAAGACCGATCCGTACCCGGTCGTAACGGATCCGGCACGATCCGAACACCGCCGACGAGTCGACGCCGATCAGAGAGTCGACGGGCGCCCGAGTATCGTCGGCACCCACCGCGGCGCCCTGCGGCCAGCCGATCTGGTACCCGTCCTCGCCAAGTGGGAAGTACAGGAGTGCGACGGTGTCCGGGCGGTCGATCTCGACACGGATGAGCGTGGCAATTAACACCACGGTCAGGGCGCCCATCCACGGCACTACCCTGAGTACCAGCACGGACAACCAACCGGACCGCGAACGAGCAGTGGGGGTGCCGTCGGCTGATGCGAGAGTTGTTTGCCCTTGTGGTGCCACGCCGCTCCCCCCGGTCTAGAACTCCTCAAACCCGCCACGCACCTCGTACTCGAAGTCGTGAATCGTCTGCACCTCGTCGGCGCTCTTGTCCACGAGGCCGTTGAACCGGTCGATGATCGGCCCGG
>PIVY01000607.1 GCA_003353795.1 bacterium
CAATGAAGGGACTGCGTTTGGAGTACGTGCGCAACTGGATCTGGTGGTACCGTCAGCACTGGAACCAGGTCGCCTCCACCATGGCGGCCGTCGAGTCTCGGTACTTACGAGAGAGCGAACGGGCGGTGGCGCAGGCCGCCGAGATCACCGGCGAACTGTCGCCGGCCGCGGCGGCCGACGCCCTGTATCTGTTCGTACGGGACGAACTGGGCTCCATCGACAGCGAGTACTTCACCCGGAACGACGCGGCGCCGTCGGTCGACGAGATCCTCGAGATCCGGGCCGGATCCAGCGCCGAGAAAGCCTACCTTCTGGTGGCCATGCTCCGGAGCCGGGACATCGACGCCGATCTCGTCTGGGCCCACGATTCCAACGAAGGAGGATTCTTCCGCGAATACCCCAACTGGGGACAGGTCTCGACACCCATGGTCCGGGTATCCATCGATCGCCGGATCCACTGGTACGATCTGGGCTGCGCCCCGTGTGCGCCCGGGAATGCGCGCCCACGTTTCGCTGCTGCTCCCGCGCTTTCCTACCGTGCCGACAGTGCCGAACGCGACGAACAGCTGTTCGAGGATGTCTGGGTCACGGCCACGGCCAAGCGGCAGAACCCGTTCGCCCTCTACTTCCGTGCCCTGAAGGTGGAGGAATGGAGCGACCTGTTCCGGATGCCCGGCGACCCCCGCCAGCTGGCGGGGTGGACCGAGGAGTGCGCCGTCGACGAAGAATCTGGCGCGACCCTGCGACTCCGCTCCAAG
>PIVY01000292.1 GCA_003353795.1 bacterium
ACCACCAGTACATGGCGGTCTATGCCGGTCACTTCGACGCCTACGTGCCCGACTTCGGCAACCGCATCGCGCTCACGACGGACGATCCTTACCTGGACGTCGCCCATCCCGGCTGGCGCTCCGGATATTACATCTCGTCGGTCAACGATCTGTGGCAGGAGAGCGATCTGGTGGCGCCGGGCGAGGTCATCGGTGTCGAGGACGAGACGCCGAGCTATCCGACGCAGCTCAGTCAGAACTACCCCAACCCGTTCAATCCGACGACGGTGGTGAGTTTCACCCTGGCTCGGGACGCCGCGGTGACGATCGAGATCTTCGACGTCGCCGGACACAAGGTCGAGACGCTGCTGCAGGAGCGGCTCGAGGCCGGGCGTTACGAGATCCCCTTCGACGGTCGACGCCACGCGTCGGGCGTGTACTTCTGCCGCTTCCAGACCGACGGGTACTCGGAGGTGCGGAAGATGGCTCTGGTGAAGTAGGCGCCGCACTTCAGCGATCGAACGACGAAGCGAGAGGCCCCGGGGAAACCTGGGGCCTCACTCACACCCCACCAGGTACGCCCCCATGAAATCCCCCATCCCCAGCGAACAAGGCGACCCGATCATCACCCGATAATCCCCGTCCCCCCGATCGCAGAACAACGGATCCGCCTCGATGTTACCGTCCACCCCGAGGAACTCTTCCAACCCCGTCCACGCATCCTCGCCATCCACACGCCAGAGGTCACACTGCGTGATCGTCGGCGTACCGAACGGGATCACCGGCGTCACCGAATCCACGACGATGCAGCGGTCCACGTCGATGGTGCAATCGGCCCCGGTCATGACCAGCGGCCCCGTCAAACCCGCCACCGTGAGATTCTGCAAATCTAGCGTGACCCCGTCCCCCAGATCGAACACCATGCCTTCGTGATCCACGAACGAACTCATCAGGATCTGAGTCTCCTGGCCGTCGCCGATGGACATCACCGTGCCCTCGGTACCTCGCGTCATGAGGGAGTCGAATAGGGCCTGCGGATGATCACTCTCCAGCCTGATCATGGTGCCGGCGCAATCGTCGAACCCCACATCCGACAGGCCAAGACCGAATCCGCTGCCGTGGATCATGGTGCCGATGCCGCCGCGGAACAGGCAGTTCTCGAATGTCATGAGCGCCTCGCCCGTGCAGGCAGCCACGGCCGCGTTGCCTGCATCGTGGTTCTGGAAGCTCGACGAGTTCACGTCGACCGAGCTCTCGTCGCTGGCGGTGATGGCCACGCCCGAACCGCCGTCGATGTTCAGGAAGATCCCGTTGGTCAGGTCCACGCCGACGTGGCCCCAGATCCGCAGGCCGCTGCCGTTGCCTGTCTCCTCGCCGCAGTCGCGAAAGATCATGCTCTCCAGGTCGACGGTGCCCGTGTCGGCATCGATGGTCACTCCGTGGGTGGCGGCGATCACCTCGCACAGGCTCAGGTCCACGTGGCCCTGGTTCAGCTCGATGGCGATACCGGTCTCGCCGCCGGTGGTCTTCAGGCCGCGCACGACGATGTCGCGACTATCGGCCACGAGTGACAGGGGCCCGCCGGAAGTATCGAGGATGGTCCAGTCGTCGGTCTGCGACGTGCCGCGAATGGTGATCGCCTTGTCGATGGTGACATCGCCGTCGAAGGTGCCCGCGGCGATGGCGATCGAGTCACCGTCCGCCGCAGCGGCCACGGCTTCAGCCAGGGTCGCCACCTCGCCCGGGACGTGGATCACTCCGTCCTCGCCGGGGTCAAGCGGCGGCGCGACGGGATCGTCATCGGAGCAGGCGCAGAGCGAGAGAACGAGCGCGAGGACGCTCATCAGCAGGATTCGGTTGATCATGGAATTCCTCCGCGGGTTCCCAGGGGTGGGCGTCGCATGAATATAACATAGCAGCCTAGCGGGCGAAAACTGCCGATCGTTAGCGTGATAGGTCGACGTCACGAGCACTAGCGCGCGCGCCGAATGACTCCCGGAATCCCCTGGACCCCTCCTTATCCCGTATACTCATCGCCGACCCGCCGCCGCCACGTCTGGAGCATCATCGTGCGACACCTGCTCGTCGTTCTGGTCACCATCGCGTTCGCAGCTCCCGCCCTCGCCGCCGACTGCCTCGACTACACCGAATACCTCCGCCACCTCGGTTCCACCGGCGCACCGTCCGCCCCCACCGACGTGGCCGTGGCCGAAGAGATCGCCTACGTGACGGACGCCGACGTCGGCCTCCACGTCTTCGACGTCGCCGACCCGCGCGAGCCCCGACTCCTGGCAACCTATCAGGCTAACGCCGGCATCTTTCGCGTGATCATCCACGGACCGGTCGCCTATCTCGCTAACAACGCGGCGCAGCTTATCGTGATAGACATCGCCGACCCCACTGACCCCCAACCCGTCACCACCCTCGATCTCCCCGGCAACGGCCGCGACTTCCACCTCGAATCCAACCTCCTCCTCGTGGCCTGCAGCGACGGCGGCCTGGTCATCCTGGACGCCACCGCGCCCGCCGACCCCCAACCTGTCGGCGCCCTCGACATCGCCGGCACCGCTTACGGAGTCTCGGCGGCTACGGATCTCGCCGTCATCGCCGCCGGCGACGCCGGCCTTCACACCATCGACATCGCCGCTCCCGACTCACCGCGCCGCATCGCCACCTTCGCCACGCTTGGCGCCGCCTTCGATATCGAGCTCCACGAGCAGGTCGCCCACCTCGCCGTCGACGACGCCGGCCTCGAACTCGTCGCCGTGGCCGACCCCACGGCCCCGGTCAGCCTGGCGCAGGCCCCTCTGCCCGGCTTCGCCCGCCGCCTCCAGGTCGACGGCCCCACCACCTACGTCACCGCCGCCGACCTCCACACCCTCGATACCTCCGACCCCTTCGGCCCCGTCCTCCTCGGCCGCGCCGCCTCCACGAGCCCAAGCGCGATAGCCATCAGTGATAGCCGTGCTTATTTAGCCGATAGCGCCGCAGGCCTCGTCATCCTCGAAGCCACCAACCCAGCTTCCCCCACCCCCACCAGCACCACCCCCACCACCGAGATCGCCTACGGCCTCGCCACCGACGGCCCCCTCACCTACCTCGCCGCCGGCGATCTCACCGTCTACGACCACACCGACCCCGCCGACCCCC
>PIVY01000143.1 GCA_003353795.1 bacterium
CGGCATATCCGACATGATATACTCCTGGGGACGAAATCTCGGAAGTGAGAGATCCGACGGGGGAAGGTGCTTCGAGACTCCCATACCCATGACTCCAGTACGCGTACCATCGGCTCGAGGCCGGAGTTCAGGGACGTTCGGCAATCTGACGGCGATCCAATATTTGACATCTTTCCTGGGGGAGAGCTTCATGATTCGTCTATCGCTTGTGACAGCGATTCTATTCGCCTTGTTCGCCCAATCGGCCTTCGCCGGACCACGAGCCCCGCACGTCTTGCCCGAGATCAGTGACGGTTCCGATCCCCGGGTCATACCCCCGGCTCCGGCAATCACGGCCGCCGTCGACACAACCTACCTGTTAGGCGGCCCCGGCCGCTGGGACGGCAGCTTCGAAACGCCGGGCGGCCAGCCCGACTGGCACGGCTGGACCCACGTGGACCTGACCGGCTGGGCAGGCGAGAACCACTGGCATGTCTCCACCTACTGGGCCGAATACATCGAGGGGCACGGCCTCGGCAATCACGCCCTCTACTGCGGCGACGAGACCATTCCCGCCTGCGATCCCCCCGACACCATCGGCGGAGTGGGTCCGAATTTTCTCGACGACGTCGAATGGCGGCAGAGCGTGACCGACCCATCCCAGCCGGTGACCGTCCGGCTGACCGGTCTGATGAACTATGATCTACCCGACATTGATTGGGATTTTCTCGAACTCTTCATCCAGAGAGACCTCCAACTCGAACTGCTGGAATCCTGGACGGGGTCCAGCGAATCGACCGTCGTGCTGGATTTCGAAGCGGTGGTGTCGCCCGGTGAATTCGGCGGCCCGGATAACGACCAGGTCCGGCTGTTCTGGCGCGTGTGGACGTCGAGCGACGGCTGGGACGACGTCGATTGCATCAACCCCAGCCACGGCGCCTGCCAGATCGATGACCTGGCGGTCTACTTCGACGGCGTCCTCGTCACATTCGATGACTTCGAATCCGGCGAATCGCCCAACTGGATCCACGGCCCGCCCCTGGAGGTCGGGGACTTCGCCCATCTGCGCAATGACCTCGGCGACGTCGACCCCTGCACGGACAACGACACCTGGCAGGTCTGTTTCGTGGACGACGGCATTCCCGTGCCCGAAACCGGCGGCACACCCTGCTATTTCTGGTGCTACGACCCCGGCGGCTGGCAGGTCAACAACACAGGCGGCCTCCTGGTCGACGATCCCGGCGACTGGTTCCTGAATAACCGGGTGATCTCGCCGCCCATCGCCTGGCCGGCGGGGATCGACGGGGCCCAGTTCGACTTCGACGTCTATCGTCACGAATCGCTGGTCGCCAACTCGGCGGGCATGTTCTACCGATGGCATGTGCGCTCCACCGACAGCGACGATCCTGCCGATCTCGAGGCCGCCCCCTGGGTCTCGCGGAATCATGTCTTCAGCGGCGACCCGGAGTACGCCCGGCACGAAGAACCGATCAGCGACCTTCTGGTCCCCGGCCGCAAGTGGGTCCAGGTGTCCCTGAATGTCGACGAACTTGGCTGGGTGTGGGGCTTCGACGGACCCAACGGCACTCCGGCGCCCTATTTCGACAACGTGGCGGTCAAGGCCTGGGATCCCGACGGCCCGGCCATCGAGGTTCGCGGCAGCTTCCTGTTCGCCGACGCCTTTCCTGAAGCCGACGTGCTCGACCCTGTCGACCTGGAGAACAACTGGTGCCGTCTGGATGCTTCTACCGTGCCGCCCTACAACAACGCCACCGGCGCACTCGGCGATTCGTTGGTTGCCAAGGTGACCTCGATTCGCCACGACGCCACGGTGACCCAGGCACCCATCCTGCACTGGGTGATGGCCTGCAATCCGACCTTTGATCCGGTGAGACCGGACGCTCCCAACGGTTCGGGAATCCTGCGCGGCATGACGACGGGAGTCCAGCTCCCGAGCAATCCCGACCGGTGGTCTTTCGACCTGCCCGACACGGGATTCTTCTTTCCCGGTGACCGGATGCACTACTATCTGACGGCCGCCGACGATCTCGATGGGGATCTCCGCACAGCCGTCTGGCCGCCGGACACCACCGGCGTGCTCGACTTTTCACCCGGTTCGCCATACCCGGACGATCTTCGGGTGAGCGCCCTGCCCAACCTCACCCAACCGGTGCCGGGCGCGTTCGCCTATCCTTCGCTGCTGTTCTGTGACGGTGACCGATCGACGGACGCAGCCGAGGCCTGGTACGCCGCCTTCGAGGAACTGGGATTGCAGCGCGGAGTCGATTTCGATGTCATGTCCCTCTATCCGGATGGTGCAGCTGTGGGGCTCGGTGCCCAGGCCACCCTGGCCGACCTTTCGCGCTATCAAACGCTTGTCTATTCCTCGGGCATCGAGTCCATCTTCTCCCTGAACGGATCCCATGACTCGAACGATGCCGGACTGGTTGCCCTCATGCTGGCCACCGGAAACCGGCGCATCCTCCTGGCGGGCGACGGCATGGTGACCGGTATGGAGCGTACAGAGTCGGGTCGCAGGCTGGTCGAACTGCTGGGGGTCAACTACTACTCGAGCGACATCTCCGTGGACAACGGCGGCAATCTGGATCTCCAGGTCTCGCCCGTGGCCGGCAACGGCGTCCTGCCCGACGACGTCGTCTGGTTCGTCGATGGAAACTGCCCTGGGATCCGCGCATTCGATTCCCTGACGCCCTATGGTGCCGGCCTGTCCGGCGCTACCCTGGACCCGGAAGGGACCTCCGGTGGGCCCTACTCCGCCCTGGTGACGACGGACGACTCGGTCCTGAACAACCGCACCGCGGTCATCCCCTTCGACCTCGAGAGAGTTGTCGGCATGGAGGTCGGGGCAGGGAAGAACCGCGCCTCGCTCTCGGCCAAGGCCCAGCTGCTCGACGAGCTGTTGACCTGGCTCGAGGCCGACGACATCACGGGCGCCGAGGACCTACCGGGAGTCGACCAGGTGTCCGTGACCGCGTATCCCAATCCGTTCAACCCGAACACCACCATCGCGTTCGAATTGCCGCGCGCAATGGAGGTGTCTCTGGAGATCTTCGACCTGCGAGGACGACTGGTGCGCAGGCTGCTGGACGAGAGTCCTCATATCTCCGGCCGCCACCAGCAGGTGTGGGATGGCCGCGATGATGGCGGCCGGGTTTCCGCCTCCGGTGTTTATTTCTACAGGTTCACTGCTGGAGACGAGAACCGGGTGGGCAAGCTGACGCAGTTGAAATAGGTACTCAGATAGAGGGGCCCCCCGGGGCCCCTCTACCGGACCAGCGTCACCGGCCGCGACACCGCAACGCCTCCAGCCTCGAGTCGGGCCACGTAACCGCCACTGGCCACCGGTCGTCCACCGTCGTTGCGACCGTTCCACTGGAAACGTTGCGGTCCCGCCGCGAGATAGCCCTCGTGGATGATGGCGATCCGCCGCCCGCGTAGGTCGAACACCGCCAGCTCCGCCCGGCCCGCCTGCGGCGTGCTGAACGAGAAGTCCACCCGCGGATTGAAGGGGTTGGGGGCGGCGGTGAGCTGGAGTGGGGACACTGGCGGCAGATCCGGGTCGGGAGCCGCGGTGAGGCCGCACGGCACGGGGTGGAACCGGACCATGGCCTGGGGGCCCGTTGTGGCGTAGCGGCTGAGGACGGTCACCATGCCGCCCTCGCCCGTCACTCCATAGGCCTCTTTCATGGGCGGCACCGCGCCCACGCGACGGGTCGCCGTCGGATCGGTCACGTCGAAGAGATGCACGCCGCTTTCCCGGCTCGCGACATGGAGTAGGTTGCCCGCCAGGTGCATGTCCTCGATCCGGTCGACCTGGGGCAGGATGGCTGCGTGCTGGAGGCTCGCCGGCGGCGTGAAACGCAACACCCTCAGCCAGTCCTCGTCGCCGACGTAGATCCACGGGCCGTCGGCCACGAGGTCGAAGCAGTAGCCGGTGGGCATGCTGGCAACGACCTGCATGTGGGTGGGATCGCTGACATCGAGCACGTGGGTGGTGTGCGACGTCGCGTAGACGTGGTCGCCCACATAGGCCACGCCGTAGGTGCGGTAGCCGGGGTCGAGCGCGACCGAGCCCAGGAGCACCGGCGCGCTCGGGTCGGAAGCATCGAAGAGTTGCACACCGCCGTCTCGCAGCCCCACGGCCACCTTGCCGCCGACGGCGTGGATGCTGTTCACGCGCTCGCCGGTGAACTGGGCCAGTTTTCTTGGGTCGGTGGGATCGCTCACGTCGACGGAGACGGCGCCGGCGTATCCCTGGCTCGCAAGGTAGAGCACGTCGCCGTCGAGGGAAAGCCGCGAGTAGGCGTTGCCGTCGGCGAAGCTGCCCAGGAGCACCGGGTCGGCCGGGTCGGCCACATCGTGAATGAGTAGCTCCCAGCCGTGCAGGGTGTAGAGCCGTCCGTTCTCCTGGTGGAGCCGCCGGCTGAAGTAAGTGAGTCCGATCTCGCCGAGGGGGTCCACGGCGTCCGGGAACTCGGGGGCCGCCACGATCAACTCGTCGTCCTTCATGACGATCACGCGTTCGGGTTCGACGGACACGCCGAAGCAGCCCGCCAGCGCCGGCCAGACCGAGACCGGCGACGGCTGCTCGGGGTCGCTCACGTCGATCATGCGCAAGCCGAGGCCGTGGTGCGAACTCACCGCGATTCCACCATGCATCGAAAAACCTCGCGCCGGCCCGGCCTCGGTTTCGGTGGAGCTGACGATGACGGGACTGGCCGGGTCGGCGACGTCCACGACGTGGAGCACGCTGCCCGCCATGGCGTGGAGCAGATCGCCCTCGAGGTGGATGAACAGCGCCGGGTAGCCCAGGGAGAGCTGGGCGATCTCGACGATGGTGGTTGGGTTGCTCACGTCGAGGATCCTCAATCCGCCGGACGCACCGAGGTAGGCCACGCCGTCGCGCACCTCCATGGCGTAGGTCCAGTTCATGCCCTCTTCCCACAGTTCGCCGAGGGTCACGGCGTGAACGGGGTCGCTCACGTCGAGGACGTGGACGGCGGTGTAGTCGGGCTTGTAGGGGTCGATGTAACCCCAGGACGCGGTGTAGAGAAGATCGCCCTCCGCGGCCACGGCCCAGACCTCCAGTGGCATGGGGATCTGCGTCCACAGGTGCGGCGCGCGGGGATTGGAGAGGTCGTACACGGGGATCTCCCGCAGGACGCCGGTCACGTAGCCCAGGTTGCCGGACACCACCACCCTGGGTTCCACGTTCACCACGTAGAAGTTGCCTTCGACAGTGGCCAGCAAGATGGGCGTCACGGGGTCGGAGACGTCGAAGACCTGAAAACCATTGCCGGATAGGCGCATGTTGCCGGCGTAGACGATGTCGCCGTCCCGCGTGAAGGTCTGATTGAGGATGGTGGTGGGCGCCGTGCCGAGGCGCGAGTCCTCGAGCAGCGGGTAGTCCGCACAGGGATCAGCAAGGGCCGGTTCGACGAGGCCGATCGCGATGATTAATGCGGAAACGCGAAGGATCGGGGCGACGATGGTCTTCATGGCAATCCTGACGGTTGGGCGCTCCGCTGGAACCTCCATGCCATGATTATATCAGATTGTGATGTCCTGGATCCAAGGGAGACACGTTCCTCTCCCGGCATGGTCAATCTGTCGAGGCCGCGTGGGATAGGTTCGGATAGAGACTGAATCGCGTGTGGAATCCAGGAAGGTGATGCTTGTCCCTAGTCAAAACTCCATCCGCCTGCCATGGCGTCGTTTACGTGATGGTGAGTATATCACATTTCGGTGCTCGATTTCCTCCTACACGCCTGCTTCGCCTGCTCAGCCGACCGGGATTCTAGCCGATACAATGGCATGATCACTCTCCTACTTGGCTTCCTACGCGACCTCTTCCGCCCTAGCTGCGATCTGCTCGTCGAAAACCTCGCCCTGCGTCAGCAGATCCTCGTCCTCGAGCGCACCAACCCGAGACCACTGATAAACGAGCTCGACCGCACGTTCTGGGTGCTGCTGTCGCGCCTGTGGGCCGACTGGCGACGTCCACTGCGCTTGGTGCAACCGGAGACCGTCATCGGCTGGCATCGACGCGTGTGGCGCTTCTGGTGGCGATGGAAGAGCCGGGACAAGACCATCGGTCGGCCTCGTTTCGCAGACGAGGCGATCGAGTTGATCCGGCGCATGTCGCGGGAGAATCCCACTTGGGGTGCTCCCCGAATCCACGGCGAACTCCTGAAGCTGAGCTACGACCTGAGCGAGGCCACTGTCGCCCGCTACATGATCAAGCGCCGGGGTCGGCCTACGCAGAACTGGACGACCTTCCTGCGCAACCACCTCGGTGAGATCGCCGCGATCGATTTCCTGACGGTGCCGACAGTGATGTTTCGGACCCTCTACGTCTTCGTCGTGCTGTCGCTGGATCGGCGGCGCATCGTGCACATCAACGTGACCTACTATCCCTCAGCCGAGTGGACGGCCCGGCAACTGTACCTGGCGTTCCCATTCGAAACGCCGCCGAAGTATTTGGTAAGGGATCGAGACGGGATCTACGGCGACGAAGTGGTCCGGGCGATCAAGAACATGGGCATCGTCGAGAAGGTGATCACCGCGCAGTCGCCGTGGCAAAATGGTTACTGCGAACGAGTGGTGGGATCGCTGAAGCGGGAGTGCCTGAACCATGTGATCGTCTTTGGCAGACGGCACGCCAATGCGGTCCTGAAGCAGTATCTCGACTACTACCACGGATCACGGGCGCACCTCGGTCTCGACAAGGATGCCCCGAATGGGCGAGCCAACGAACGGCCGGCGCTTGGACCCGTATGTCGCGAATCGATGGTGGGTGGGCTGCACAGCCGGTACTACCGCGACGCGGCGTAGGCGGGGTCCAAGGTCTGCAGTCGATCTGGTGGATACTTCTGGCCGAGAGCGGCTAATCACCGAAAACCACCCGCAAAAATCCTCAAAACTGATGGCTCGGTGATCATATTGCGGGTCCATATCGTCTCGTGATTCGGGTCGCGCCGGTCAGATGGGGTTTTGACTAGGCACAAGGGTCAGGCGTGAAGCGACGGACGACCTGCAGGGCGCGACGGTGGGCAATACGGATTACGTGCAAATATCGAACCCGCGATGTCGGATCGATCCGGTGCTGGCGATGATCGCCTACTCCACGAGCACCATCTTGATCGCCCGCTGCACGCCGCCAGTGACGAGCCGGCCAAGATAGGCGCCCGACGCGACCCTGTTGCCCCGGTGATCGCGACCATCCCAGCGGATCTCGTGACGGCCGGCGGCGAGCGGGCCGTCAGCCAGGGTCGCGATGCGGCTGCCGTCGATGGCGTGGATGTCGAGGCGGGTCCGCGCCGCGGCGGGCAAGGTGAAACGGATGCTCGTCGCCGGATTGAACGGATTGGGCGCCACGCTCAGCGCGAGGTCGAGCACGTCGGGCACGTCGGTGGTCTGGTCGGTGCGCACGAACTCGAACGTGCCCAGCGGCACACCATTGGCCAGAGGACCGTCGGTGATGGCGCTGATCGCGACGTGCGGATTGCTGGGCTGATCGGGCGAGGTGTAGCTCACGCCGCTGTCGGTGCCTGCGTCGTAGGGCCAGAGGGTCACCGTGAGCTGGTCCACCCACTCGCCGCCCGGCCGCAGTTCCAGGTCCGACACGCCCACGAACCAGTCGGGGCTCGGGGCGACCATGGTCACCAGGGTCACCAGGCTGAAGTTCTCGCCCACCACGAAGTCGAGCTCCGCCATGCCTGGCGAGTCAGGCACCGCGTCGTCGCGCAGCACGAACTCGGCCATGCCGGCGGCGATGGCGGCCTCGATCTCCTCGTCCAGCGGCGACTGGCTCCCCCACTCGGCCATGCGCTGCATGCCGAGAGTGGCCAGCTCGCCTTCCTCCCAGAACGCCACCGAAGCGTCGTGAGTGCCGCCGATGAGCGGGGAGAAGTGCGGATTGCCGGGGAAGTCCTCAGGGTGCGTTTCGGCGCTCCAGGTGGCGGTAAAGGTGACGCGGTATTCGGCAGTCTGGGCGACAGCGGACAGCGCGCCCGCGCCGAGGATCAGAACCGCGCAGGCGAGGCCGCGCACGAGATTGCGGGGGAGCATGTCGGTCTCGCTTTCTATCGAGGTCAAAGGGGCCGCGAGCCCCGGAATCGGTCCGGACACATCCACTACGTCGCAAGCGGCGGTGGCGTGACAGGTCAATATGGCCGGTCGAGTTCGGCGGACAGCTTGTTGGCTGCGCGGATCTCGTGGCCGAAGCGGTTGCTGCCCAGCAGGAGCCCCGCCTGGCAGAGCCTCAGGAAGGGAAAATCGAGAACCTGGCGGGAAAAACGACCGCTGTCGCGCAGGACCCGGCCGACCAGGCTGCGGTCGATGCCGAGCGCCGCGCGGCGGCCTTGCCAGTCGTCGCGCCACTGCTGGCGCAGGTCGTCGCGGGGCGGGTGCGGGCCGGGGACGTGGCCGGGGTAGACCTGCCAGGGCACCGCGTTGGCGGCCACCTCGAAGCAGCGGATCCAGTCGTTGTAGAAGTCGTGCAGCAGGAACCACTCCGTCGGCAGACTCACCACGGTCTCAATGAGGTCGGCGTCGAAGAACGGGGTCACCAGCTCGACGCGGCTGCGGTCGATCTGTTCGTGATTCCAGTAGAGGTGACGGGCCTGGTTGTTGAGGGCGTAGAAGAGGTAGACGCGGCGGTCGGGGCGCGGGCAGGCGATGGCGTCGATCTCGGCGGCGATGCCGGCGTGGGCGGCGTCGCGAAAAGCCTGCGTGCGCGAGTCGCGGATGCTGCGCAGACCGTTGCCGGGGAATCGCCGCCGGACCACGTCGGCGTCGATGGGAGCGGCCGTGAACTCGGTCATCTTCTCGACGGTCATGTACACGTGGCCCATGAGCACGCTGCCGCCGTCGCCCGACCACAGCGTGCGGCCGGCGCCCTCGGGTCGACCATCGCCGCGTGGGAAGGCGCCGGCGGCGCGGCGCGCGAAGTTGGCGAAGGTCTCCAGGGTGTAGCGGCGGCTCTCGACGGGGTCGCGGAGATCGGTGCGGTGGTTGGTGCCGAGGTGCGCAGCGATCTCGTCGCCGAGGACGTGGTCGGCGCTGCCGGGATAGGAACTGTTGAAGGTGTTCACGGTGACGCCGGCGTCGAGAAGGCCGGCGACCACGGCGCGGGAATCCATGCCGCCGGAGAGGAAGGCGTCGGCGGTGGGCGTGTAGGACCGGCGGCGGATGGCCTTCATGAAGGCGGCGTGGACGGCGGCGAGGGCGCCCTCGCGATCGAGAGTCGAGGGCGCGACGTCGGCCCAGCTGTGGTACGGCGCGAGCCGGATCTCGCCACCCGACGCCCGCAGCATATGGCCGGGGCGCAGGAGGCGGATCTCCCGGAAGAGCGTGCGGTCGCCCAGGGGCTGGCCGGCGAACACGGTCTCGCGGAGGGCTTGCTGATCGATGGAGAGGTGGCCGGCGAGGGCGTCGCGGAGGGTGCGGAAATTGGTGGCGAAGCAAAGCGCGCCGCCCTGGCGCGACCAGTAGACCGGGCGCGAGCCGAATTTGTCGGCGGCGAGGATGACCTTGTCGGCATCCATGCCGAGCAACGCGAAGGTGCCGGGCGCAGCTGCCAGGGCGACCTCGGGGTCGGCGGTGAAGGCGGCAATGAACTCGTCGATGCCGGCCTGGCGGGTGGTGGCCTCGCCGAACGCCGGGTCGCCGCAGACACAGAGGAAACGGCCGCCGTCGTCGTGGACGGCGGGACCGTCGCCCCAGGCGTCAATGTCGAACCAGTGGGCGATCGCACCATCGGTTCGGCTGGTGTGGATGGTCTCGTCGGACCGGCGGGAGAGCGTCGCGGCGAGCGTTTCGCTGATGGCCGACGCGGCGGACAATCCTCCCGGCTCGAGTGCAAAGATTCCGGCGAATGCGGTCATGGTACCTACTGCGGCGCCGGCGCCGGCGTGTTGGCGATGCCGAGGCCGCCGCCGAATCCCAGCAGCTGAGCGCCGACGAAGTAGTACAGCTCCTCGTCCAGCGTGAGATTGAGGCCCACGCCGCCGAGGATGTAGTCGTCATAGAGTCCGATCGTGACGCCGAATCCGAACTCGACCTGGTTGTCGCGGTTCATGTCCACGGCCAGGGTGTGGAATCCGATCCCCACGTGATCGAGGTAGTTCCCATGATGGCGCGCGGCCCCGTCGGCATCCAGTTTGTACGACCGCCAAGAGCGGTGCCGGAACAACCACGACATCTGCGGCACGAAGGCGCCGGTCGGCGAGTCCATGCCCGGCAGCGTATTGGCCGACCTCAGGTAGGCCACTCCCACCGCCGGCGCATTGTACCAGCCCATGACCATCATCCGGAAATTCTGTTCCTCGAAATCGAGCCGGCTCTTCTCCGTGGCCACGAGGGTGCCGTCGTCCTGGCTCGCCACCCGATACAGCCAGGCACGCAGCGTGACCATCTCGTCGGGCCGCCGTGGATTCACGGTCTTCAGATCCAGATACGTGTCCTTCACCGAATCCAGGGGCACGAAGAACGCCTCGGAGGGTGGCTCGATGTTGCTGGCGACCAGGAGCTGCACCGGATCCCCGAATGGCTTGATCTGATCGACAAAACCGTCCAGAGCATCCCGCAGGACCTCGGCGTTCTCCACCAGCGGCCCCAGCCGCGCCTTGACCTCGTTGCCCACGATGGCCTCGAACCGCAGCGCCAGATTCTCCGACATACTGCGGATGTCTCGCACCAGTCGCTGCGACTCGTCGACCAGTTCCTTGATGACCGCGACGGTGTCCTTCAGCGTGGCCGGCAACTCGTCGATGATCTCACGGGTCAACCCGACCGCGGTCGAGAGCGTGGCCAGCATGGCCTCGGTGTCCTTGCTGATCTTGAACGTCTTCAAAACCGCGATGATCTCGCGGAGCTTGGCGACGTGCCCGGCCAGGGCCCTGACGTTGTCGCGGAGCGTCTCCACGCGGGGCAGGATCTCGGCATTGAATCGCTGCAGCGAAGGGCCGACCAGTTCTGCATCCGCCGCGTCCGAGAGCTTCTGGATCAAGGAATCGGTGGCGGCTCCCCAGTTGGTTCGCGCCAGGGTGTCGAGGTCCGCCAGGACCACCTCGACGGCCGATTCCAGCTCCGCGATATCGAGATCGGCCTTGCGCAGCGCATCACGGAGCCCCTCCTCGAGACTCTTGCGACTGGTCTGGACGCTGTCCAGGACCGCGGCCCATGCCTTGGCCTCTTCATTGAGGCGTTTCATCTCGGCGATCTGCTCGGCGTCCGGTACGAGATTCAGCTTGTCGAACGGAATCGGTGCGCCGATGGGGATGTCGTTGTAGTTCGGCAGGCCGAGCTCCACGGACACTCCGTCGCGCAGATGCGACGCCGACAGCACCAGCGCCAGGGTCGGCGACGTGGCCACGCGACCGCTTTCATTCTCGAGCATCTCGATGGTCCAGGTGATCTCCTCGTTGAGAAGCGCGGCGAAAGCCGACCGCATGGCGAGGGGGCGGTCCTTCAGCACGGAATCGTCCATCGCCAGAATCGAATCGCCCTTCTCGAAGACCCGATCATGCCGTCGGCGTACCTGCTCGTCCGGCGAATCCGCGAGGAATTTGAGGTAGGCCAAGTAGCCCTGCACCATCAGGCCTACCTCGTTCTGGTCCGCCACGATGGTCGCCGTGAAGGCACTGTCGAGGCGGGACACTCCCTGCGCCTTGAGGGCAAGCAGATCCGTCGCCAGGACGATGGCGCTGTCGAGGCGCCTCGCCGCATCCTGCATGGTGGCCGAGATCTCCACCAACGCCCGCGTCCGGCTGGACATCGTGGCCTGAGCCAGGAATGCCGGATGGCTCTCGAGCACCTTGCGGAACGCGTCCGTGGAGACGGCGATGTTGATGGTGGAATTGATGTCCACGTCCTGGGTCGGTACGCCGAATCCGAGCGGCGCCGCCCTGGTCTGCCCCGCGTCGGTATCGAACTTCTTGCCCGTCTGCTCGCTGAGCTGGATCATGGCGCGCAGCGGTGCGGCCACGCGCGCGGGATCCGGGTCGGCGGACCGGGCGATCGGTGACATCCCAACCAGTAAGATCAGGGACAACGCCGCGATCCGGCGGCGCTCGTTCATGCCGCGCCACCCTGGCCGAACCGATGAGCGAAGGCTCCGAGGACGGCGGTCCTGCTGGACAGATCGCTCAGATCGAACGCCTTGCGATCCCGGCTCAATCCCGTGCCGAGGGCGAGGAGCAGGGCCGGAACCGGAGCACCCGTCCCCCAGACGGCCTGCGATAGATCCGCTTCCAGCGCCGATGGATCCTTGATCCAGATCGTGCGCCAGGTCGTCGGCGAGAATCTCTTGGCCGCCTCCGCCAGGTCGAACGCAGCCTGGACCGCGGCATCGGTCGCGCCGGCATTCGACGCGAACGCCAGGATCACGTTATTACCCTCGTTCAAAAGCTCGCGGAGCGTCTCGTTCTCGGTAGGCATGGTTCATCTCCCTGCGGATGCGACCGTCTCGGGACGATCAGCGAAGGGGTCCGGCCGGCGCCTGGGATGTCAGGGCTTCGTCGTAGTGCTTGCGCGTTCCGAAGAGGAACGCAAAACGGCGCGGCATCACAAAATATGTCGGGAATCGGATATCCAATTCTGACACTGCATCTGTATCGCGAAGCGCCCCCTGCATTCCGCGACCTCGTCAAATCAGGATTAGCATACTCCGGGTATGTTTGCAATGGAGTTGCGTCGGTTCGCTTGCAGCACAACGATGGATCAGACGGCCACGACTCACGGGTCGGCGAGGTCGCCGCCGTTGTAGTGCCGGACGAATTCCCGCGTGTTGCGCATGCGTCGGGTCAGCTTCTCGAGTTCGGCAGCTTCCCCTCGCAGGGACGCGACGGCCCGTTTCTCACAATCGTCCAGACTGCGTTCCGCATTGAACAAAGTCCCGCTGAACTTCTCCCGATCCGCCCAGTTCAGGCAGTGTGGAACGACATCGGAACCGCGCACCGGAACCAGCGCCGGCACCACGAAGTTCGGGTCGTTGGCCATGGCTTTCCGGATTCCCGGATGCTGCATCACGGAATCGGCCAGGCTGCAGGCCAGCCATTCTTG
>PIVY01000608.1 GCA_003353795.1 bacterium
TGGTGATCGCAGGCTCGATGCCCTCCTCGATCACGACCGCACTGCAGAAGATGCGCTTGCCGGTTGCGACGACACGCCCCGCTCCACCTTTCACGTTGGTGAGGCCGGTGATGATCTCCGTCTCGCTGATGGCGGTGGTGGAGCCGGTGCCGATGGTGACGGTACCCCCTGACACAAGCAGCGCCCTGCCGTTGGCTGAGCCGGAGGACACGTCGTTGAGCGGGCCGGTGCCGTCGAGGCCGTAGATCTGGAGCGCCACGTAGACGTCACTCGTCTCGGCGGAAGTACAGGTGACCATCGTTTCGAGACCATTGTTCTTGATCACGTTGGGGATGATGTAGAGCGCCTTGGCGCCGCGCCCCGGGTCGATGGTGGGGACCGGATCGTTGCCGATTCCGGCAGTTGCGTAAGTGGGAGCGGCGATCGCGGCCGCTACCATAAGAGCGAGTAACGTATTCTTGTCCATTGGAATCCAGACCCTCCTCAGGTCGAGTTGGCAGATAAATTCACGCCGAACGGTACGGCCGAAGCGCGAGGTACCGAGTTCGATCGGAAAGGCCGGGTTTCCGGGTCTCCCGATCGGCAAGCGATCGGTCAAGCGACCCGATTCATGCCGGCACCCCCGGCAGCCCGTAAACACGTGAGCCTCCGGTCGAGCGCGCCGCGCCCGGCCGTAAACCTCGCGAGGGCGGATGCCAATCCGCGGATGGGTGGTCTGCAATGACCGAGCCATCTTTGCCCCGGAGTACTCTCCTCG
>PIVY01000609.1 GCA_003353795.1 bacterium
CGGCTGGCCCGCGGTGTCGAGCCGTCGCGCCCACGAGCCGGTCGAGCCGTTCTGGTCGCGCTCCCAGGCCACCACGGCGGCACCAAGCGCATCGACGCTCACGCCGGGACGGCGCGCCCCCCCTGGCCAAACCACGTCGAGGGTGCTCTGCGTGCCGACGGGTGTACCGTCGGCGCCGAGCACACGCACCTCGATGGAGACCGTGCCGTTGTCGGATCCGACCACATCGGTCTCCTGCCATGCCACCATCATGCCGCCTGCCTGGGATGCGGCAACATCTGGATCCGCCGCCAGATCCTCTTCGAGGCTGACACGGAAACTGTCCGTCACCGGCGAACCGGACGGGCTGAATACACGCCCCAGGACCGCGGACGCATTGTCCGATGTCCGCGACGGAAGGACGCGGTCCTCCCACACGACGGCGAAGTCCCCGTTTGCAATGCGGGCCACTGCCGGGCGTCGCTGCGAGTTCTCAGTCGACTCATGGGCTACGGCCTCCGGACCGAAGCCCTGGCCATCCGGCCCAAACAACCGGACCATGACGTCGGTGACGTTGTCCGAGACATCCCCCTCGACGGCCGACCACACCACCGCGAAGTCGCCCCCGTGGAGCGCCGCGACGTCAGGCTCGACACCTTCGGGGACGTCCGTCTGGTTCGCGACGAACTCGACGCCGAGGGGCTCTCCGTCGGAGTCGAACCGCCGCCCCTGGACCAGCGTTGTCGAGGCGGAAGGGGCGCGGTCCCGGCTGCG
>PIVY01000610.1 GCA_003353795.1 bacterium
GACGTTATTATAGGGATCACATTCATAGAGCACTACAGCGGCTTCTACCTCCTGGTCGTCCTTTACCTTTAGCATGGCGCCGTACGGCACGTTGATGCGAGAGCGCACGCGGTTCTGTTCGTCCAGAAGTTCGATCTCTCCATTGCGGCCGATAACCGTTACTCCCAGTTCGGGATGTTCGACGGTATCGATATTGACGCAGTGGACGCGACCCTGGCGGCGGCTGGTGATCTGCGACTGTTCGGCGATGCGGCTGGCGGTTCCGCCGATATGAAAGGTGCGCAGCGTCAGCTGGGTGCCTGGCTCACCGATGCTCTGAGCAGCGATCACCCCGGTCGCCTCGCCGACGTTGACGACCTTGCCAGTGGCCATGTTGCGGCCGTAGCACTTGATGCATACCCCGCGCTCCGCCTCGCAGGTCAGCACCGAACGAATGTTTACCTGTTCCAGGCCGGCCTGGGCGATCCGATTGGCATCCTCCTCTTCTAGCAGCCTGCCCGCTTCGGCGACCACCTGGTCGTCCGCATCGACGGCGTCCTCGAGCAGCACGCGTCCCACAATACGATCTGCCAGCGGCTCGACGATCTCCTCGCCATCCTTCAGGGCACTGGTCCACAGCCCCTGTCCGGTGCCGCAGTCATCCTCGGTGATGACGACATCCTGGGCGACGTCCACCATGCGCCGGGTCAGATAGCCAGCTTCCGCCGTCTTCAGGGCGGTATCGGCCAATCCCTTGCGTGCTCCGTGCGTGG
>PIVY01000144.1 GCA_003353795.1 bacterium
GCGGACCAGGGGCGTGTTGCCCACGAGATCCAGGACACTGTCGTGGATGCGCTCGTCGGGGCGGGCGTCGGCGGCGGAACGGGCGGGCTCGGACATGACGAGACTCCTCGCTCGGGGAAGGGCCGGCAATTGTCGACCATTCGTGTCATATTTAAGCCAAACATAACAACGACCCGGGCGTTCGCCATGCAGGCGAGCCGACACGGAGGGGACCTAGAGGCTGCGGATGAAACGGTCGAGCTGGTCGCGGCTGCCCAGGGTGATCAGTTCGTCCCCGACCTCGAGCACGTGCTCGGGCCCGGGGTTGAACACGAGACTTCCGTCGGGCTTCTTGACCCCGATGATGATGAGGTTGAACTCCTGGCGGATGTTGGTGTCGCGCAGGGCGCGGCCCACCAGCGACATGTCCTCATTCAGGCTGATGTCCTCCAGGCTCAACTCCATCTCTCCGCTGGAGGAGAGAAGGTCCATGACCTCGTAGACCGCCGGCCGCAGGAGCGCCTGGGCGATGCGCACGCCGCCGATGTTGTAGGGCGAGATCACCTGGTCGGCGCCGGCGGTGCGGATCTTACGGAGCTCGCGCACGTCGCTGGCCCGGCTCACGATCAATAATCCCGGATTCTCGTGGGCGCACATCTCGCGCGCGGACATGACGATGTACAGGTTGTCCACGTCGCGCGCAGCCACGGCCACCAGTCCGCGCGCCTTGAGCACGCCGGCCTCCTCGAGGACCTCGTCCTCCGTGGCATCGCCGACGACGACCTTGTAGCCCTTGCTGGCCAGCCATTCGGCCTGGTCCGCATCACGCTCGACGACCACGAAATTGACCTTCTCGCTGGTCAACTCCTTGCAGATGGTCTTGCCCACCCGGCCGTAACCGCACACGATGATGTGGCCTCGCATGGACCCGATTTCCCGCAGCATGCGTTTCCTCCCGACGAATCGTTGCAGTGACCCCTCCACCACGGCTCGCCCCAGCGACGTCAGCGTGTAGCCCACCACCATGAGGCCGGAAAGGATCAGCAGGATGACGAAGATGTGCCCGTCCGCGTGCAGCTGCCGCACCTCGCCGTATCCCACGGTACTGATGGTGATGACGGTCATGTAGAGTGCGTCCAGGAGAGAGAACCCCTCCAGGAGCATGAATCCGACCGTGCCTACAGCCACGACCACCAGGAGAAGCAGTCCGCCACGCAACACGGTGCTCAGACGAGTGTCGGTCTCCACGCAGGCCTCCGGTTCAGCGAAACTCTCGCCCGCAAGTTACGGGGTTGCCGAGAAACCGGGAAGGGACAATTTTATGAGGACCGCCGCCGGGAACTCGCGACCGGCGAGGATGTTCCAGTTCGGTCGTCTCGCAAACCGACTCCCCACCGAGGATACGCTCATGCATCGTTCGCCTGTCGTTCTCGCCCTGCTGCTCGTGCCGGTCCTGGTGGCCGCCGAGCCGCGCATCGTCGTCGAGCCCGAATTGATCGAGTTCGGTTCCCTGAAGCAGCACGAGACCCGGGACGTCCAGGTCACGATCACCAATTCCGGCGACGAGACGCTGGAGATTCGCGAGGTCGAGAGCACCTGCGGCTGCACCGTGCCCGACCTGGAGGTCACCGAGCTGGCGCCGGGCCAGAGCACCGAGATGCAGATCCATTTCAACAGCAAGACATTCCAGGGCAAGCAGACCAAGTACGTGCACGTCTTCAGCAACGACCCCCAGCGCCCGGCGGTGGACCTGATCATCACCGCCAACATCGAGGTGCCGCTGTTCATGTCACCGGCCAAGAGCATGGTCGGATTCCGCACCCTGCAGGTGGGCGAGACGCAGACCGTGACCTACACCTTCCGCAGCGAAGAGGTCGCCGAGCTCGAGATCACGCCGCGATCGTGGCCCGAGTCCTGGCTCGACGTCGAGGCGCGGCCCGGCAACTCGGCGCAGACGGTGCTGGTGGACTTCACGATCAAGGCCGACGCGCCGCCCGGGCGCCATCGCGACCCCCTGACCCTGACCACCAACGTTCCCGCCGTGCCGGTGGTGAACCTGCAGGCCGACGTCAAACTCGTGTCCGACCTGGTGGTGAACCCCGAGAAGGTGAACCTGCGGATGCTGCGACCGGAGCAGCCCATCAAGACCCGCGTGCGGGTGGCCCCTTATCGCCCCGGCACCGAGTTCGAGGTGACCGGCGCCGAGGTGGACATCCCGGGCATCCGCTGCCGGATCGAGAACAGCAAGGGCGAGTGCATGATCTGGCTGGACGGCCAGTCGCTGGCCGCCGATCACGAACTCGTGGGCGACAACGGCGCGGTCAAGGGTTCGCTCACCATCACGACGAATCTGGCGAGCACGCCGGTGATGGCGATCCCGGTGATGTACATGGTGCGACCCTGATCGCCATGCGCGCTCTTCGCCAGTCCGCCGTGTTGCTGGGTGTCGCCATGGTCGTTGCCGTGGCGACCTGGGCTGTCCGCGGGGATCGCTTGCCCCTGGTTGCCGACGCCGAGGTCTACACGCTGGATCTCACGGTTCCCCTGGTGAGCGTGGCCGAGGCCCGCGAATTCTACGACGCCGGCAGCCACTACTTCGTGGACACCCGCGCCGGCGAGCCCGCCGGCCGACCGGTCATCCCGGGCTCCTTCATCATCCGCGAGACGAGCCTCGACAACGACCTCGTGGCGGTCATGGATTTCCTCTACCCCGAGGATCCCCTCATCCTCTACGGCGCCGACACGCCGCTCCCCGTGGACGCGGTGGCCGCTCGCCTCGTCAACATGGGTTACGAGAACCTGGTCATCCTGCAGGGCGGATTCGCGGCCTGGCGTGCGGCGGGCGCCCCGACGACCGGTGAAGAGGTCGCGCCATGACCGGTCGCCGCGATCATGCACTCGCGTTCGTGGTGCTGGCCATGCGCTGGCTCGTGGGTGTGGTGTTCCTCTACGCGAGCTTCGACAAACTGACCGACCCGGCGGCCTTCGCCCAGGCCATCGCCAACTACCGGATGGTGCCCATGCCGCTGTTGCACGCCTTCGCCTGGCTCCTGCCGGTGGTCGAGGCGGTCGTCGGCGCGGCGCTCATCCTTGGCTGGCAGAGACGGGGCGCAGCACTGCTGGCAGCGGTCATGACGGTCATGTTCATCGTGGCCATCGGCGCCGCCCTGGCCCGTGATCTGGACATCTCCTGCGGTTGTTTTCACACCGAAGGCGGCCACGGCGTGGGCCGCGATCTGCTCGTCCGCGATGTCCTGCTGCTGCTGGCGTCCCTGGTGCCGCTGCTGGCTCCTCGCGATCGCTGGTCGCTGGACAGCTTGCTGAAGCGCGATCACTGAAAACCGATTTCGGGTTTGGTCGCACCAAAATGTTGACCGAGCCGGTGCCGTGAGATTGACTTGGCCACCGGACCCATCGATATTTGGTGCAAGTCACCGCCCACCGTAGGACACCTGTTCCTCAG
The DNA here is from genome assembly GCA_003353795.1 of bacterium. Taxonomy (GTDB): domain Bacteria; phylum Krumholzibacteriota; class Krumholzibacteriia; order LZORAL124-64-63; family LZORAL124-64-63; genus Glo-17. Next base: position 3,443 of record PIVY01000144.1, read on the forward strand.
GAGGAATACCATGCCCGCTCTCGTCGATCCCGCCATCTGTACGGGTTGCGAAGACTGCATCGCCGTGTGCCCCACCGAGTGCATCACCCTGACCGACAGCAAGGCCAAGGTCGATCCCGACGATTGCACCGACTGCGAAGCTTGCGTGGACGCTTGCCCCGAGGATGCCATCTCCATGGTGGACTAGCTTCCTGCGTTGATGTCTGGCGATGTCCTCGCTTAGGGCGGCCCATTCGGGCCGCCCTTTTGCTGTGGAGTTCGCCAGACATCAACGCAGGAAGCTTGGGGTGTGAGGAGCGAGGGGAGGAACAGATTAAAGGAACCGCTTGGGTTGACGATCTGGGGGGGGACGGAAGGAGAACGGGTGAACCCTATTGAGAACTTGCGGGCCGTGTTGCCGCTGGATGCGCGCGCCGTGGTCATCGACGACAGTGCGACCATGCGTCGGATCTTCGGGAAGCAATTGAGCGACCTGGGGCTGGAAGTCGCCGCATATAACGACGGCCGCGAAGCGCTTGAGGCTCTGGAAGGCGAGATCGCGCGCACCACCGTGATCTTCTCCGATATCCAGATGCCGACCATGGACGGTTTCGAGTTCTGCTGGCGACTCCAACAGGCGAGCTGGTACGACGGCACTCCCCTGGTCATGGTCTCCACCTGCAGCGACGCCGCGAGCGTGGTCCGCACCCTGAAACTGGGCGCCGACGACTTCATTCCCAAGCCCTTCGGCCGCGAGGATCTGGCCCAGATCATCGAGAGAGTGCTGAGCCATGACTGAGGTCGCCACGGTCCAGAAGACATCGGTGGACCGCATGCAGGTCCGCATTGCCCACCTCGACACGCTGCTGTCGCTGGCCGGCGAGGTCATCATCACCAGCGCCAACCTCCAGGATCTCGAACGGCAGGTGGGGACGGGCGGCAACGTCGGCCAAGACGGCGTGCATCTGATCAAGGCCAGCAACGAGGCCACCCGCCGGATCAGTCAGGACCTCCACGATCTGGTCATGGCCATCCGGCTGGTGGAGATCGGCGAGACGTTCCGCGTCCTGCGTCGCCCCGTCCGCGACCTCTGCCGGAACCTGGGGCGCGAGGCGGAGGTGGAGTTCGAGGGCGCCGACGTGCTCATCGACAAGGCCCTGGCCGAACGCCTGGTCGACCCGCTGCTACACCTGCTGCGCAACGCCGTGGACCACGGCATCGAACCGCCCATCGAACGCAAGGGCGCCGGCAAGACCATGGGCGGACGCATCGTGGTGCGCGCCACCGACAGCGAGCATTTCACCGAGATCACCGTGAGCGACGACGGCGCCGGCATCGACGAGGCCACCGTGCGCGCCGCCGGCCGGCGTGAACTGGGCGACGCCGCCCAACGGTTGCCCCTGCGGGACCTCCTCTGCACGCCGGGCCTGTCGACGGTCGCCAAGGTGACCGCCACCAGCGGGCGCGGCGTGGGCCTCGACCTAGTTCGCAACGTGGTCGACGAGTTCGACGGTGAGTTCTCAGTGGAGACTGTCGCCGGCAAGGGGTCGGAGTTCGCAATGCGCATCCCCAAGCTCCGCGCCGTCAACATCGTGGACGCCCTCACCCTTCGCGCCGGCACCGGGCTCTTCGCCCTGCCCATCGATCAGGTGGTGGCCAACCTGGGCCTGCCGCGCGACGAGATCCGCACCGCCTTCGATCGCGAGCGCCACTTCCTCTACCAGGATCAGGTGGTGCCGCTCTTCGACCTCCAGGGCGTGCTCGGCGAGGTCGCCGAGGCCGATCTACCCGCCCTGATGCCGGTGATCGTCCTGCGCAGCCGCGCCGGCCTGGCGGCCTTCGTGGTGAGCGAGTTCCTGGGCCCCCAGAAGCTGGTCAACATCCCGCTCGACGAGAACATGGGCCATCACGTGGCCATCGCCGGCACGGCGGTCTTCACCGGCGGCACCCTCGGGCTGACCCTCGATGTCGACACGCTGGTGGCCGAGGTCCTGGGCGACCGGAGCGCCCTGCAGACGGCCAAACGTACCGCTGCCGCTATCAGCGAGGCCGCCTGGTCGGTCGACCCGGCCGCCGCGTCGCCGACGCCTTCCCAGGACACCACCACACCCGCAAGCGGCGACGTCGACCACACCGACCGCGAGGAAGCCGAGGACCTGCGGCAGGAACTCCAGTCCTGTCTGCAGCGCCTCCAGGATACGCTTCTCAGTCTCGAGGGCGACCCGACGAGCGCCGACCACCTCAACGGCGCCTTTCGCCTCCTCCACGCCGTCAAGGGCCACTTCACCGTGCTCGACGCGGAGGGACCGGCGACGCTCGCCCACCATCTGGAAACCGTGCTGGATTACCTGCGGGCCGAACGCCTGAACCTCACCCAGGACCGCATGGACCAGTTGCTCGACGGCGTGACCCACCTCATCGCGGCCGCCGATCAGTTGCCCGGTGTTCCGGCCGATCCGCCGTCCACATTGCTCGCGGCGCTTCACGAGCTCACCGCCAACGAGACCGTCGCCGCCGAGGACGGCGTGGCCCTGGGCGACCTCATCCGCCAGCCCTTCGACCTCTCGCCCACCATGCAGCTCCAGGTGCTCAGTGCCCTCAAGCGCGGCGAACGCACCTACGAAACCTATCTCCGCTTCGATCCCGGCCGCCAGCCGGGCTTCCTCGCCGCCTACCTCCTCCTGCGCCGCATCGGCAAGGCCGGCACCGTGCTCGCGACGGTACCCTCGGTGACCGACATCGAGCAGGGACGTTGCGGTCGCGAGGTCAAGGTGCTCTGGTCCACCTCCCTCACCGAAACCGACGTGGACGCCCTCCACGACCGGCTCGCTCCCCAGTACAGCTTGCACGAGCATAGGACGGTGCCGACGACGATCTTCTCCCTCGGCGGCTAGTCGCGCAGGTTCGCGCTGGTCCTCGCTTTGGGCGGCCTTTTGGGCCGCCCTTGCTGTGGAGTCGCTTGAACCTGCGCGACTAGCCGCCGAGGGAGAAGATCGTCGTTGGACGTCCTATGCTCGTGCTTGCATCGGGGGCCTCGCGGGGTATGGGGCAGCTGTCGTGCTGGAGGATGAGTAGGGGTGGGTTTGCCTTCGTCGTGGATATCATGCGAAGCATAGCGAAGGCCCGCCTCCCGGCGGGCCGAAGCGTATCCACGACGAAGGCAAACCCACCCCTACTCATCCTCCAGCACGACGGCCGTCCCATACGCCAGGATCTCGGCCGCATGGTCCATCATCTCGCAGGTGGCGAAGCGCATTCCGACCACGGCGTTGGCCCCGTTGGCGCGGGCCTGGGCGATCATGCGATCGAGGGCTTGCTCGCGACTCTCGGCGATCATCTTGGTGTAGTCGTCGATCTCGCCGCCCACCAGATTCTTGAGGCCGGCCATGAAATCGTGGCCCAGGTGGCGGGCCCGGATGGTGTTGCCCTTGACCAGGCCGACCACCTTCGTGATGCGCTTTCCGGGGACCATTTCCATCGTGGACAGCAGCATGTCGTTCCTCCGTCAACGTTGAACGTCGTCGTAGCGATCGCGTTTCCGGGCGAAGATGCGCTGGCGCAGAGCGGAGATCAGCAGGATCAGTCCGCCGGTGGCGCCCACGAACACACCCACGCGCACGAAGACGGGGATGGCCGCGGTGAGAATCGCGATGCCGAGGCGCAGCAGCATGAATCCGCCCACCACGGCGATTCCGACGAGTAACAACGTCCAGCCCAGGCCACGTTCGCCGCGGCGATAGATGCCCTTGCCGAATTCGTCCCAGGCCTCCTTCGGCGCTTCCCGCAGCACGAGATGATCCGTGAACGCCTTCAGGCGGACCAGACGCTCGACTTCGGTCCGGGCCCGACCATCGTCGGCGAGCCAATGATCCACGAGTACGCAGTCGTCTGCGTCGAGTTCTCCATCGACGTACGCGGAGAGCAGCGGGCCGTCCTGTTCGGGTTCGAAGGGTCGTCGTGCACTCACGAGTCCATCTCCTCTTCCCCCAGATGCTGCCGGATCCGGCGCCGCGCACCATGCAGCCGCGACATGACGGTTCCGAGCGGGATGTCGAGCAGATCGGCGATCTCGCGGTACTTGAGTCCCTGGAACGTGTAGAGCAAAAATACCTCGCGGAGTTCGTCGGACAGGGTCTCGATGGCCGACCAAAGACGAGCTTTCAGTTCCTCGGCCTCGGCCGCCTGCAAAGGCGACGGCAGGCGCGCCGGTTCGGTCACCCACTCCAGCGGGCAGTCGCCCTTGTGGCGGGTCTCGTCCCGCTTCTGGTTGAGCGCCGTGTTGCGGACGATGCGGTAGAACCAGGGGAAGAACGGTTCGCCGGCCCGGAACCTGTCCAGCGAACGGTGAATCCGGATGAACACCTTCTGGACCGTATCCATGGCGTCGTCGTGGTTTCCCACGTAGCCCAGGGCCACGCCGTATGCGCGGTGACGGTAGCGATTCATCAATGCCTCGAATCCCGCAACGTCTCCACCTTGGAAGCGGAGGATATCCTCGTGATCCTGCGCGGCCGCCGGGTCGGAAATCTCGGCGGCGTCGGACCGCAGGGGTACTCCCCCGCCAGCCTCGTTATTCGCGGCCATTCTGGGTTGCCGGGAAGGAAAGAGAGCGCTCAGGAACACAGCATCTCCAGCTCAGGACTCGGTCCGGCGTCCGGACCACAGCACGTCCTCGCGGCCGGCGGCGTGGTTGGCATGCCGGGCCGCCACGAAGAGCAGGTCGCTCAGGCGGTTCAGGTACACGAGGACGCTCTCGGGCATGGCCGTACCCTCGCGGCGCAGGCCCACGGCCTTGCGCTCGGCACGACGACACACCGTGCGAGCCAGGTGCAGTGCCGCCGCCATGGGCTCGCCTCCAGGCAGGATGAAGGCTTTCAGCGGCGACAATGGCGCTTCCAGAGCGTCGATCACGGGCTCGAGGGCGGCACCGTCCACAGCGTGGTCGTCCCCCGTACCCGCCACCAAGCGCTCGCAGCGCACCGGATCAGCCAGCAGCGCCCCCAGTTCGAAGAGCTCGACCTGGATGCGTGAGAGCGCGTCGCGAAGCTCGGCGATCTCGTCAGCGTCGGTCGTGCTGGCCAGCGCCAGCCCGAGAACGCTGTTCAACTCGTCGACCTCGCCGTACAGATCCACGCGAGGATCCGCCTTGGTGGTTCGGGAACCATCCACCAGGCCAGTGTCGCCGTCGTCGCCGGTGCGGGTGTAGATCCGGGGCACGGTCGTTCCTCCAGGATGGTGACCGTACCGATATTAGCGAAAGCACGCCTGGGGGCAACGAAAAGCTCGGCGCCCGCATATCCTGCGGGCGCCTACGCCGGAGAGCTGTTGAGATTCGGGCGAGAAAACTTGTGGCGATACGGGCTCCAGTACCTGTTCGGATACGAACAACTCATGTTCCGACGCAGACACCCTGCCAGGAAGTCTGCCGGTGGGGGGCGTGAGGCTGCGGATTCGTGATGCATCCCCCAACGGTGCACATGGACCCGCCAACCTCGACGAGACTGTCATGGCGTGCCGGATGGGTTTGGTGACGCAGGAAATTCAAGAATTCGTGGTCGAATATATTCATTATTCCATAACGCACTATTATACAGCGCATTACGTTCTCGCCGAACCGACAGAACCAAAAATCGCGAACCATTCCGACAGTTCGGGGCCGCCCTGCCGGGAGGCGGGCGGCCCCGGGAGCATCTCGCTCACCGGACGATGGTGAGACTCCGCGCCGCAAATCCACCGGCTCCCTCCAGGACGCACCGGTAGGCACCGGAGGCCACGGCGCGGCCGCGGCGATCCCGGCCGTCGAACTCCCAGGCGCCATGGCCGTCCAGCCCGGCCGTAAGGGTCTCGTGACGCACCAGGCGACCCCGGAGGTCGATGATGCGCAGATGCACTGTCGCCCCGGCCGGGGCCTGAAACGCCACCCGGGTCCGGGGGTTGGCGGGATTGGGCCACGGTGGCGCCAGCGATAGAATGGCAGTCGGGAGATCGACCACCGGCACCGCCGTGGATTCGGGCAGGATGAACAGCGCCGGCGGCAGGCCCGTGCCCAGCGGGCCGGTGGTGAGCTGGGCGCCGCTCTGCGCATCGAAGATCCGCACCCCCGCGGCTCCCAGCGCGCGGTCGGCGACGAGGAGTTGGAAGTCGCCGTCCCAGGCCAGCGCGGCGTGGTCGTACGCCGCTGCGGCAGCGAGGAGTTCGACGAGGCCCTGATCATCGTACGCCACCACCGAGGTGACGAATGAACTGCTGCTGACGATCACGTGACGTCGGCCGTCCGGACCGCCGGCAAGGGCCACCACGTCGCCGCCCAGTTCGACTTCGGTGATCTCGAACCCCAGCGAGACCAGGCCCACCGGATCGACCACGTCCACACCGCCGTCCGCCACCGCGTAGAAACCGTTGCACCCCATGAGTAGGTGGTCGCCGGTGCGCACGAAATCCGTGTACGGGTTGGGTGCGGAAAGGAGGATGCCCTGGGTGCCCGGCAAGATCGGATCGCAGTCGATCCAGGTGCGGTCGCCGGTGTCGAGGACCAGGATGTAGCTGTCGCCCACCGGGGAGTACCAGCTATCGCGATCGAGGCGCTCGCAGGTCAGGAAGAGGCGGTCGTCCCGGCGGTGCAAGCGACCGGTTTCCGGAAGTCCGTCCGCATCGGCGAACGCGGCCGTGGAGACGACGTGCAGGATGGCGCCCGTGACCGGATCGATGTGCAGCAACTCGGCGGTGTCGTAGCAACTGACGTAGGCGGTGCCGTCCTCGAGGAAGGCGATGTCCTGGATGTTGCGGCCCAGGCCCAGGCTGAACTGGCGCACCACGGCCAGGTCGGCCGCCGGGTCGAGTACCTGGATGTTGTCCGCGCCGGCTCGGTTGACGATGTACACCAGATCATCGTGCCAGCGACCGTTGGCGTCGGCATGGATGGACGCGAGATCGGCTGTCACCGTCCAAGGCGCCGTCAGTTCCAACAGCCCTACCGTACCCGCCGACGAGTAGTCGGTGCCGATGACCACGCCGTGGGTCTGGGCGCCGGTAATCGAGGCGGTCAGCAGGATGGTGATGAGTGTGAAGATACGCATGATGCCTCCTCGGGCCGGGCCCGTCTAATGCCAGTGCAGAGCCACCCGGACACTGCGTCCAGGCAGCGGGTAGCCCTCCACGTCGTACACGTTGTTGTCGGTGACGTTGAGCACCTCGCCGGTGATGGTGCTCCGCCTCCAGGCGAACGCCAGGGACAGGTTCAACAGGGTGCGAGCCGGCGCACGATCGACGTCGCGGTTGTAGCGCGTGCGATAGTTTTCGCTCTGATAGAAGAGTGTCGCGCCCGGGCGCCAGGCTCCCAGGCGCCAGCGCAGATCCACGAACGCATCCCAGTCGCTGAGGTAGGGCAGCGCCTTGCCCTCGTAGGTGGGATCGAGTCCGCCGGCGTCGCGAGGCTCCTGCCAGGTGACGTTGGCGGCCAGGTCCACGGCACCACGTTGGAGATAGCCCTCCACCTCCACGCCGTGATTGCGTGAGCGACCGATGTTGGCGGGCCGGGAGATCCCGAAACCGGCCCACGTGTAGATGATGGTCTTCTCGGTGTCGTGTCGGAACGCGGTCACACGCAGCGCCGTGCCCGGGGCCGGCGTCCAGTGCACGCCGAGATCGCGACCGCGGATCTCTTCGGGAATCAGTTCCCGATTGCCAGCCAGACCGCCGGGCTGACCGAAGAGCTCGATCCACGTGGGCTGGCGCACGCTCTCGAACCAGTGGGCCTGGATCATCAGGCGGTCGGGAATCACCTGCCAGCCCATGCCCAGCGAGGGCGACACGGCATCCTGTTCGTGCACCACGTTCTCTTCCTCGGGCAGCGAAGGCAGGTCGGGCACGGGTGGGAAATCGTCGCGGATCCGTTGCCAGCGCCACGCCGGGCGCAGCGAGATCCGGGGGCCGAACCAATCGAGCGAGGCCCCGAGGAAGGCCGACAGGGTCTGGCGATTGCGGAGCGGATCGTCGACCTCGTCGTTGGTCTCGCGGTACCACTGTCGGCGCGCGTCCGCACCCGCCGTCGCGCCCAGCGCCATCGCTCCGCCGAGATCCCAGGCCGGGGTCCAGACCAGCCTCCCGAGCAGGTCGTCGCTGACTGCCCGCGTCTGGTCGTAGGGATCGAGGCCCACCTCGCGTTCGGGATCGAAGAGCCAGTTCTCGTTCCGGGCGGCGACCACGTCCACGGTCACCGCATCGTCGAGGGTGCTCAGCCCGAACCGACCGTCGGCGCGTTCCTGCCGGACGCGTGCGTTGGGACTCGGGAAACTGATGGGTCCGGGCCGACCACCGTCGCGGCGTACATACCCGGCTGTGGCGCGAGCCAGCCCGGCACGTCCCCGCAGTTCGCCCTGCCCGAGCGCCCCCCACTGGGCGAAGTCGGCATTCTCGCGGGTCCGCACCGTATCGTCGGACGGGTCGTGCAGGGTCTGGTTGTGATCGAGATACTCGTACTGATTGTCGATGCGTCGACCGTGCACCAGGACCAGCCCGCGGCGGGCTCCCTCGCCGCCGCTGAATCCGTGGCTCAGCCGGCCGCCGACGTCACCGAAGCTGCCGGCGAACAGCCGCGCCTCGGAACCGGCCGACTGCTCGCGGGTGCGGAGGTTGATGGCGCCCGCAGCGCCGATTCCGCCAAAACCCGCCGGCACCACGCCGCGATGGACTTCGGCGGAATCGTACCGTTCGTAGGGTAGGAGCGAGAGGTCCACGACGCCGCGCTGGGCATCGGCCAGGGGCAGTCCGTCCACGAGTACCTGCACCTGGGCCCCGGTGGATCCTCGAATCGACGGTACCGTTTCAGCGCCCAGTCCGCCATACCGCCGCACCTGCAATCCGGCCACCCGGGCCAGAAGATCGGCGAGGTCTCCGCCCCCCCGGTCGTCCTCCAGGTCCACCACGGTGACCACGCCCGACGCGGCCGGCAGCATCCCGTCCGTCACCGACCGGCCACGCACCACAAGGGTGTCCTTGGTCACGGCGGCGAGAGCCGTCTCGGCGGGCGCCGCCGCCGCCGACAAGGGCGCGAGCAGAGATACCGCCGCCACGATCACGGCAACGCGAGGGCATACGAGAAACCCGATGACTGTGCTGTTTGCTGGACGCCGGCCCTGGGATCGTTCGCCCAGATGATGGGGCCAACCGGGGCCTGCGGTCTCCGAGACCGTCACTGTCACACCTCTCCCACGAAGGTGAAGACAAGGGCTCGGGACCGGTCTCCTGGCTTGCGGGTCGCTCTACTCGCCGCGCCTTCCCAGAACAGCCTGCCATCCCCGAGGCGGGGGGCCGGGCTCCAGTGGCTTGGTGCGGGTTTCGTCGCCGCTTACAGTGGCGGGGCCGCGCCGGATTTGCACCGGACTTCCGCTGATCGTCGAGCCGTCGTGTTGTTGAAACCACGAATCGACTGACAGGTCCCGGGCAGTCCCGGAACCGGCGTCGCCATTCTAGGCGCCTGGGTGGTCCCCGTCAACCAGGCGGCGCCAGATGACCTCGTGATCGGCCTCGTC
>PIVY01000611.1 GCA_003353795.1 bacterium
CGCTTCTACTTCGCTCTCGAAGTCGATCTCGTTCAGGTCGACTGTGCCAACGCCGCGCTGGGCGGCGATTAACAGGTGGTTGCGGTCCCGGCGGAACGGCGGGGTGGGCCAGTCGGAGGCCGGGTCGTGTCCCATCAGGTGAGTTCCGCAGGCGTCGGTGGCGATGATCTGGTCGCCGGCGATCAGGGCGTCGCCGATCACGCCCCGGCCGCGCCACTCCCTTCCCTGCTGGCCGACCAGCGCGTCGATGATGTTCAGGCAGGGTTGGGTGATCATCGCCAGGTCGGGCAGCACGTAGGAGAGGCGAATCAGGTGGTGGAAGTAGCTGCGCGTGCGCCCTTCCGGAGGAATCATCGGCGGCAGGCCGAAGAGGTTTTTGGTGCACAGGGTGACGCCCATGTATAAGTGGTTCTTCATCTTGGCGATGGAGATCACCTCGTCCGCTTCCTGGAAGACGGCGTTGAGGGTGTAGCGATCGAACATACAGCCTCCGCCCGGCACCTCGTAGGTGGCGAAGGGGGCTAGATTGGAGTCGGCGAACTCCACCTCGAACTCATCGAGCAGGTAGCGGTAGTTGAAATCTTCGGGAGTGATTCCGTTGTTGCCGTATATGTTGGTATCGGTGGCGATGAGCCGCGCCGTAGTGCGTTCTCTGAGCAGTCTGAGCACCGCCCTTGCCACCGCGTCGTCCACCAGTTCGCGTCTGCGACCGCCGAAGTACTCGACCGTCGTCTCCATCATGTTGAACTTG
>PIVY01000612.1 GCA_003353795.1 bacterium
CTCGGCGACGGGACCGAGGAGCGGCTGGACGTGGTGGGGATTCCCCTCGAGGGCACTGTGCCCTGTGCGTCCGGTGGGCCCAACGCACTCAGTGTGGTGGCGGCTGCCCGCGAAGGTGGGCTGCTCGATGTTCCCGCCGTCTACATGGACAAGATCGTCGTCGGTCCCGGAGCCGAAGGAGCCATCGACATCGAAGCTCCACCCGCCGACAACCTCGCTCGCGTTGCGAAGGCGCTGGGGATCGAGATCGGCGAGCTCACGGTCGCGGTCCTGGATCGGCCCAGGCACCGCGAGCTGATCCGTGAGCTCCGTGCTTGCGGCACGCGTATCCGGCTGATCGGCGACGGCGACGTGAGCGCAGCCCTGGCCACGTTGGTGCCTGAATCGGGCCTCGACATGCTCATGGGCATCGGTGGTGCCATCCAGGGCGTGATCTCGGCCGCGGCCATGCACTCAGGCGGTGGCGACATGCAGGCCCGGTTGGTGGTGCGTGACCCGGCGGACCGCCGCCGAGCGCAGGAGGCCGGTTTCGAGGACCCGGCGCGGGTCCTGCGGCTCGATGACTTTGTCGCCGGCGATACGATCGTCGCGGCCACTGGAGTCACCCCCGGCGATTCGCTGAAAGGTGTTCGTTTTCGGGCAGGACGTGCCGTCACACATTCCATGGTGGTCCGGTCCGAAACGGCGAGCTTGCGCTTCATCGAGGCGTATCACCGCCCCCTCGAATCCCCTGCCGACGTGTGAACCGGCG
>PIVY01000293.1 GCA_003353795.1 bacterium
GGTCTCGGCCTTGCGCGCCTCGGGGTTGGCGATGGCCAGACTCCCGATCTTGGTGACCCCGTTCACCATGTGGGCCACGTCAGCGCCGAAGACCTCCTCCACCTCGGCCAGCTCGACCGGCGTGTCCTCCACCGAGTCGTGCAGCAAGGCGGCCGAGAGCGTGTCGTCGTCGAGGCGCAGTTCGGCAAGGATCTCTGCCACGCCGAGCAGGTGGGTGATGTAGGGTTCGCCGCTCTTGCGACGCTGATCCGCGTGGTGCTCGCGAGCGAACTCGTAGGCCTTGCGCAAGCGATCGCCGTTACTGCCCGGATTGTACTCGCCCACCTGCGCGATCATGGCCTCGAGGCGGACGGCCAGTTCGCCGCCGTCTCCGCCGGATTTCATGAGATCGACGCGGGACGGATATCCACCAGCAGCTGCTGGACTGGATCGTAGCTTCCCCCGCGGGGCCGGAAATTGCTGCGACCGACCTGGAACAGGACTTCCCAGGCCGCCTTGAGGGGATCGTGACCGGCCCCGGCGAGGCGCGACGACTCGCGCCGCCAGGCCTCGCCGGCTCCGAAGGCCACGAATTCACGGCTCAGCGCGGGGCTGCCGCCGCGGGAATTGTTGGCGGCCCGGAATGCGAACCGAAGGTGAGCGCCGCCACCCATCACCGCAGGATTCTGCTTGAGTTGCAGTCCCGAACTGCGGAACACGGGCTTGGGATTGCCGGAGCCGAAGGGCTCCATCTTGTCCAGTTCCCAGACCAGCTTGGCCACGTCCTCGGCGGACATGTCCGCCAGCGGCAGGTCGAGATCGTAGGCCACGGGCACCGGCCCCTTCTGGGGTTCGCGGCGCAGGGCCGAAAGGAAGGCCTCACGGAAATCGGCGATGTTGCGCCGGCGCAGGGTGAGCCCGGCCGCCTGGCTGTGGCCGCCGTAGCGAAGGAGGAATCCGGCGCAGCGGTCAAGCACGGCCTTGACGTCCACGTCGGCCACGCTGCGGGCCGACCCGCGGGCCTCGTCGCCCTCCTCGGCGATGAGGATGGTGGGCAGCTGATAGAGTTCCACCAGCCGGGCCGCACCGATGCCGATGACCCCCTTGTGCCAGGTATGCGAGTGCAATACCAGCCCCGGATCACCGCGCTCCACGTAGGGCCGGGCCATGTCCACGGCCTCTTCCTTGAGGGCGAGGTCGGCCTGCTTGCGGCGCGTGTTGGTCCGATCGGCTTCCTGGGCCAGCTTCTCGGCCTGGCCGTGATCGTCGGTCAGGAGCAGCTCCAGTGCGGCCATGACCCGACCGATGCGGCCGCAGGCATTGAGCCGCGGAGCCACCTGGTACGCCAGATCGGAGGCCGTCACCGGAAAGCCGCGATCGAGTCCGCTGATTCGCAAGAGAGCCGCCAGGCCAGGGCGGATCTGCTGCCGGTCGGCCAGCCTGGCCAGGCCCTTGCGCACCAGCACTCGATTCTCGCCGGTGAGGCTCATCTGGTCGGCGACCAGCCCCAGGGCCACCAGGTCTGTGAGGCTCTCGAGGAATCCGTCGGGCAGACAATCGGGGCGTTCCTGCTGGATGGCCTGGACCAGTTTGAAGGCCACGGCCACACCGCAGAGGTCGGGATTGGGATACCGGGCGTCGGGGCGTCGCGGATTGACGAGCGCCACGGCGCAGGGTCGCTCCTCGAAGATGTGGTGATCGAGCACCACCACATCCATGCCCAGTTCGCGAGCCAGTTCCAGTTCGGCGATGGCCGCGGCTCCGGTGTCCACGGTGATCAGCAGGGTGACGCCCTCGGCCGCCCACTGCCGGACCATGCGGGCCGCCACGCCGTAGCCGTCCAGGGTGCGGTCGGGAATGAACGGCGACTGGGCCCGGGCCCGGCTACCACCGACCTCGAGCTGTGTCATGAGCAGATGCAGGACCGCGCAGCCGGTGATGCCGTCCACGTCGAAGTCACCATGAATGGCCACGGACTCGCTACCGCGCGCAGCCTGCATGACGCGGGCCACGGCCTTGTCCATTTCCACCAGGAGGAAGGGGTCGTCGAGATGCTCGAGGGAGGGATAGAAGAAGCTCTCGAGATCGCGCCGGGCGATCAGCCCCCGCGACCCCAGCAGGGTCAGCAAGCGTTCGGAAACCGGCTCCATGAGCGGTACTTCACGGCGCAGTCGATCGACCGTATCGGTGGCGGGCACGTCGCCCGCGCGCCACGGCCGACCCGTGAACCATCCCGATGCGCTGTTCTCAGCAGAATCGGGCGTCAGCGGCATCTCGATCTGCAACCGTCACTCCCCTTCCGCGGCGCGCACACCGCGACAGATCCACGTATGGAAAAGGGCCGGGATGACCCGGCGAGGGAAGCCGGTCGTAATCCGGGTTCTGTTACCGCCGCGACCGAGGTCGAGCGGTGACGACCATGTATCTGGGACCGCCGTTGCCGACAGCCTCGTGCGACCTACCCGGGAGTCGAGCGAGGCGGGCAGCCTCTCCTCCCCTATTTGGTCTTGCTCCGGGTGGGGTTTACCCTGCCACTCCTGTCACCAGGAGCGCGGTGAGCTCTTACCTCACCATTTCACCCTTACCGCACCGGTAAACCGATGCGGCGGTATATTTTCTGTGGCACTTTCCTAGGATCGCTCCTCCTGGCCGTTAACCAGGCACCCTGCCCTCTGGAGCCCGGAATTTCCTCGAGACCGTCCCGCCCGAAGGCGCGAGGCCCCGCGGTCGTCTCTCCGACTTCCCTCAGGGTTCATGATAGACGGGCGACTAACGCTTGTCACACACAATTGTGACAGAATCGCATCAAAGGCGGCGCGGTCAGGACGTTTGATCAAGCGCCAGGTTGGCAAGATGGTCGGCGTGGGCATTCTTGGCCCGGGGCACGTGGCGGATCTTGAACTCGCGCAGCGCCTTCGCCAGGTGCATCACCTGCTGGAAGATGGGCAGTAGATCCTGACTCTTGACCCGGTACGTTCCCATGATCTGCCGGGCCACCAGTTCACTGTCCACATTCAGGTGCACGCGCCCCACGCCCCAGTGATCGCATTGCTCGAGCGCCGCCAGCACGGCCCGGTACTCGGCCTGATTGTTGGTGGCCCGACCGATGGCCTCGCTGTGGGT